>NZ_CP033219.1:3744750-4080937 GCF_004006175.1 Parasedimentitalea marina
GACGAAGGCGTCGAGGAAGTCTTCTCTGACTTGATGGAAATCGCCCAAGGTTGCCGGTTCAACGACTGCTCCCACAGTGGCGAGCCGGGCTGCGCGGTCACGGCTGCCGTAAAGGAGGGTACGCTTGAACTCGCCCGTGTCGAACGTTGGCAGAAACTACACCGCGATGAAGAGCGAAACACCGAAACCCTTGTGCAGTCACGCCGACGCGACAAGGGGTTCGGCAAAATGATCAAGTCGATGAAGCGCGACCATAAGGGACGCAAAGGTTACTAAGCTGCCACTCGGTTAGGCCACGGAAGCCATACAAAGGCTGGTGCCCTGGACATCCTCGGGCACCAGTGTCGGCCACAGGGCGGCATTGCTGCGTGCAAAAGCCCCCATGTGGCCAATTTTCTTCAATCCATAATCCTGCGGCGTCAGTTCAGTTCTGGTTTGTTCCACATCGCCATAGACCTCTCCAAGGCGCCAGACGCAGGCAGGGGGAATCATTTCGTCGTCACTCATCCCAAACAAATCCACCGGCACATCCCAACTCTGCCAGTCCGGCAACGGCAAGCCAGCCCCAACCTCAGGCAGATAGCTCCCCGGCGTGGTGCACCACTTGCGCCATTGCCAGTAAACGCCGGCCGGCAAGTCGGCCCCAAATCCCAGTGCACGTCCGGGCAAATACCCCATCAGCTTGACCGCCAATGGTACATGTCCGAACCAAAAGCCTAAAGCCAAAGCACGGTATGGCCATGGGTGATCGTTGTGATGCACCAGCCCGCCTGCCACCACGATCATTCGGGAAATATCCTCAATCCCGTCCTGTAGTGGCATCAGCATCGCCCCAAGCGAGTGTCCAATCACCCACAAAGGAGCTTCAGGATAATGTCGCCGCATTTCATCGCGCGCGGCGGGCTGTTCCACCATTGTCCAGCGCGCCATAGTGGCGTCGGATTGGCGCAACGGCCGCTGCGCTGAGGCACCAAAATCGCTGTAATCATAGGTCAAACAGGCCATGCCGCGCTCGGCTGCCAGCCAACGGGCAAAATGGCGGTAAAAGCTTTGCGGCACCGCAGTTGCACCATTCAGGACCACCACCGCACGTGGAGTGCCTTTGGGACGGTAGAGATGCCCAGTCAACGCCACTCCTGCAGCGTCAAACTGTACTTTATCGACCCTAACAAAGGCATCTGGGTCGAAATTTTCGAAATCTAGCATGCAAAATCCTCCTAGACCAATCGGTCCACACGACATATCTGGACCAATTGGTCTAGGTATGTCAAGCTGCCTAAATGACTGACGCAACATCCCCCTCCAAGACCCCCAAACCACGACCAACCAAGGATCGTTTGATCCGCGCAGCCGCGCATCTGTTTGGCAATCACGGGTATCATGGGGTTGGCCTGGCCGAGATCCTGACCAAGGCGCAGGCCCCCAAAGGATCGATGTATCATCACTTTCCCAATGGAAAATCCGACTTGGCGATGGCCTCCGCGACCTGGGCATCGGACCAGATCCTGCTGTTGATTGCTGCCTCGTTCGAACCTTCGGAGAATTTCACCGAAGGCGCCACCACCCTGTGCCACAAACTGGCTGACCTGTTTGAGATCACCGGAAAATGGTGCGGCTGCCCGATCTCCTCCACCCTGTTCGAAGGCCCGGACAACGCTGAATTCCACCGTCACGCTGCACATCTTTTTGAGGGTTGGATTACCGAAGTGGACGATCATGCACAGCGTCTCGGGATGGCCAAAGACAAATCCGCGCTGGCTGCACAGAATTTCTACATCCTGCTGCAAGGCAGTTGGCAACTGGCGCGGGTGCGACGTGATTCGGATGTGATCCGCGCCCTGCCCGCCCTGCTGCACTACAAACCTACAAAGTCAGACAGATCCTGTGGCGACCTCAACGCTCCCTCGGGCACCTGACGGCGCGGGTTAATCGTGTACCTGACGGCACTGGTTAATTATGCGCCTGACGGCGCGGGCCATAGGCCCATTGCATCTGCTCTGGTGTCTCGACTGCACAGGGTCGAACTGCGCGCAGCCGTGCCAGGGCCACCGCTGGCTTTTCGCCGCATTCGATCATCAGCCTCAACACCACCATGCCCGAACGACCACAGCCACCACGACAATGCACCAACACCCGTCCGCCCCCCACCAAAGCTTTGCGGGCCATATGGCTAACCGGTGGCCATTTTGCCAAAACTTCGGGCGGTGGTGGGCTGAAGTCGGGCACAGGCAGATGAACCCAGCGACTGGCCAGACTTTGAATATCCGTGCCCAGCGTTGCCCCGCCAACAGCCACCTGCTCGGCCTCTGTGGTCATCGAAATAACCAGACCCGGCTGCCAATCATGGATATGATCCAGGTCACCGCGATAATTGCCACCTGCCCCTGGAAGTGGGCAGAGTGCCAAAATGCCATCCGCCACCGACAGTGCGTGGATCACCAACGCACCCTCTTTTTGCCCAACCGATTCAGATTGCATCATCTCTCCCTACTGGTCTGTGCTGTTGCCCTTGCCGTACCCATTTTTAAAACCAGTTCGCCCGACTGTAGCGTCGAGAGAGGCTTGCGTAAAAATAATTTATGAGGCTGCACTATCATTCCCGGCCTGCGCCCATGGAAAAATGACGCCAGTGTCGCCTAAACACGACAACCAAGTCGCTACACCTTGGCAACAGCAGTGGACGAAACGGGTCAGCTTGAATACCCTGCGCAAAACCAGAATGTCCCCGAATCCGGCACGAGTACACATGAGCGACACACCCACCGACGCAGGCACCGAAACCGGATCCAACCCATACCAGGTTCTGGCCCGCAAATATCGCCCCGAAACCTTTGCCGATCTGGTCGGCCAGGACGCCATGGTGCGAACACTGAAGAACGCCTTTGCGGCAGATCGCATTGCCCAGGCCTTTATCATGACCGGCATTCGCGGCACTGGTAAAACCACCACCGCGCGGGTCATCGCCAAGGGGATGAACTGCATCGGCCCGGATGGCACCGGCACCCCGACGACCGAGCCTTGCGGTGAATGTGAACACTGCGTTGCCATCATGGAAGGCCGCCATGTCGATGTGATGGAGATGGATGCGGCCAGCCGGACAGGCGTCGGTGACATCCGCGAGATCATCGATTCCGTGGCCTATCGCGCCGCTTCAGCCCGCTATAAGATTTATATCATCGATGAGGTCCACATGCTGTCGACCAGTGCGTTCAACGCGCTGTTGAAGACACTGGAGGAACCGCCAGCGCATGTGAAATTCATCTTTGCCACCACCGAGATCCGCAAGGTGCCGGTGACGGTCCTGTCACGCTGTCAGCGGTTTGACCTGCGCCGGATCGAACCCGAGGTGATGATTGCACTGATCAGCAAGATTGCTAGCGCCGAGGGCGCGCAGATATCTGATGATGCGCTGGCGCTGATCACCCGCGCCGCCGAAGGCTCGGCCCGCGATGCGACCTCACTGCTGGATCAGGCGATTTCCCACGGCGCCGGTGAAACCAGCGCCGATCAGGTGCGCGCCATGCTGGGACTGGCCGATCGTGGGCGGGTGCTGGACCTGATTGACATGATCCTGCGCGGCGATGCTGCCGCTGCACTGACCGAGTTGAGTGCGCAATACGCCGAAGGTGCAGATCCGCTGGCCGTGCTGCGGGATCTGGCCGAGATCACCCATTGGGTGTCAGTTGTAAAAATCACTCCGGATGCCGCCGAAGACCCCACCATTTCGCCCGACGAACGTGCGCGGGGCAGTCAGATGGCCCAAGCCCTGCCGATGCGGGTGCTGACCCGGATGTGGCAGATGCTTTTGAAAGCACTGGAAGAAGTCTCGGCTGCACCAAATGCCATGATGGCGGCTGAAATGGCGGTGATCCGGCTAACCCATGTCGCCGACCTGCCCAGCCCCGAAGAGCTGATCCGCAAGTTGCAGGACATGCCAACCCCGCCCCCGGCAACCCCGCCATCTGGTCCCAGTGGCGGCATGGCACTCGGTGGCGGCGCCCCCACCGGCAGCACCTATACCAACGCGCAGTCTGGCGCCGGCAGCCCGGTTGCGTCTGGGGGCAACGGCACAACGCTGGCCCTCGCCACCCAAGCCGATTCGGCGCTGGCCCGGTATCCCAGCTTTGAACATGTGGTCGAATTAATCCGCACCCAGCGCGACGTAAAACTGCTGGTCGAGGTGGAAACCGGCGTGCGACTGGTATCCTATCAGCCGGGCCGGATCGAGTTCACCCCATCAGAGAGTGCCCCTGCCAATCTAGCCGCACGGCTGGGGACCGGGTTGCAGAACTGGACGGGCAGTCGCTGGACGGTGACAATTGTCTCGGATGGAGACGCGCAGACCATCGCGGAAAAGAACGACGCCGCCGAAAACGCCCTGCGCGCCAAGGCAACAGCACACCCTTTGGTGCAGGCCGTTTTGGAAAAATTCCCTAAGGCTAAGATCACCCGCATCCGAACTGCTGAGGAACTGCAGGCTGAGATAGCCGCTGATGCATTGCCTGAGGTCGAGGATGAATGGGACCCCTTCGAGGACGGCTGACGTGCAGCCGCCCCACCTGGAGAGGTGTCAGGTGACGACATCATCCGTTTTCACCACCTTTGCATAACCCATTGCCAGCGGAGCCATAAAGGCAGCGTGCACCTGCACAGCGTTCAACTCGACGCCATCAAAACCCATTTCTTTGGCCCCACAGGCGTCCTCGACCACGGTGACTTGAAACCCGAAATCTGCCGCAGCCCGCGCCGTGGCATCGATGCACATCTGGCTCATCGCGCCGCAGATGGTGACCGCCTCTATCTTGGCCTCTCGCAGAATGTCCAACAACCCGGTGTCGTGAAAACTGTTGGCACGTGCCTTGGTCAACACCGGCTCGCCAGCCTTTGGTGCCACCGAAACATGGATCTCAGCACCTGCCGTTCCGGGTCGGAAAAACGGCGCCTCAGATGAGGCGTTTTCGTGCCGGATATGAACCACAACGAGGCCCTTTTCACGGGCATCAGTCAGCAGGTCAGCGGCGTTGGTTGAAACGCGTTCCATCTGGTGTAACGGCCAATCACCGCCGTCGAAATAATCGTTCTGGATATCCACCAGGATCAGGGCTGTCTTGGGCATCGTAGTCTCCTAAATGTTGATACATGCCCGTTTCTGGCGCGGCTTGACCCAATAGGCGATTGGCGCATATGACAATATATATGCAGATCACGCCAAAACCCACTATTGCCCTTATTGATTATCCCGGCGTCCAGCGTTCGGCCCTGTGGGGGTTGGCGGATATGTTCGCCCTGCTGCCCAGATTACAAGACCAGGGGTCTGGCCCCGACATACGCATTATCAGCCCAACCGCCCCAGACACCCGCCCCTGCGACGCCTTTGTCTTTCCGCCTTCGATTGATGGCAGCCTGGGCACCGAGGCTCCGCAGCTGCTGGACTGGGCCGTCACCCAACATCACGCCGGTGCATTGGCCTGTTCTGTTTGTGCCGGGGCCTTTTGGTTGGGCCATGCCGACCTGCTGACCGGGCGCCCAGCCACCACCCATTGGGCCCTCGAAGAGCCTTTTCGGGCAGCCTTTCCCAAGGTTGATCTGCGGCCCGAACATATTCTGATCGATGACCACGACGTCATCACCGCCGGGGGATTGATGGCCTGGCTGGATCTGGGGCTGCATTTGACCGGGCGCTGGTACGGCGGTGATGCCGTCTCTCGGCTGGCCCGGCATCTGCTGATCGACCCCGCCGGGCGCGAACAGCGGCATTACTCCAGCTTTCGTCCCAACCGCAGCCATGGCGACGTGCAGATCCTGACAGTGCAGCGCCATATGGAACAACAGGTTCAGGACCAAATGCAGGCCGAGCAGTTGGCAAAGCTCGCGGCCATGTCCCTGCGCACCTTCATACGTCGCTTTCAATCGGCCACCGGCTATCCCCCCGCCACCTATTTGCAGGCCCTGCGAATCGAAAAAGCACGGGCAGCCCTGGAACGTGGCGGCGATAGCGTCAGCGAAATCGCCTGGAGTGTCGGGTATCAGGATCTTTCGGCGTTTTCCCGAGTGTTCAAATCCCGCACAGGACTAAGTCCCGGCACCTACCGACGCCGGTTCCATATCCGTGCAGCTCAGCGATCCATGGCCGATTGAGCCCCCCTTTCCCCTTGTATGGTTGGCACCGCGACCGTATTTAGCAGGCAAAACCATCCTATAGGAGAGATCCAATGCTCAAAGGCCTCGGCGGTCTTGGCGATATGGCCAAGATGATGAAATCGGCACAGGACCTGCAAACCAAAATGACCCAGATGCAGGACGACTTGCACAATGTCATGGTCACCGGCGAGTCTGGTGCTGGCCTGGTGAAAGCAACCGCCAGCGCCAAAGGCGAGTTGAAGGCGCTGGATATCGATCCGTCGATCTTCAACGGTGACGACAAAGAAGTGGTCGAGGACCTGATCCTGGCAGCCGTCAAGGACGCCCAGACCAAAGCAGCCGATAAGGCACAGGAAGAAATGGCGCGCCTGACCGAAAGCATGGGCCTGCCCAAGGACGTCAAGCTGCCGTTCTAAGGGTATGTACGTTTTGAAACCCCTAGTGTTCGCCCTGTCACTCCTGGTGCCCGCCGCAGTGCAGGCCCAGGCTTGGGCGACACGCGAGGCCTGCACGGTTACCTCGGCCACGATTGACCCGCAGGTCCTGCCTGATGCGTTACTTGCCAGCCTTCGGGCTGAGGCCGTCAAAATGCCCAATCCAAACGGCAGATTTTGGCGGATTCAATCACCAGAAGGTGCGGTCTCACATCTGTGGGGCACAATGCATTCAAATGATCCGCTGGTGCTGGATCTCCCACTAATTCTGCAACAGCGGATCGCGGGCGCCCGGATCGTAGCGCTGGAATTCGACCCTGTGTTCGCGTCTCGCCAATCGGTTCGGGATCATCAGGAAAAAGACCTGTTCCGCCCAAATAACAGTACCTACAGTTTTGATAACTCGGGACTGGACCCGCTGATTATCGATTGGATTCGCACCCGGCTTGATGGATTGGGCTGGGGGCGCGAGGCCGCTGATTATCTGACGTTACCGGTCATCGTCGAAAACTTGTTGTCTGACCCCTGTGACGATTTTGCTGCCGGCGTGGTTCCTGATCAGGATAGCCTGATCCAAACCTTTGGCATGATTGGTGGCGCCCGCATTCTGGGTCTCGAGCCTCCAAATGCGCTGACAGATTTTCTGACTGAGCCGCAAAATCAAGACACGACCCTGTCCATTCTGGCAGTCTACGGCGCCTATCTAGACCCGCTGACAACCGCCGCCTCCCGGGCGACAAGCTTTGCGCTGTATCTGCAGGGTGATTTGGCGCTAGAGCGTCAATGGGAGAGGTCCACCCTGACCCGGATCTATGGCGAAGAACTGGCTGATCTGCATTTGCAAAGAGCCGATGATTACTTACTGACCCAACGCAACAAGACCTTCCTGCAGACCGCCCAACCCGTGTTGCAAGAGGGCGGCGTGTTCATGGCCATTGGCTCATTCCATTTGCCGGGTGAACAGGGCATGATCGAACTCCTGCGCCAGGCGGGTTATACCGTCACTCGCATCCCTCTGCCCGGTGAAGTTCCGGATGCCCCTGACGAAGTGAAGCTGGAATGAGCAATTCTACCGACGACATCGAAATCCTGATTGACCTGATGGCCAAACTGCCCGGCCTTGGCCCGCGCTCAGCCCGGCGTGCGGTGCTACACCTGATCCGCAAGCGCGCATTACTGCTGACGCCGCTGGCCGATTCGATGAGCCAGGTCGCAATCAGTGCCCGCGAATGTCTGAACTGCGGCAATGTCGGCACCTCTGAAATCTGCGATATCTGTCAGGACGAGTCCCGCGCCAATGGCGAACTCTGCGTGGTCGAAGATGTCGGTGATCTGTGGGCGATGGAACGCGCCGCTGTATTCAAAGGTCGTTACCACGTGCTGGGCGGCACCCTGTCCGCGCTTGATGCCATTGGCCCCGACGAGCTGCGCATCCCGCGTCTGGTCGACCGGGTCACAGCCGAGGCCGTTAACGAGGTCATTTTGGCGTTGAATGTCACCATCGACGGCCAGACCACCTCGCATTACATCGCCGATTTGCTACAGGATCAGGTCAAACTGACCACGCTGGCACAGGGTGTGCCAATCGGCGGCGAGCTGGATTATCTGGATGACGGCACCATCACCGCCGCGCTGCGCGCCCGCAAAGAGATTTGAGCCAAACAAAAGCCGCACAGATTGCTTGCAACTATAGTCAGCAGAAAATGAAAAACCCGGCACTTGGCCGGGTTTTTTGTACTTTTTGAGAAGGGATCAACCGCGCGGATCGTCGCTGTTGTCATCCTCGTCTTCATCTTCGTCGCCACCACCAGCTGGCAGGTTGAAGAAGCTGTCGGCATCAACCGGCGCCTCTCTGCTCGGCTCTTCATCATGACCACCACCCAGCGTAAAGGTCTCCAGACCCTCCATGCCGCTTGGGATCTTCGGCTCGGTGTCCATCTCCAGCGACTGTTCGGTGCTGACCAGCTTGCGACGTTCGTCATCGCTCATCACGCCACCTTCAGCAGCTTTCTTGGCAGCCGCTTTTTGCACGGCCTGGTCCAGCTCGGACTGTTTACACAGGCCCAGCGCAACCGGATCGATCGGCTGAATGTTGGCGATGTTCCAGTGTGTCCGCTCGCGGATCGCCTGGATTGTCGGCTTGGTTGTACCCACCAATTTCGAAATCTGGCTGTCTGCCAATTCGGGGTGGAACTTGACCAACCAATAGATCGATGCCGGACGGTCCTGACGCTTGGACAGCGGCGTATAGCGTGGGCCACGGCGCTTTTCTTCACCCGCAGCGGCGGCATAGAACTTTAACTTCAGCTTGTGCAACGGGCTTGCCTCAGCTGCGGTGATCTCTTCCTGAGACAGCTGATTGTTGGCGACCGGGTCAAACCCCTTGACGCCCTGGGCCACGTCGCCATCAGCGATGCCCTGTACTTCCAGCTCGTGCAGATCAACAAAGTCCGCAATCTGTTTAAAGCTGATGGTGGTATTGTCCACCAGCCACACAGCGGTTGCTTTGGCCATCAACGGTTTTGCCATGTGCTCATCTCCATTTACAACACATCTTCCCCGCCGCCTGAAATAGGCTGCCCCGCCTTAGGGGTCTGGTTTCCATTGTCGGGGAATTTGAACTCTATATAGTCGCGATATTTCAATTTGGGAAGAGCCGAATGCGCAGCATGATTTTGACGGTTGGATTTGCCCTTTGGGCCATGGGAATTGGGGCCGCCAGCGCCGAAGGTGAAAAAGCCGGAGTGTTCGACTATTACGTCCTGGCGCTCAGCTGGTCCCCCAACTGGTGCGCGCTCGAAGGGGACGCGCGCGATTCTGATCAATGCGACGCACGCCACGACTACGGCTGGACCCTGCACGGGCTATGGCCCCAATTCCACCGCGGCTGGCCAACCTACTGCCGCACCTCAGTCGCGCCCCCCACCCGCCGGATGAGCGCCGAGATGACCGACATCATGGGCAGCCCCGGTCTGGCCTGGCACCAGTGGAAAAAACACGGCACCTGTGCGGGCCTGCAGGCGCAAAGCTACTATGACCTGATGCGCGTGGCCTACAACATGGTGGAACGCCCTGCCATTTTTCGGAAACTGGACAAAGACGTCACCCTGCCTGCCTCATTGATCGAAGAGGCCTTTTTGAAAGCCAACCCAGATCTGGAGAAAGACATGCTGACCGTGACCTGCCGTGACGGATATATTCAAGAGGCCAGGATCTGCCTGTCACGCGACCTGACCCCAGTGCCCTGCGGCCGCGATGTCATCCGCGACTGCAGTTTGAACAACGCCCGCTTCACGCCGGTGCGGTGACCGAAGGCGTTGCGCAGGGTCATCTAGGGCCAGTGTATGCGCGCACATTGCAGAAATTGATATGTCACGTTCACGGCACTTCAAAGGAAAGCTGCACCCTTTGCGCTATTGTCAACTCAAGTGCCGCGCCCAGTGACGACCCTGAAACTGCCCGACGGCACCGCTGCCATGGATAGTGAAAGGAGCCCGCTTATGGCTAAATCAATTGGCAACCCGCTCAGCTGGCTGTTTCAGCACGCTGAAACGACCAGCTACCACATCTCAGCCTCGGTCGACCAAATGGGCAGCGACATGGCCCGTGACCTGCCAAAGGTGCGACGGCTGGAACTGTCGGATTTGAAATATGCACTTAAGGCTGGCGCCGAGGATTTTACCAGCTGCCGCAGCGACGCGATGTTTCTGGTGCTGTTCTATCCATTGATCGGGATCATGATGGTGGTCATGGGATTTTCGATGAACCTGCTGCCCTTACTGGTGCCGGTCATTATGGGCTTTGCCCTGATCGGCCCGCTTGCCGCTGTTGGCCTATATGAAATGTCCCGCCAACGCGAAGCTGGACATGATCCAAAATGGGGAGATGCCCTTGAAGTAATCCGCGCACCGTCCTTTGGCGCCATGCTGATGCTTGGTGTCTACCTTGCTGCGCTGTTCTTTGCCTGGTTGATCTGCGCCAACGCTGTCTACGCCTGGACCCTCGGCCCCGAAGCCCCGACCTCTCTTACTGTGTTTGTCATGGACACATTCACAACACCTGCGGGATGGAGCATGATCATTGTAGGCACTGGCCTCGGGGCTCTCTTTGCACTGGCGGCACTGGCCATCAGCATTGTGTCTTTCCCACTGCTTCTGGATCGCAACGTTGGCCTACCGGTCGCGGTCATCACTTCGGTTCGCGTGCTGCGTGCCAGTCCGGTTGTCGCATTGGTCTGGGGCGGATTGATCGGCGCCAGCCTGTTCATCGCCTCAATTCCGTTCCTGTTGGGTTTGGTCGTGGTGGTGCCCATTTTTGGCCATGCCACCTGGCACCTGTACCGCCGCGCGGTTGAATAACCTGCCGGAAACACCAGCTATGGCCCCATCACGGTGGCCATAGCCGTCTGTTTTCTTTAGCCCGCCACCTTCAGCACAATCTTGCCGATATGGCCTGAGCTTTCCATGCGGGCATGGGCCGCCGCGGCATCCGCCAGCGCAAACTCGCTATCCATCACCGGCGCCACCTGCCCCGACTCGAGCAGCGGCCAAACCACTTCAAACAGCTCGTCCGCGATGCGGGCCTTGGCCAAATCACTTTGTGGCCGCAACGTCGAACCGGTCACTGTCAGCCGCCGCATCATGATCTGAGCAAAGTTCAACTCGACCTTGGGTCCGGACAGAAAGGCGATCTGCACCAGGCGGCCGTCATCTGCCAGCGATTTGATATTACGGGGAATATAATCACCACCCACCATATCAAGGATCAGGTTCGCGCCCCCCTGCCCGCGCAAGACATCGACAAAGTCCTCGTCCCGGTAGTTGATCACCCGCTCCGCTCCCAGGTCCAGACAGGCCTGACACTTCTCATCCGATCCCGCTGTGGCAAAAACCCGCGCGCCCAGCACACTGGCCAACTGAATTGCAGTCGTGCCAATGCCACTGGATCCCCCATGCACAAGAAACCGCTCGCCAGCCTGCAACCCACCGCGACCGAACACATTCGACCAAACGGTAAAGAACGTTTCAGGCAGGCAGGCCGCCTGCTTCAGATCCATCCCTTTGGGAATAGGCAGACAATGCGCCGCCGGGGTCGCCACATAGTCGGCATAGCCACCGCCGGGCAGCAATCCACAGACCAGATCCCCCTGCACAAGGTCACTCACACCCGCCCCAACAGCCACCACTTCACCCGAGGCCTCCAGCCCCGGCAGATCGCTGGCTCCAGGTGGCGGTGCATAGGCCCCTGCCCGTTGCAAAGCATCCGGCCTGTTGACCCCCGCATAGGCCACCTTGATCACCACCTGACCATGGCCCGGCACCGGAATTGGCCGCTCCGTCAGCTGCAAAACATCTGGTCCACCTGGGGTGGATATCTCAACAGCACGCATCATTTCACTCATCAGGGATCCTTTCCTTTGCCCTATGCCTAGCATCACAGCGCGGACCTGCAAACGCTGATCCTCTAGCGACAAATCGCTTGGTCAACGGCCATGCGCAACCGCGCCGCGCCTGCGCGGCGCTCGGCCCAACGGGAGAAGGGCATGGAGATGCCCGACGACGGGCGGGAGCTCCGGTCAGTTAAATTAGAATAAGCCCATGATTAACGGCGTGGGGTCAAGGATCCCGGCAGATCTACGGCGGCTTTAGGCGGTTTGACTTGATCGGCCAGCCAATTCGGTCCGGCCAAAAACGGTTTTAACAACGGATTCGCCTGAACCCGCGCCTTCAATTTTTCGAACTGCATGACATTGTCGATGCGACGGTCCAAAAAGTCCCAGCTGGACTGGTGCTCTGGGCTGTCATCCCCCAGCCAATACAGCACTGTTGCCGTGTAAACCGCAGATAACGAGGCCCGCTTGGTGTACCAGTTGATGTCATCCGACCCGTCGCCCAGCGCCGTCCAGATCGCGTCAACCGTCCCCCAAATCGCCCGCGCGCCGTCGCCGGCATATTGCGGCAGCGTCAGCATTGTGGTGCCACGCCGCACGGCCTCTTTGTCATCCACTGCTTCCAGCCGGAACCGGATGGCGCTGGCAATCTTGTCGCGAAACCGCAACCCTGTCAGATCCTCGGACAGCAGACGTTGCACCATCAGTGCATCCCCCCGCGCATGATAGGCAAGGGCCAAATCCACCGCGCCGCGCGGACAGATCGCCTGCGCCAAAACGACATCTACGGCCACATCCTGACAGGCCGCGCGAAATGTTGCCTCGGTCCAGCCGTCAAACGGCACATGCAACAACGCGGCGTCTAACAGTGCGCCCTTGGTGGCGTCCTGCGCCTCTTCGTGCCCGGTCTTCATCCTGCATCTCCCCGCTTGCGCTGCACACACCACGCCTGGCTCCAGTACTAGACAAATTGAGCCCGCTTTGCTATAGCGCCCGTTCCTGCAAATCCTTGCAACTCAACTTAGAAAGGTGGTGAAAACCACATGCAGGTTAGTGTTCGCGACAACAATGTCGATCAGGCGCTTCGTGCCCTGAAGAAAAAGCTGCAGCGTGAAGGCGTATTTCGTGAAATGAAGCTCAAGCAACATTTCGAGAAACCGTCCGAGAAACACGCACGCGAGAAAGCTGAAGCGATTCGCCGCGCCCGTAAATTGGCACGTAAGAAAGCACAGCGCGAAGGGATGCTCTAAGCAACCCGTCCAGCTTTGGACTGCACTTATTAGTGGGTCATTTCCGGGCAACCGGCAGTCACCTACGCAGACGTTTAAACGACCCCCGAGGCCCCGGCCGCGGGGGTTTGTCGTTTCCTCTCAAGGCTTTTTTGAGTAACGGGCCCCAGTGCGCATATTTCATTCTAACGTTCAGCCCGCATGATACTTTGCGCCCCAAATGACAATCGGCAGGTTTTTGTAAGTACACGCATTGGTTGTGTACAATCTTCTGAAATTCTACTATAGTGGATGCATAAGCAGGGCATGGCCTCCCCCGCCTACGACTGCTTGGGGTAGATGACACCTTTAGCTTGTCACCCCATTTCCCGAAGCGGACAAACAACCTATGTTTACTCCCCCCCCTCTTGGTTTTTTCATCAAGGTAACAACCGCTTCGGGAACCTTTTTCGATTCCGTAGAAACGCAATGCATTCAATTCATGTGCTGCTGCGTCGCACCTTAGACTCCACGAACCTGGCTATGGGCCCATACGCTTTCATCTGGCAAAGCGACTTGATTTGGGCATGATAGTGTCAGGTACCTATAAAGATTTCCAATTCCCGCCCCGACCGACAAAAGGAGACAAGAAGAATGCTTCACCGGCTCTTATTGATCCTCATGGGCCTGGTCTGGGCCAGTACCGCGCTGTCTGGCGACCGCATCGCTCTCGTCATTGGAAATTCCGAATATATCAACGAACAGATCAACGATCTGCCGAATTCAGCTCAAGATGCAAAAGACATTGCCCAAACATTGCGGTCCGTGGGATTCCGCGTGACGTCTGGAACTGACCTGACCAGAGCCGAGATTCTGATGCTGGTACAGCAGGTGCAAAAATCACTGAAACCAGAGGATGTTGCACTCTTCTATTTCGCCGGGCATGCAATCCAACTGGGGTCCGAGAATTTCCTGATCCCCGTGGATGCCTACGGGACGGACGAAGCCACGATCCGGCAGCGGTCGGTTAAACTTCAAACGGTACTCGCTGAAATGGAAAGCAGGGCTGACCGGAATATTGTCATCCTGGATGCCTGCCGCAACAATCCGTTCGACCTCCCAAATACTGGCCGAGCAATCGGGAGTGTCGCGCGGGGCTTGGCAAAGATTGATGCTGGGGTCGGCTCGTTCATTGCCTTTTCAACACAGCCGGGCAATGTCGCACTGGACGGCAGTGGCCGGAACAGCCCCTTTACAAAGGCCCTCCTAAGACACTTACCCGCACAGAGTGATGACCTACACGAGGTCATGCGAAAGGTGCGGCGCGACGTTGTTCAACAGACCAATGGCACGCAGGTTCCCTGGGAAAACTCATCTCTCATAGAACGGATCTATATCGCGGGCAGCGCCGCGCGCGTGGACATTCCGCAATCGATACCAACCCCCTTGCCACCGGTCGAAACGGATGGTTTCACCCATCAGGTTGCAGGACTGGACCCCAATGGTGACGGGTTTCTGGCCCTGCGAAGCGGCACCGCCGCCGCCGCAACACGCTTGATGAAAATGCCCGAGGGCACGCGTCTTAAGGTCTTGGGACAGGACGGCGTTTGGTTCAATGTCCGAACTCAAACAGGCGCACAGGGATGGGCCCACTCAAACTGGATCCGCTTCACTGGTGTCAGAAGCCCGCAACCCCAGGAAACCTGTAACAGTCTCTGGCTGCAGAGAAATGCCATTTTCGCCCGCAACGGCTATTGTTTTCAAAGCCCACGCGGGCGACAGGCCTTCTCGAACCAGGGTTGCAGGATTGGAGTAACCGCCGGTCAAATCCCCTTGTCCACGTCAGAACGCCAAGAGGTCCAGCGCCTGACGGCAAGAGAACGCACGTTACAATGTCGGTAGATCACGTCGCCGGGGCATCACTGACAAAACCACAGCTTTAACCGGTGTAGGCTGTGTTCCCCACGCACCTTTGCGACGTTTCAATAGACTTTCGGCACATATAACTCGTCCGGCAGAACCTGGCGTTCATACTCGGGATTATATTCCCGATCCGGCAGGCTGACCCTCTCGGTAGAGACATCAAGGTAAGGAATTTGCGACAAAAGGTGCTCGATACAATTCAATCGCTCGCGTTTTTTGTCGTTGCCTTCAACAACATACCACGGAGCTTCGGGAATGTTGGTCCGTGCCAGCATATCCTCTTTGGCTTCGGTATATTTCTCCCAGCGAACCCGGCTCTCCAGATCCATCGGTGACAGTTTCCACTGCTTCATCGGATCATGGATCCGCATCATAAACCGCAATTGCTGTTCTTCGTCGGTGATCGAAAACCAGTATTTCAGCACGATGGTGTTTGACCGTACCAGCATCCGTTCAAATTCAGGAACATCCTTAAAGAACGTTTCAACCTGATCCTCATCGGCAAACTCCATCACCCGCTCGACACCGGCCCTGTTGTACCACGAACGGTCAAACAGCACGATTTCACCGCCTGACGGCAGATAGGGCACATAACGTTGAAAATACCACTGGCTTTGCTCCCGGCGGCTGGGGGCAGGCAAGGCCACAACCCGCGCCACCCGAGGGTTCAGCCGTTGGGTGATCCGCTTGATCACACCGCCCTTGCCCGCAGCGTCCCGGCCTTCCATGATCACCAGCACTTTAGCGCCCGTTTCGACCACCCAGTCCTGAAGCTTGATCAATTCAGCCTGCAGCCGCAGCAGATTGCGAAAATACACCTGCCGGTCCAGCATCTCGGGGTGTTGGGCGCGATAGATCTTGCGCAACTCCATCGACAGCATTGGTTCAGCGGATTCGACCTCTATCCCCTCGTCCAGCATGTCCTGCAGTTCATCTTCCAGCCAGGCCATGGTTGTGCTGTCATCTTCGCGGGTCACAAGAGGCCTCCTATGGGCAATGTCAGCTGCCTTAATATCTGGCAGCACCGGCTGTAAGTTATTCGTCTAGGGAAACCGGAAAACGCCCAAGATTCAACCCGAAAGCATCCTTTCGCTGCTATTGATTCGGGATTTCATATAACCGCACCTCTCCTCAGCAGCTTTCCCTGCCCAACAGCTAGCGGGCGGCCCTCAGGATCATATCCGCCGCTTTTTCTGCAATCATGATCGTGGGCGCATTGGTGTTGCCACTGGTGATTGTCGGCATCACGCTGGCATCGACCACCCGCAGACCAGACACCCCACGCAACCGCAGCTCAGGATCAAGTGGGGCCGTGTCGTCCGGTCCCATATGCACCGTGCAGGTTGGGTGGAAAATAGTGGTGCCAACATCCCCTGCCGCCTTGACCAGATCCGCTTCGTCATCTGATACGATACCGGGCTTCATCTCTTCGGGCGCATAGCGCTGCATCGGACCTTGCCTGATGATCTGGCGCGCCTGCCGTATTGCCGCTACCGCCACCTGCTTGTCACCCTCGGTGGACAGATAATTGGGTGCAATCCGTGGCGCGACCGCCGCGTCGGGCGAGGTGATCTGCACCGTTCCCCGGCTTTCAGGCCGCAAGTTGCAGATACTGGCGGTCAGCCCCGGAAAATCATGCAGCGGCTTGCCAAAGGCCTCCAGCGTCAGGGGCTGCACGTGATACTCTAGGTCGGGCGTTTCCAGACCAGGCCGCGACCGGGAAAACGCCCCCAGCTGACTGGGTGCCATCGACATCGGCCCGGATCGTTTCACCGCATATTCCAGACCAATTTTGGCCTTGCCCCACATTGAATTCGCCAGCGTATTCAATGTTTTTGCCCCGGTCAGCCGCCAGGCGCAACGCAGTTGCAGGTGATCTTGCAGATTGCTGCCAATCGCCGGGATATCGCGCTGCACTGCAATGCCGTGCTGTTGCAACAGTTCAGCAGGTCCCAGCCCCGACAGTTGCAGAATCTGTGGCGAGTTGATTGCGCCTGCCGACAGGATCACTTCGCCTTTGGCGCGCGCGACCTTAACCTGGCCACCCTGTTCATACTCGACGCCAACCGCGCACCCGTCTTCGATCAAAACCCGCCGCGTATGCGCCTGCGTCTCAACCTTCAAGTTTTCTCCCGTGGTGGTGCGCAGGAATGCCTTGGCCGTGTTCATACGCCAGCCGCCGCGCTGATTGACCCGGAAATAGCCGACACCCTCATTATTGCCGGTGTTGAAATCCGTGACATGCGGCAAGCCCCAGGCCTGCGCCGCCTGCGACCAGTGATCCAGTACGTCCCAATGCAATCGCTGATTTTCGACCCGCCATTCACCGCCCGCCCCGTGCATTTCAGATGGGCCTTCGACGTAATCTTCGGATTTCTTGAAATAAGGCAGCACATCGTCCCAGCCCCAGCCCGGATTGCCGCGTTGACGCCAACCGTCATAATCCGCGGCCTGCCCGCGCAGATACAGCATCCCATTGATCGACGAGCAGCCCCCCAAAACCTTACCCCGAGGATAGATCAAGGACCGCCCGTTCAGCCCCGGCTCCTCAGCCGTGTGATACATCCAGTCAGTGCGCGGATTGCCGATGCAATACAGATAGCCCATCGGGATATGCACCCAGTGGTAATTATCCTTGCCACCGGCCTCTAGCAACAACACCCGGTGCCCGGCCTCACTCAGCCGTTTGGCCAAGACACAGCCTGCGCTACCTGCGCCTACGATAATATAATCCCAACCCATGCCGGTCCCCGCTCTTTTGCGGCATCTGAGCATATATGTTGAACAGATTACAGGGCGATATAGCCCCACAACACTGCGTAACGCGCGCCAGACTGCGCCGTCAGACTGGCAGTGCGGTCGTCTTGAAAACAGTTCTCAATGCAAACGAGCTTTGCATCTGCGCCACACCGGGCAACCGCGCCAGATGCTGCCGGTGAATACGGGCGAAATCATCGGTGTTCTCTGACACCACCTTCAGCAGGTAATCCGCCGTACCGGCCATCAAATGACACTCCAGCACATCCGGAATTCGCGCCACTGCCTTTTCAAACGCATCCAGCACCTCATCTGCCTGCCCGGACAGGGTGATTTCGACAAACACCGTGCTTGGCACCTGCATTTTGCGGGCATCCAACAGGGCCACGTAGTTGCGAATATAGCCGTCGCTCTCTAGACGTTGCACCCTACGGTGGCAGGCCGAAGCAGACAGGTTCACCAATTCGCTAAGGTCAGAATTGGAAATTCGTCCCTGTTTTTGCAACACCGTAAGGATGCGACGATCTATTTGATCTAGAGACATTTTGACGAAGATCCTTGCTGAGTTTATGCCTTATAGTCGAAGATTCTTCGAATCATAGGTTTTTATTTTGCTCAAAAAACAAGCAAACACCAGCTTTTCGCCTATATCCTCTCCTTAAAGTTTTGGAGGAAAAACTATGAAAATCGGCTGCCCCACAGAGATTAAACCACAGGAATTCCGCGTTGGCATGACGCCAGACGCCGCACGCGAAGCTGTCAATCAGGGCCATCAGGTATTGATCCAGCACGGGGCTGGCATGGGGTCGGGGTTTACAGACGAAGATTACACCAGTGCCGGCGCGCATATCATTGCCACCGCCAGTGAAATCTTTGCCACAGCCGACATGATCGTCAAGGTCAAGGAACCCCAGGCCGGTGAACGCAAGATGCTGCGCGAGGGCCAGTTGCTGTTCACATACCTGCACCTGGCACCGGACCCCGAGCAGACCCACGATCTGCTGGAATCGGGCTGCACCGCCATTGCATATGAAACCGTCACCGATGATCGCGGTGGCTTGCCGCTGCTGTCGCCGATGTCCGAAGTTGCGGGCCGCTTGGCGCCGCAGGTTGGTGCCTGGACGTTGCAAAAGGCCAACGGCGGTCGCGGTGTCCTGATGGGTGGCGTACCCGGCGTTGCACCGGCCCGTGTGGTGGTTATCGGCGGCGGCGTTGTCGGCACTCATGCGGCCAAGGTCGCGGCAGGCATGGGCGCGGATGTGACCGTGCTGGATCGCTCGCTCAACCGCCTGAAATATCTGGACGATGTGTTCGGTCGTGACTTTAAGAACCAGTATTCCACCGCTGGTGCCACCCTGGATCTGGTGCGTCAGGCCGACTTGGTTATTGGGGCCGTGCTGATCCCCGGCGCCGCCGCGCCAAAACTGATCACCCGCGCGCAACTGTCCGAGATGAAGCCCGGTGCAGCCATCGTTGACGTTGCCATTGACCAGGGCGGCTGCTTTGAGACATCGAAGGCCACCACCCATGGTGATCCGATCTACGACGTGGATGGCATCATGCACTACTGTGTCGCCAACATGCCCGGCGCCGTAGCCCGCACCTCGACCATCGCATTGGGCAATGCTACGATGCCCTTCATGCTGGCGCTGGCCAGCAAGGGCTGGCGTCAGGCCTGCATAGATGATCCGCACCTGCTGAACGGGTTGAATGTCCACGCCGGCCAGTTGACCTATTACGCTGTGGGCAAGGCCTTGGGAATGGACGTTGTTTCACCCAGCGTTGCGGTCAAACAGTAA
This sequence comes from Parasedimentitalea marina, assembly GCF_004006175.1. Taxonomy (GTDB): domain Bacteria; phylum Pseudomonadota; class Alphaproteobacteria; order Rhodobacterales; family Rhodobacteraceae; genus Parasedimentitalea; species Parasedimentitalea marina. The sequence continues at coordinate 3,764,402 of NZ_CP033219.1, forward strand.
AAAGAACCCGGTCCGGGCCCGCGTCATTGATGGGTCCGGATCGCCTTGCGCAAGTAAGAAAAACTGATCTTTTCCAAGAAAAGTCTGCACTTTGCGGGCATTTTTGCGTTAGAACGCCTCAAATTGGAAAATGGAGAGAATTTGATGGAACAAATTGTTGAACAGGGATTTGCCTATTGGCCAGTGGCCCTGAACGGCATCAAGGCCCTGGCGGTTTTGGTACTTGGTTGGATAGCTGCTGGCATGGTCGGCCGGACAATTCGCAAACGCGTCAATGCCACCCCGGAAATTGATCCTACACTGGGGAATTTTGTCGCCAGCATAATCCGCTGGGCCCTGATCCTTGTTGTTCTGGTCGCGGTTTTGGGCATCTTCGGGATCCAGGCCACCAGCCTGGTCGCCATGATGGGCGCCGCCACGCTGGCCATTGGTCTGGCACTTCAGGGCACGCTCAGCGATTTGGCTGCCGGATTTATGCTTGTGTTGTTCCGCCCCTACAAACTGGGCCAATACGTTGACATTGGCGGCACCTCTGGCACGGTCAAAGATCTGAACCTGTTCATCACCGAGCTTGTCACCCCCGACAATGTTCAGATCATCGTGCCCAACGGTCAGGCCTGGGGCGCAGTGATCACCAACTTCTCGCACCACGAGACCCGCCGCGTCGATCTGGTATTTGGTATCGACTATGGGGATGATGCCAACAAAGCCAAGGACATCATTTTGCAACTGGCCAACGCCGACACCCGCGTTTTGAAAGATCCCGAGCCTTGGGTTCGGGTGACCAACTTGGGCGACAGTTCGGTCGATCTGACAACACGGATCTGGTGCAACGCCGCGGATTACTGGGAGCTGAAATTTGCTATGACCCAAGCGGTTAAAGAAGCCTTTGACACCAATGGCATTTCAATTCCCTATCCGCACCAGGTGGAAATCAAACGCGAGGCATAACCAACCCTCTCGAAATAAATCCGGTGCCCTGCCATTGGCGGGGCGCCATACTTTTTGGGCAATCCACCAGCAAAAAGGTAGAGCATCAAGCTATGGCCATTTCAGCGGCCCCGATTGCTCCGCTACTGTTGGTATTATTGGACAGGAAGCTCGCCGAACTCTACCTGAGTTCCGGTCTCGTCCGTAAAGGACCATTGTGCCACCAGAAACTGGTAGCTCCGGGTTTCCCAACCAGACATATCGCGCAGGAAATGTGGTCGCCACGATCCCTCAACACGGACCGGAAACCGGATGCTGTCGATATTGATCTGTGTTTGATTTCTCCGCGCCATACGGACAGACGTCGAGAAGACCCGCTCCAAACACAATTCAAGCGGCGCAGTTTCCGTCGCCCGGCGACCCGCAAAAATGACATCAACTTGGGTTTCACTCTGGAAAAAACCCTTAATCACCAAATCACCACGACTGGAACGGGCTTTATGTGGCACCAGTTCCATATCAAACTGCACAACACCTTTTTTGTATAGACCAGTGTCTTCTTTGGCTGGGGTAATTGCAGAAACTGGGGCGCGGCGGTTTTGCATAATGAATACGGCTCTGTGTTTGGTGAAACCTGTGTCACTGGATGTGGCACAGATATTAGTACAGAGCTCAGAATATCCGTATCCCAGTTAACGAACGGTTGCCCCCGGCGTAAAAACAGGATCAACAATTCCCCCAGGACGCCGCATTACCAACGTTGGCTGCTCCATAAACAACGCCTCTCCGCTGACTTTGTACCCTACCTTGGTGGCAACACGCTGTGAAACGGTGTGCTTTGGATCAAATATGCAAACTGTTTCACGCCAGTCTGTCTCTTCATCTGCCCATTGGTGCATGCGCTGCACCGCCTCGCTGGCATATCCCTGCCCATGTGCGGCGGACGACAATACCCAACCGGCCTCGGGCACGCCACCCAGGCTAGGCGTGATATCACGTTGGTAATCCGCAAATCCCACCTCGCCCAGAAACTGGCCATCCCCGCGCGACTCGACCACCCAATAGCCAAATCCCAAAGCCTGCCAATGGCCAATATAACGCAGCAAACGTCCCCAGGAATCAGAGCGTGACGATGGCGTTCCCGAGATGTGGCGTACCACCTCAGGGTCCGCCCACATCGCGGTCACGTCGTCAAAATCCTGCACCCGGTGCGGGCGCAGGATCAAACGGTCTGTTTTCAGAACCGGAGGGATCATCCCGGCAGATCGCCGTTCAGAACATAACGCAGTATTTCAACCACCTGCGACGGCTCCTCGGCCACAGCCAAGGCGGCGGCATCGACTTCTTTCAGCGGATGCTGATGCTCGGGGCCGTGCAACACGATCAACGACTTGCCAAGCGCCGCCGCAAAGCCGGCATCAAAAGCGGCGTTCCACTGCTTATACTTGTCACCAAAACGCACCACCACGACATCTGCATCCGTAATGCCCTTACGGGTGCGGATTGCATTCACCATCGCGCCCTTGTGGTCATGCCAGTATTTATCGCTCTCGGCGCCCAGAATGCGCACGCCGCAATCGTCACTGGATTCGTGATGGGTTATCGGGCTGTTGAACGACACATCCAAAGACGCAGCGCCCTGCGTGATCTGTTCGCGCCAGTCGGTGTGGATCTCTCCCGAAAGATAAACCTTCAAAGTCATTTGTTTAACCCTTTATTTTATCAGGCTGGTCGGCCGCTGCTCGCAGGACCGTATCCTTGCTGTCGGCACCCGGCCGGAAATCTGTGAACTGCGCGCCACCTGAACAACGTGGGATCAAGTGACGCAACAGATCACAGTATCCACCAGCCCGGACAATTCGTCCACCACGTCCGGTCACGTAACAGATACCGGATTTGGTAGATAATCAGGTTGGTCGTTCGGGGTCTGGGGGCTTTGATTCAGCGTACCAAAAGAAAAACGCGCCCCAAACAGGAGCGCGTTTTCAGAATATTACTGTGTCGCCAATCAACCGCGCAGCGTGCCGCCGGTAGCTTTGGTCACCTTGGCAACGATCTTATCGCTGACCGCCTCGATGTCCTTTTCCTTCAGCGTTTTATCCATCGGCTGCAGGCGCACGGTAATGGCCAGGGATTTCTTACCCTCCCCCAGCGAACCACCAATGAATTCGTCAAAGATGCGCACATCCGCGATCAGCGCCTTGTCAGCACCGCTTGCCGCGTTGACCAGCGCCAGCGCTTCGACGCTGTCATCCACCACAAAGGCAAAGTCACGCTCGACCGCCTGCAAGTCGCTCTGCTTCAACGCACCACGTGAAGCACCGGATTTGCGCGGCATCGGAATCTCGTCGGGCCAGATGGAGAACGCCATCGCAGCGCCCTTGATGCCCATCTCTGACAGCACTTTTGGATGCAACTCGCCAAAGACACCCATGACCTTTTTCGGTCCCAGACAGATCTTGCCGTGACGCCCCGGATGCCACCAGCCCTGCGCGCCGCGCAGAACCTGCACCTTGGCAGGCGCGCCGATCGCAGCCAGCACCGCCTCGATATCAGCTTTGGCGTCGAACACATCCACAGACCGCGATGCGCCGTGCACGTCCTTGGGACCATTGCGCCCCACCAGCAGACCGGTAATCAGATTGTGCTGCTCACCCGGCTCTCCGCCGTGGAACGCAGGACCAACCTCGAACAAGGCCAGGTCCATATAGCCACGCGCCTGATTGCGCGCCGCCGCCTGCAACAGACCCGGCAGCAGCGCCGGGCGCAAGTGCGACATCTCGGATGAGATTGGATTGGCCAGCATGGTGGCATCGGTGCCACCGCCAAACAGCGCCGCCGACGGTTGGTCAATAAAGGTGTAGCTAACGACCTCGTTATAGCCCAGCGCAGCACAGGTCCGGCGCGCCATCTGCTGGCGACGCTGCTGCGGCGTCATCACCGGCTTGGGAATACCGTCGGTCAGCCGCTTCAACGGCTTGCCCTGCAATTTGGTCAGCGAGGCAATTCGGGCGACTTCTTCGACCAGATCCGCCTCTCCCTGAACGTCGGGACGCCAGCTGGGGACATGGGCCTGATTGCCTTCAAGGCGAAAGCCCAGATGGGTCAATGTCTGGCGTTGCTCGGCCTCGGGGATATCCATCCCGACCAGCGACTGAACCCGTGCGGCGTCCAGCTTATAGGCACGAGCATGGTTCGGCACCTGCCCGGCAATCACCACCTCCGAAGCCTCACCACCGCAGAGATCCAGGATCATCTGTGTCGCCAGTTCCAGCCCCTCGAGGGTGAATTCAGGGTCGACGCCACGCTCAAACCGATAGCGCGCATCCGAGTTGATCTTCAGCGCCCGCCCGGCTAGGGCAATCTGGATATGATCCCAGAACGCGCTTTCCAGGAACACATCAACGGTGTCCTCGGTACAGCCGGTGTCCAGGCCCCCCATGATACCGGCGATGCTTTCGGGACCTTTGTCATCAGAAATCACCATCTGACCAGGGACCAGCGTGTATTCCTTGTCGTCCAGCGCCATCAGCACTTCGCCACCCTTGGCGCGGTGCACCCGCAGGTCACCCTGCACCTTGGCTGCGTCAAACACATGCAGCGGACGGTTCTGGTCGTAGGTAAAGAAGTTGGTGATATCCACCAGCTTGGAAATCGGACGCAACCCAATTGCAGTCAGACGATCCTGCAGCCATTGCGGGCTGGGGCCATTCTGCACACCTTTGATCAACCGACCAGTGAACAGCGGACAACCGTCCAGCGTATCTTCGTCGATTCCCACATTGATCGGGCTGGCAAAGCTGCCCTCGACCGGAGTGAAATCCTGTGTCTTCAGCTTTCCCAAACCACGGGCGGCCAAATCACGGGCGATACCGTAAACGCCCAGCGCATCCGGGCGGTTCGGCGTAATCGCGATCTCGATCACCGTATCCACCTTGGAGGGGTCATTTTTGGCCAGCCAGTCGATGAACTTGTCACCCACTTCGCCCGAGGGCAGCTCGATGATGCCGTCGTGCTCTTCCGACAGCTCCAGCTCACGCTCGGACGCCATCATGCCATAGCTTTCGACACCACGGATTTTACCAACGCCGATGGTGATATCCAGACCCGGAATATACATGCCCGGCTTGCAGACCACCACGGTAATGCCTTCACGGGCATTGGGCGCGCCACAGATGATCTGCATCTCGCCCTCATCGGTATCGACCTTACAGACCCGCAGCTTGTCAGCATCGGGATGTTTCTCGGCGTGTTTGACATAGCCCAGGGTGAAATCCTTGAGCCGTTCGCCTGGGTTGCTGATCTCTTCGACTTCCAGACCCAGATCGGTCAGAGTCTCGGCGATTTCGTCCACTGATGCGTCAGTGTCGAGGTGATCTTTCAGCCAGGAAAGAGTGAATTTCATCGGTCAAGGATCCCTTGGCAAGCCATACGTGTTACCCGCAGGCAATGGCAAAGATTGGCCCGGGGTGCAAGACTTGGTCGCGGTACGGGGCAAGGATAGCGGGGAGTGCGGCTTAAAAGCTCATCCAACTAACGATAAGGGCAGCGCCTGACCCTGGGTGGGTGCAAAGCGCCCTCTCGTTGGGAGTGAGATCCGTCTTGGAAATGATCCGGGGGGTCATTTCAGGTTCGAACAGGCGGAGCCTTATTCGGGCGCTGCCCGGTCTGGCGACCGGGCATACTACTATGACTTAGTGTTACAAGGCGGCCGCACAAAACTGCTCTATCAACGGATACGCGAATGCTGCAAAAAAAGTTACTACGCTTACCGCAAAAGACTTTGAGGCCCAAACATGCCACTTTTGCAGTTTCCCCAATTCATTTTCTATGTATGAACACCAGTCCTCCTCTGATTTATCAATCAGCTCACCCGAGGACACTATTTTCAGTTGAGACATGGACAGTGAATATAGCCCGACACTTAATACAAGGCAGGACAATCCAAATTGAATAAAGCCCGGCGAAATGGAAAAGAAACTCAAACCATTGGTTTCCGGCTTGTCCGCAAGATTTGAAATTAGGCTCAATGCGCCCAAGCCGCCACCAAGCAGAGAAATCAAGGAAGCATTTCTTGCTGACCGTTTTTGAAGTCCGTTTACCAAATGTAAGAGACGATCAACCCGGTTTTTACGCCATGGGCGCTGTTGAACATCATCCTGTCCACAGAGTGGACAAAAAGGAGTATAGTCGTCCGCCCCGTCGCAAAATCCGCCGTGTAAGTCGCAAAAATAGCGACCCCTGCAATAATCGGGATAACCATGATCATGGACCGTCATTCACTAAACTCCTCAAATCAAATACATTTCTGAAGAGAGCGGTACATCGAATGCAGAGTAGACGCAATCGCACCTAATGCTGAGGGCCGCGCCTGACCTTGGGGAGGTGCAAAGCGCCTTCTCCGTTTTGCCGGAGGCAAACCTCTGGTTTGACGGGAAGGTCAGGCGCAGCCCGGTGTGCCACCGGGCGAAACAGAACCAGTAACATGAAACGCAAAACGCCCGCCTTTTACAGACGGGCGCGAGGCGGGGCTGATGCCCAAAAACGTATGAGTTAGCGGCTCAAACCACCGTGCAAACTAGGCATGTCCAGACACTGGAAGCCGTAGTGGCGCAGCCAGCGCAGGTCGCTGTCAAAGAACGCACGCAGATCGGGGATACCGTATTTCAGCATCGCCAGACGGTCGATGCCGATGCCGAACGCAAAGCCCTGATAGACATCCGGGTCGATACCACCGGCGGCGATCACCTTGGGGTGCACCATGCCGGAGCCCAGGATCTCCATCCAGTCGTCGCCTTCGCCGATTTTCAGCGTGCCGTCTTTCCAGCTGCAGCGAATATCCACCTCTGCCGATGGCTCGGTGAAGGGGAAATGCGACGCGCGGAAGCGCAGCTCGACGTCGTCGACCTCAAAGAACGACTTCACAAATTCCTCAAGCGTCCATTTCAGGTTCGCCATCGAAATGTCGGTGTCCAGCGCCAGACCTTCGACCTGGTGGAACATCGGCGTGTGGGTCTGGTCATAGTCGGCGCGATACACGCCACCCGGACAGATGATACGCAGCGGCGCGCCCATCTTCTCCATCGAGCGGATCTGTACGGGGCTGGTATGGGTCCGCAGCACGTGCGGTGGGCGGTCGTCACCCTCGGCACGGTGCATATAAAACGTGTCCATTTCGGCCCGTGCGGGGTGGTGGCCGGGGATGTTCAGCGCGTCAAAATTATACCAGTCGGTATCAATGCGCGGCCCTTCGGCAACGGAAAAACCCAGCTCGGCAAAGATCGCCGTCAGCTCTTCCTGGGCCTGACTAACCGGGTGCAACGTGCCCACGCGACGGGCGCGGGTTGGCAGGGTGACATCCAGCCACTCGGTGCGCAGACGTTCGTCCAGCGCGGCATCGGCCAGACCTGCTTTTTTGGCTGCCAGCGCCGAGTTGATCTCGTTCTTCAGCGCGTTCAGCGCCGGACCGGCCACTTGGCGCTCCTCGGGCGTCATCTTGCCCAGCTCACGCATCTTCAGCGCCACTTCGCCCTTTTTGCCCACGGCAGCGACCCGAATGGTCTCTAGCGCGTTCTCATCGGCGGCATCGGCAATTTGGCTTAGATATTTTGACTTAAGATCGTCCATGACGGTCCCCTGAATTTCGCTTAGGCCCTGCTATCACAGCCGCCGGTGAAAGCAAGTATCCCGGAACGCTCTGTCTGGCACTGTGCCCGATATGCGCCCCCTGAGTGGTCAAGCGGCTTGCCCTTGCTGAGAAACACGGTCAGGTTGCGCCTATATGAACAGCCGACGATGCAGGCAGGAGGGCCATTCATGACGCCGATCACAGATATCGAAACTTTGGAAACCCATTACAACGCCGCGGTTCCAGCCTCATTGACCAAGGTGGTACAGACAATGACGCCGCTGTATCGCCAATGGATCAGCGCCTCACGATTTACAGTCCTGTCTACAGTCGGCCCTGAAGGCACCGATGCCAGCCCGCGCGGTGACGATGGCCCGGTGGTCCATATCGCCGATGACCACACCCTGTGGCTGCCTGACTGGCGCGGTAATAACCGCATCGACTGCCTGCGCAACATCGTGCGCGACAACCGGGTCAGCCTGATGTTTCTGGTGCCCGGCTGTAACAATGTGGTGCGTATCAATGGCACCGCCATCCTTACAGCAGATCAACCCTGCCGCGCCCATTTTGAACGCAATAATATTCTGCCTGCCACTGTCACCGTGATCACCATCACTGAAATGTATTTCCAGTGCGCCAAGGCGATCTTGCGGTCCAAACTGTGGAATGGCGAAGACGAAAGCGATCAGGTGCCATCGGCCGGACAGTTCATCAAGGAACAAAAATCCGATTTTGAGGCTGCGGCCTATGACAGTGGCTATGCAGAATACGCCAAACCCCGCATGTGGTAGAATTGGGAAGTAGCAGTCATGCGTATTCCCCTTCGCAAAAAAGCATTCGTGAAAAGGCTTTATGTGCATATCGACAAGGCCAGCGCGCCCAATATGCGATTTTTTCATAACTTCAGATGACCGGTCCAGTCCACCGTGGCGGTGGATCATTATCAGCGGCTAACTTACGCAACGAACGCTTCAAAAGTATCCGGCCCGGCCTGCTGCACCGGGACAACCCTGTCTTGGCCACAGGCAGGTGTCTGGGCTTGGCCGAACTTGACCAGTTGCTCGACCCCGGCCCTGCGCAACACGGGCGCTGCATGAGGCCCATAACCCTGCCCAGGGTTCGTGGCCAAGGTGGGCACCAGTGTTGTAATCTTCGCCTGCACCGACGCGGGGAAGCCACGCAGAATATACAGCCCGGGATAGAAACTCTCAACCGGCAGGCCCTCGGCAAATATCACGCGGTGACGGGCTAACATCAACGTATGATAGGTAATCTGTGCCTTGCCTTTCATTCGGCGCACACCGCCCATAGGCAATAGCCCCTTAGCCATGCCTAATACTTCGGCTACATCATATTGCTGTTCAACACCGTGGCCACCCAGCAAAATACGGTGCTGCGGAGAAACGACCAAGTCCCGCTCGGGCAGGCCCTGCCCCAGTGCCCCACATTTGATTTCAATAGGCCCATGATGAAGCGTCTTGGGACCAAGCCGGAGGGTGCGGCTGGTAACCCACAAGATCGGCTCGGGCGGCCCGCCTCGTACGCACACCTTGTCACCGGGCATCAAGGTCTCAACGGCGCGCGGGCCCATTTTGGTTTCAATGAGCGTACCCGGCGCAAAACACGGGGGGGTAAACACACCTTCGTCGCGCGCCTCGGTTATGAAATTGGTACCATCATAGGATTTGACAGAAAGCGTTCCATCATTGTTGATCGAAGGCACCGGATCACTCGTCAAACCTGCCGCCGGTCCTTCGGTTGCAAGTGTTGCCCCTCCTTCAAGCCCTATGAACTGCGTGACAACACCGTCATCGACCAACGCAACCGAATCCGTTTTGTAAACTCCGCCGCTGCCAGGCATGTCCACGTCAGTAAGCACGTAAACATCATAGCCATTCATCGTAGCAACAGGGACGCCGAGAGAGGCCTGCCCTTCTACGGTGCCGAACTCATTGTACACGACCACCTGGATATTTGACACATCGGTGCCTGCCGCTACAACAATTTCGACAAAATCGTCGGCAGCAGCAGCCAAGTACCTGACCTCGGACAGAAAAACATCCATCATTGTCCGACCTGCCCTGACTGCGGCGCAACAAGACTACCCGCCCGTTCGGTCAGTTGGACATTTGGCCAAGTCTGTGGAGCGCGAGCCCAGAAATCATTCGTCATTTTACACCGATTGTATCGTCGTGTTATCCCACAGGCCCGGTCTTTCTTGACCCTTAAAAACGTATAGTATTATCGTAATAATTGCACAAAACCCTGAATCACTGATTACCATTAACTATGACCGTTCTTGGTTCCAGCCTTCCCCGGACCGCTCATTCTTGCGGACCGCATAGCAGCGAGTAAAATGTCATATCATGTCTAAGAAAGTCACGCGTAAGCTCACGACTATTCTGGCCGCCGATGCTGCGGGCTTTAGCCGGGCAATGGACGCCGACGAAGAGGGCACATATGCGGCCTTGCACGCTGCCCGTGATGTCTTTGGCAAGTTGATCACCCGCCATGGGGGCCGCATTGCAAACACCGCCGGCGACGGGTTGATCGCCGACTTCCCCTCAACCGTCGAAGCCGCCCAATGCGCGATTGAGGTACAAAATGAGCTCGGCTCTCAAGAGAGCGAGTTGAAGTTTCGGATTGGCGTGCATTTGGGGGACGTGATCGTCGATGGAGAGGACCTGATCGGCGAGGGCGTGAACCTTGCCGCCAGATTGCAAAGCATGGCAGAACCCGGTGGCGTTTTGATCTCGCAGCAGGTCTACGATCAGGTGCACAGCAAACTGACAATCGGATTTGAGTATCTCGGCGAGAAACGTCCCCGTGATTTACCGGATGACATCCCGATTTACCGCATCTCAATGTCCAGATCAGGCTCTGCGGGTCGCGTTTATCCCGAACCACTTTCACGGTTCTTCAAACCAACGTCTCAGAAACCCGCTAACAGCCCTACCCCGCCCCAGCCAACCTATCCACGCAGTGTGATGCTTGCCGCCCTGATAAGCGGCGCGCTTGTCCTTGTTAATCTGGTCAGCGGCGGTGGCATCTGGGCGCATTGGCCGATTCTGGCGGCCGCATCAATCGCTGCCTTTAGCATGGCCGACAATGTGATCCCACGCCAGATCAGCGCCCTTGTACCCGCGCGCGCAGTGGTGACTATTGCCGCCCTCACATTGGTGAATATCTTTAGCTGGAGTGGTTATCTGTGGGTGCTGTGGCCGGCCGGTGCCTTGCTCATCGTCGCAGTGACGCGCAAAATTCTGTCGCAACCCGAATAACCGAGGCGTCGTTTATCGCCTCACCGCCGCAAAACGAAAAAGGCCGCCCCAGATGGAGCGGCCTTAAATCTGTCAGTGTGCAGCGGTCGCTTAAGCGGCCAGAGCAGACTGTGCCTGGCGCACGATGGCACCAAATGCTTCGGGCTCGTGTACGGCCAGATCAGCCAGAACCTTACGGTCAACTTCGATACCGGCCAGGTTCAGACCGTTGATGAAACGGCTGTATGTCAGGGCTTCGTCGTGGCTGCGAACAGCAGCGTTGATACGCTGGATCCACAGAGCGCGGAAATTCCGCTTACGATTCTTCCGGTCGCGAGTCGCGTACTGGTTGGCCTTGTCGACAGCCTGCGTAGCTACCTTGAAGACACTTTTACGACGGCCGTAGTAACCTTTGGCTGCCTTGACGATTTTGCGGTGACGGGCGTGGGTTTTAACACCACCTTTTACGCGGGACATATTACGTGCTCCTCTTAACGGTCGTAGGGCATGAAGCCCTTGATGATTTTCGCATCGGGGGCTGAGAGAGCGGTTGTGCCGCGCGCATTACGGATGAATTTCTTGGTGCGTTTGATCATGCCGTGCTGTTTACCAGCCTGGCTTGCGATCACTTTACCGGTCGCACTGACCTTAAAGCGCTTCTTAGCGCTCGATTTTGTCTTCATTTTGGGCATTTCCGGCTCCTATGGTTCGGGTTCGGTTTTCACACAACACGGCATGCCACTTCCGGCCGGTCGCGCGATAAGAACTGCCCTTTACGAAAGCACAGCCCTAAGGGCAAGATGATTCTTATAAATAACGTCCCAGAACCGAGAAAAACACATCCGGGATCTGATTCATCTGATAGCCACCGGGTTTGGCGGTCATCGCATAGAGCAACAACCCAAAGGCAATCAGGATGGTCAGCGCCGAAGCCCGAGGCGGTCTTCGGTCGCTCATCGCGGATAATAACGACGGGATAGAAAACCCGCCGATCACCAAGCCGAGTATCAGGGCTAAATCAGTATCCATAATGGTTCACCTCATCAACATGAGGCTCAGCTTATTCCGGGTCGGTGCTATAAATCAAACGTTCATCGCAGGGGGCAACCCGCAGAATGTTCGTTGTACCGGGTACGTTGAATGGCACACCAGCCGTGATAACAATCTGATCCGTTTCCACCGCAAAACCACCGGCCCGTGCGGCCCGTGCGGCATTGACGACAGCGCCTTTGAACCGGTCAACTTCGGGTGTCATTACGCAGTTGCAGCCCCAGCTCAGCGCCAGACGGCGGGCTGTCCCCGGAACCGTGGTCATCGCCAGGATTGGCACACCTGGGCGTTCGCGCGCGGTCAACAGCGCCGTGGTGCCGCTCTGGGTGAAACAACAGATCGCCTTGATATCGGTCTTTTCGGCAATCTCGCGGGCCGCAGCGACAATACCGTCGGCAATCGTGTGACCCTTGGCCTTGCGCGAGGCCGCGATGATCTCGGCGTAGGTCGGATCCGCCTCTACTTCGACGGCAACATCGTTCATCGTTTGCACAGCTTCGTTTGGATAATCGCCAGCGGCAGATTCCGCGCTGAGCATGACCGCATCGGCCCCTTCATAGATCGCTGTCGCCACATCCGAAACCTCGGCACGGGTGGGCATCGGGCTTTCAATCATGCTTTCCAGCATCTGAGTGGCCACGATCACCGGCTTGGCGGCTGCACGGCATTTACGCACCAAACGCTTCTGGATCGGCGGCACTGCAGACACCGGCAGCTCCACTCCCAGATCACCGCGGGCAACCATGATACCATCCGAGGCATCCAAGATCTCGGCAAATTTCTCAACGGCCGAAGGCTTTTCAATCTTGCTAAGGATCGCCGCACGGCCATTGGCCAGCGCGCGGGCTTCGAACACATCCTTGGCACGCTGCACAAAGGACAGTGCCAGCCAGTCCACGCCCAGGTTACAGACGAATTCCAGATCCTTTAGATCCTTTTCAGACAGTGCTGCCAGTGGCAGTTCAACATCCGGAACATTCACGCCTTTGCGGTTTGAAATCGTGCCGCCGATCTCAACCGTACACTCGGCGAAATCATCGCCACAGGCGTCAACAACCAAACGGATCTTACCATCATTGACCAACAGGTGCGCGCCAACTTCGAGGGCTTGGAAAATCTCGGGGTGAGGCAGGCAAACCCGGTCCACATCCCCTTCGGCTTTATCCAGATCCATGCGGAACTTGGCGCCAATTTCCAGCTCTTCCGAGCCATTGGCAAAGACGCCAACGCGCAGCTTTGGACCTTGCAGATCCGCCAGAATGCAAATTGGGCTGTCCAGTTCTTTCTCAACCCGCCGGATAATGCCATGCTTCACAGCAATCTCTTCGTGACTGCCGTGTGACATATTCAGACGGAACACATCAGCCCCTGCTTCGTGCAGTGCCTTGATGGTCTCGTAGGTCTCCGATGCGGGCCCCAGGGTGGCTACAATCTTTACATTGCGCTGGCGTCTCATAGGGGCGGCTCCTTCGGAGTTTCTAAGATGTTATCGCAAACAGTGCGTTCGGGAGCTTATTGCGCAATTTCACTTTTGCTGCAACTCCCCTATAGATGCGGCAAAAAGGGAAGACAGGCAAATGACATATACACCCTATTTCATTCATGGTGAAGACCGCCCCTCTCGCTGGCTCATCACCTGCGATCACGCCACCAATGTTGTGCCCCCTTTTGTCAATGGTGGCGATCTTGGCCTTCCACGTGAAGATATGGAACGCCACATCGCTTATGATGTCGGTGCCTACGAAGTGTCCAAGCATCTGGGTGAGATGCTGGATGCGCCGGTGATCGCCTCAAACTTTTCACGATTGGTGATTGATCCCAACCGGGGTGACGACGACCCCACATTGCTGATGAAACTGTATGATGGCACCATTATCCCCGGCAACCGTCATGCCGACGCGGATCAACGGGAACACCGGCTACAGCACTGCTATCGCCCCTACCACGCCGCGCTGAAAGCGATGGCTGCACGCGACAACGTGGTGATCATTTCGATGCATTCTTTCACGCCCCAACTGCGCGGCCGCCCGCAACGTCCCTGGGAAATCGGCATCCTGTTCCCCAACGGCGAGCAGTTTTCGCCGCATGTGGTTGACCATCTAAAACCCCATACCCAGGCCCCTGTCGGCGTCAACGAGCCCTACATCGGCTATCTGCCGGGCGATGCAATCGACACCCATGCCTCGGCCCATGGTCGGCCCAACACCCTGGTCGAGCTGCGCAACGATCTGATCGCGGATCGTCAGGGTCAGCTGATCTGGGCTGAACGATTGGCCCAGGCCCTCCCCCGTGCTTTGGCTGCATCAGGTCTTTGATGCAGCATAACGGGGCGTCAACATGAGCATTTTCGTCCTCACAGCGTTGTGAAAACTACCTTCACTTCCCATATTTGTAATGAAGGAAATACTGGAAATATTCAAAAAGGAATGGCGCTATGACCCTTGTTACTATGACCGCATTCTTCGGTTGGATGACTGTTCTGAACCTTGGCCTACTCATGGTCACCACCATTGCCCTACTGGCCGGCCGCGAGAAATTCGCGGCCCTCCACGCCAATATGCTGGGGATGGAATCCGCAGATGTGAAAAAGGCCTATTTCCACTACCTCGCCAATTTAAAAATCGTGACCCTCGTCTTTTGCATCACCCCTTACGTCGCCCTGAAACTGATGTAATCCCGCCGCATTGTACGGCCTGTGTCCAGTTGCTACTTAGTCTGACAAACCTATCGACCCTAAAAGGAGCGCATCAATGGATTCGCAGACCGAGATCGAACTCCAGGCCGCCGCATTCCGCCGCCTGCAAAAACACCTGATGGAAGACCGCACCGACGCGCAGAACATCGACATGATGAACCTGGCCGGCTTTTGCCGCAACTGCCTGTCACGCTGGTACCAGGAAGCCGCAAATGAGCGCGGCATCGACATGGACAAAACCCAGGCCCGCGAGATTTTCTATGGCATGACCATGGACGAGTGGAAGACTAATTTTCAAACCGACGCCAGCCCACAAAAACAAGCCGAGTTTGACGTCGCGTTCAAAGAAAACGTCGCCGACAAGGCCTGATCGCCAAGCTGAACCACCTGCCCCCTGACCTCTGCCAATCGGTTGGCACAGCGGTCAGGGCGCGGATTTCTCTTCAGATGTCCTGTTTTGAGATCGACCGGCTTAACACCACGATCAGTGCAGCCAAAACCGCCAATAACGTAAATGCCACCCGAACCGAGGTCGCCTCGGACAGGAACCCAATGATCGGCGGTCCCAGCAACAAGCCGCCATAGCCAAGGGTAGAGACCGCCGCGAGCGCCGTCCCCGGCGAGGTATGCGGATCGTTTGCAGCCCGGCTCAGGGCCAGCGGCATGATCATCGCATAGCCAATCCCCATCAGGAAAAAGCCCACCAGCGACATGCCGAAAGTGCCGAATCCAACGGCGCAGAGCACCCCAACAGTCGCGACCGATCCGGCCAGCCGCGCGGCCCCAACTGGCCCCAGTCGCAGGGTGATAGCGTCCCCCAACAGGCGCATCACCACCATCGCAATGGAAAACACGGTATAGCCCAGCGCCGCCTGCGCCTCGGTTGCGCCAGAGGAATGCACCAGGAAAATAGCGCTCCAGTCCGCCATGCCGCCCTCGCCCAGCGACGCACAGAATGCGATGAAGCCAACCACAAACAATGGCCCTTTGGGCAGTCGAAAAACCGGACCCGCCGGACCCGTATCCTGAATATCCGAGATCCAGTTTCCCCTGGCGGCGAACAGGGTGATGGCGGCGATCCCTGCACCCGCAATGACAAAGTGAGGGGTTATGCCAACCCCGTAAGTCTCGGCCACGAACCCGGACGCAGCCCCCAGGCCCGCGCCAAGGCTGAACATCGCATGAAAGGACGACATCATGGGTCGCCCGATATGCCGCTCTGCCTCGGCGGCCCAGACGTTCATTGCCACATCCAGGCCGGCCTGAGTGGCCCCAAACAGAAACAGAGCAACACAAAACGTTAGATACGTGGGGGCGAAAGCGATCAGAAACAGGGTTCCGACATAGGCAAAAGCCATCCGCCGCGTGACTTTGGCAGCCCCGATTTTGTCCGACAATCGACCCGCGATGGGAAATGATGCAATCGCCCCGGCCGCCATCAGCAACAACAACCCACCCAGAACACCGGGGCTTAGGTCGAAACGGGTCGCCACCGCAGGAATGCGGGACGCCCAGATCCCAAACAATGCGCCATTCAGGATGAACATTGCGGAGACGACCCGCCAAAAAGTCCGGGTATCAGGCATGGATAACACTCACCCCTGCTGCCATCAGGTCAGCAACCTGATCCGTCTTGGCATCCGTGATCACCTGATCAATTTTTGCCAACCCAAGTGTATGATGCGGCGCTCGCCGGCCAATCTTGTCGCTGTCCGTCAGAACCACTGTCTGCCTTGCGGCACCATGCATAGCTTTTTTCAAATTGCTCTCACCAAAATCATCCGAGCTAAGCCCAAAGTCCACATCCAGCCCACAGGCTCCTAAAACCGCCACATCGGCTGATATCCCGGCCATCCGCTCCAGCGCAAAATCCCCGACGCTCACCCCGCCCGAAGCGCTGAGCGCTCCGCCCAGTAAAAAGACAGCACAACCATTTTCCTGACAGGCAATCGCAACCCATGGCGATGGCGTCACCACCAACCGTCCCTGTTGCAGCGGCAACCTGCGTGCCAGCGCCAGCACCGTTGTTCCACCATCCAGGATCAATGTTGTCGCATCGGCCACCTGCTCTAATGCAGCCGAAATCAACGCCGGATGTGGTTCAGGCCCCTCAAGCCGCTTGTGCAAAGGAGAGACAGACTGCGACACCGGAACAGCCCCACCCCGAACGCGGTGCGCTCTGCCCATCGCTTCGAGGCTCAGGATATCGCGGCGAATAGTGTCCACCGAAACAGCGAATTCCAGCGCCACTTCGGTTGCCACAATCTGCTGACCATCCTTAAGCCTTTGCTCAAGAACACGCTGTCGGGTATCGGGAATATTCAGATCCATGCACAATCCTGCAAAAAGTTGCAGAAAGCCGCATATCGGTATCCTCTCACCCGGTCAATAGGCGCTCACAAATTAATACTCACGGGATGACGACACTGCGCCAACTGGTTGGAAAATCCCCTTATCAACGACCCCCAGACTCCGTTCAGAGAGACCCGGTTCGAGCGATCTCAAGCAACGAGGACAAGACAGCATCGGCCGCGACCGAGGCAAGGATCATACCCATAACCCGGCTAACAATGGCAGCGCCTGAGTTGCCGATAACCCGAATGATTGGGTCAGCCAGAACCATGAACAGGCACGCGACAGCCAAGACAGCCACCATAACCACACCAGTTATTGCCTGATCACCGACCCCGAATTGGGCGTTGTCCGTCAGCATGACAATGGCCAGCATCGCACCGGGAGAGGCCAGCGACGGCACTGCCAGTGGGAAAATTGCAGGGGATGGCGCAGAGTCTTGCGCCTGTTCTTCATCCTCGACAGATCGTCTGTCACTTGCGGGTTTGGAGTCGCCAAAAATCATTGTCAGGGCAAACAGGAACAATACGACCCCCCCTGCCACCTGGAACGACAGCAGG
This sequence comes from Parasedimentitalea marina, assembly GCF_004006175.1. Lineage (GTDB taxonomy): Bacteria > Pseudomonadota > Alphaproteobacteria > Rhodobacterales > Rhodobacteraceae > Parasedimentitalea > Parasedimentitalea marina. Next base: position 3,781,877 of record NZ_CP033219.1, read on the forward strand.
CTAATGCCCAATGCATCAATCAAGAGCTGACCAAACATCAGGAAGAACAACAGCACGGCAATACTGACCACGGTGGCCAGCAACGCCGTTTTGCGTCGATCCGGCGCCGCCATGCCTGCGGTTACGGCAATAAAGACGGGAATGGTGCCAATCGGATCGATGACAACCCACAGGGTGATGAAACGTTCAAGTAAATCCATGGCCGCACAGAAGCACAGGCGTCAGCCTGATGCACGACTTAACAACCACCCCGCAACTTCACCCGCAAGATCCCGCCCACAAAAAAGCCGCCCCAGTGGGGCGGCTCTAGAAAATCAATGTCCAGACTTATCAGACCGCAGCTTTGCGGCTCTCGTCCAGATAGATCTCGCGCAGACGCTTGGCGATTGGCCCCGGAGTACCATCACCCAGTTGCACGCCGTCAATCTCAACCACCGGCATCACAAAGGCACTCGCCGAGGTGGTAAAGGCCTCGTCCGCCTCCTTCGCCTCGTCAATGGTGAACAGACGCTCTTCGATCTTCAACTGCGCCTCAGCCGCCATGCGCAGCACCGCCTTACGGGTGATACCATGCAAAATATCCGTCGACAGCGGACGGGTTACAATGGTGCCATCCTTGACGAAATAGGCATTGTTGCTGGTGCCTTCGGTGACATGACCATCTTCGATCAACCAGGCGTCATCACAGCCGGCTTTCTTGGCCATCATCTTACCCATCGAGGGGTACAGCAACTGCACAGTCTTGATATCGCGGCGGCCCCATCGAATATCCTCGATCGAAATGATCTTTGCACCCTTCTTGGCGGCAGGGTTGTCCGCCAAATTGGGCTTGTTCTGGGTGAACAACACGATTGTCGGCTTGGTATCCGCCGATGGGAACACAAAATCACGGTCGCCATCTGATCCACGGGTGATCTGCAGATAGACCAGACCCTCGACAATATCGTTGCGCTTTACCAGCTCGCGGTGGATCTCCAGCAGCTCATCCTTAGAGCAGGCCGCCTGCATCTCCAGCTCGTCCAGCGACCGCTGCAGGCGCACGGCGTGGCCTTCAAAATCAATCAGCTTGCCGTCCAGCACCGATGTCACCTCATAGACGCCATCCGCCATCAGGAAACCACGGTCAAAGATAGAGACCGTGGCCTCGGTTTCCGGCAGGTATACGCCGTTTACATATACGGTACGGGTCATGTACGTCTCCTTAGCCCCAGAGATCCGCTACCGGCGGGTGTACTCCGGAGACATCAAAAATCAATGGCTCGGCACGGTCTTCGGCCAACAGCAGCGGTCCGTCAAGATCTGTTACGGTGACACCCTGTGCCACCAACGTCGCCGGAGCCATCGCCAGGGATGAGCCAACCATGCAACCGACCATCACCTGATACCCCTGCGCCAGTGCCTCATCGCGCAATTTCAGCGCCTCGGTCAAGCCGCCAGTCTTGTCCAGCTTGATGTTCACCACATCATATTTGCCCTTCAATTTGGGCAGACTTGCACGGTCATGGCAACTCTCGTCGGCGCAAACAGGCACCGGGCGATCCATGCCAATCAAGGCCTCGTCTTCGCCAGCAGGCAGGGGTTGCTCTACCAATTCGACCCCCAGGCGCACCAGATGCGGCGCCAACTCGGCATAGACTTCGGCCGACCAACCCTCATTGGCATCGATGATGATCGACGCCTCGGGCGCACCAGCGCGCACCGCTTCCAGCCGCGGCATATCATCCGGCGTTCCCAGCTTGATCTTCAGCAAAGGACGGAACGCATTCTCAGCCGCCTGCGCTTGCATTTTTTCTGGCGTATCCAGCGATAGGGTATAGGCGGTGATCTCAGGTCCCGGCGCGGCCAGCCCGGCCAGCTCCCAAACCCGTTTCCCGGCCTGCTTGGCCTCCAGATCCCACAGTGCACAATCCACCGCATTGCGGGCCGCACCTGCCGGCAGCAGCGATTGCAGCTCGGCACGGGTGAATTCAGCAGGCAGGCCCTCGATTTCAGCGGTCACTGACTCCAGCGTTTCATCGTAACGCGCATAGGGCACACATTCGCCCCAGCCGGTCAGTCCACCCTGCTCAACCTTCACCGTCAGCACCTTGGCCTCGGTGCGCGAGCCACGTGAAATTGTGAAAACCTGCGCCAGCTTGAACACATCCCGCGTCACTGTAATCCGCATGCCATCCCCTTCATCTTTTTTAAAATACTCCCGCCGGAGGCATCCAACAGATCCCCCGGCGCCGAGCTTAGATCAGATCGCGTCCAGCGCGTCCACCAGACGGCCCGCACCATGGCGGAACGGATCGACCGCAGGCAGACCCATACGCGCCTCGACCTCAGCCAAATATGTCACGGCTTCGTCTTCGCTCAGGTGCTGGGTGTTGACGGAAATACCCACGACCTGACACCCCGGATTGGCGACCTGTGCCAGCGGCAGTGCGGTGTCGCGCAGGCGCTCCAGTGTTGGCAGATCATAGCCCGGCAATCCACGCATATGCTCACGTGTTGGTTCGTGACACAGGATCAGCGCATCCGGCTGGCCACCATGCACCAGCGCCATGGTCACACCAGAGTAGGACACGTGAAACAGGCTGCCCTGCCCCTCGATGTGATCCCAGTGATCGTCGTCATTATCAGGGGTCAGGTATTCAACCGCCCCAGCCATGAAGTCAGCAATCACCGCATCCAGTGGCACACCATGGCCGGTGATCAGAATGCCCGTCTGGCCAGTGGCCCGAAAGGTCGACTTCATGCCACGCGTCTGCATCTCGGCGTCGATCGACAGCGCGGTATACATCTTGCCGACAGAACAGTCAGTGCCAATCGCCAGACACCGCTTGCCAGTCCGCTTAACGCCATTGGCAATTGGGTAGCCAACGGTTGGCACGCGCACGTCGTGCAATGTGCCGCCGTGGGTCTGCGCCGCGGCAACCAGATCACCCTCATCGCGCAGCAGGTTGTGCAGGCCCGAGGCCAGATCATAGCCCATCTCCAGCGCCTCGATCAGCACCTCTTTCCAAGCGGCTGAGATCACTCCGCCGCGGTTGGCCACACCAATCACCAGCGTCTTGGCACCGGCTGCTTTTGCCTCGGCCAGCGTCATATCGGCCAGGCCCAGATCAGCACCACAGCCCGGCAGGCGGAACTGCGCAACAGCATTCTCCGGACGCCAGTCTTTGATACCAATGGCAACTTTGGCCGCCAGCATATCGGGTGCGTCACCCAGGAATAGCAAGTAAGGGGTCTCGATCATCTCGGGGCACTCCATGGAATTTCACTTTGTGCGCGACTTTAGGCGAGCCTTGACGCGAAGAGGTCCCATTTTGACATTGCCGACCCACATCCTGCGCACATTCATCCCGTCATTTCCCAAATTTGTCGAATATTCTTCGATCCAGAAATTTCAAACCACTGATCCTTGCGCCAACTTCGGGAATAGCGAGCATTGCTGCGTCAGCATTGCTGCACTCGCACAATAAGACTTGCGCGCTGTCGCGCAATTTAATACCACACATAGGGAAAAAATCGCAACTTACTTACCCAGTCAGGTGATCCGCATATGAGCTTTCGCATCCAGCCCACCGCCCCGGCCCGTCCCAATCGCTGCCAATTGTTCGGCCCCGGCTCAAACACCAAGCTGTTCCCCAAAATGGCCGCCTCGGCTGCGGATGTGATCAACCTCGACCTCGAAGATTCGGTTGCGCCCTCGGACAAAGACAGCGCCCGCGCCAATGTGATCGAGGCCATCAACACCATCGACTGGGGCAACAAATACCTGTCCGTGCGTATCAACGGGCTGGATACGCCCTATTGGTACCGCGACGTGGTCGAGGTGCTGGAGCAGGCCGGCGAGAGGCTGGACCAGATCATGATCCCCAAGGTGGGATGTGCCGCTGACGTCTATGCGGTGGATGCACTGGTCACCGCAATTGAGCGCGCCAAAGGCTATAGCAAACCAATCTCATTCGAGCTGATCATCGAATCGGCTGCGGGCATTGCCCATGTCGAAGAGATCGCCGCCTCGTCGCCCCGCCTGCAGGCGATGTCGCTGGGTGCGGCGGATTTTGCCGCCTCGATGGGCATGCAGACCACGGGCATCGGTGGCACGCAGGAAAACTATTACATGCTGCACCAGGGTCAAAAACACTGGTCCGACCCCTGGCATTGGGCACAGACCGCCATCGTAGCCGCCTGCCGCACCCATGGGGTGCTGCCGGTAGACGGCCCGTTTGGCGACTTCTCGGATGACGAAGGATTCCGCGCTCAGGCGTTACGTTCGGCAACCTTGGGCATGGTTGGTAAATGGGCCATTCACCCCAAACAGATCGCGCTGGCAAACGAGATCTTCACGCCGTCTGACGAGGCCGTCACCGAAGCCCGCGAAATCCTCGCCGCGATGGAGGCCGCTAAGGCCAATGGCGAAGGCGCCACGGTCTACAAGGGGCGTCTGGTCGATATCGCCAGCATCAAACAAGCCGAAGTTATCGTCGCGCAGTCAGAACTGATTGCAAACAACTAACTTTTGCCTGTGCGGGGTGCGTGATTGCACGCACCTCTTAAGGGAAGCCACCCACATGCCCGACCTGACCCTTATTCATACTGCGCAGGTGCACTGCGCCACTTTTGACGGGTTGGCACCACAAGCAGACCTGCGCCATAATGTGCGGCCCGACTGGCTGGCGCGCGCTCAAAACGGAATTGATGACAGGCTCGCCGCCGAGATAGCTGCGGCAATCCAGGCAGCAGAAGGTCCGGTTCTGTGCAGCTGCACCACCCTCGGCCCAGTGGCCGAGGCCGCCGGGGCAATCCGCATTGACTGGCCCATGATGCAGCGGGCCGCAGAAATCGGCGGGCCGGTGTTGCTGGTTTATTGCCTCGACAGCACCGCCCAGCCATCCCAAGACTTGCTGCGGCGCGCCTTTGGCAATGCTGACCCGCAACTGACCTGCCTGCTGCTGGCGCAGCATTGGCCACTGTTTGAGGCGGGCGAGGTTGACGCCTTCAATCAGGCTCTGGCCGTGAACATTGAAACAGCACTGAAACAAAACCACTATGGCTGTGTTGTTCTGGCCCAGGCCTCGATGGCGGGGGTGGCAACCGTCATACAGGCCGATGTGCCGGTGCTGGCCTCGCCAGAAATTGCAGTGCAGTCGCTTCTTGCGCCGCAACAATAGCGCAACCAGCGCCAAGGCCTTAGCCCTGTCGTTTATATCCGTTTCTACGGGTCATCACTGATGATCGATAAGAATGGCGGCACCGCCAAAGCGGAGGTGGACGGGAGATCAGTCCCGTATGCTAAACGTTGTCTCTGCAAGCCCTTGGGTGCTGGGCCCTGTTCCAAATGCCGGGGGTGTCAAACCCGGCGGTGACTGCAATCCCGCCCAGAGTGCCGGGTAAAGGAAAACTCTGCGTTACATAAGCGCGCGCGGGTTGCGCAACACTCCGGTCGCACCGCCTGCCTCACTCAGGCGCGCAGATCCTTGGGTGACCCCATAACCACGTAGGTGGTGATCGCCGTCACATAGGGCGAGGTGCCCAAAATATCGGTGTGAAAGCGTTTATAGCTGGGCAGATCCGGACACTCGACCCGCAACAGATATTCGATAGTGCCGGTGATATTGTGGCACTCCACCACCTCGGAGGCCGCGTCCATCGCCCTTTCAAAGGCTTTTTGCGCTTCTTTGGTGTGCTCGCCCAGGCCAACCCCGATGTAGGTGACAAAGCCGGACCCCATCGCCTGCCGGTCAAGCACAGCGCGATACCCGGTGATGATGCCTTCCCGCTCCAGATCCTGCACCCGACGCAGGCACGCCGATGGCGACAGGCCAACACGGTCGGCCAATTCCAGATTGCTGATACGGCCATCGCTGGACAGCTCTTGCAATATACGGTGGTTTATACTGTCGAATTTCGCCATTAGTTGCAAAACTTGCCAGTGCACACTGCAAAACGCAATTACATTTTGCCCTAAATGTCGCAAACATCCCGAATGACATATGATCTTCTATTAGCGCTAGCGCTGTTTGCCTTTGTCTCGTCGATCACGCCGGGACCCAACAATCTCATGCTTATGGCCTCGGGGGCCAATTTCGGCTTTCGCCGCACCATTCCCCATATGATGGGCGTGGCGCTTGGCTTCGTGTTCATGGTGCTGCTGGTTGGCGCCGGATTGGTGCAGGTGTTTGACACCTACCCCATCAGCTATGTGGTGCTAAAGATCGGATCAGTTGTCTACCTGCTATGGCTTGCATGGAAAATCGCACATTCTGCCCCGATTAATTCCGACGATGAAAGCAGCCGCCCGATGACCTTTGTGCAGGCCGCCGCCTTCCAGTGGGTAAACCCCAAGGCCTGGGCAATGGCCCTGACCGCAATCAGTGCCTACACACCGGATCAAACCCTCAGCGCCATTCTACTGGTCGGGCTGGTGTTTGGCGCCGTCAACCTGCCCTCTGTCAGCTCCTGGACCGTCCTCGGGCAGCAGATGGCAAGAGTCTTAACAAACCCACGCCGCCTGAGCCTGTTCAACTGGACCATGGCGACACTGCTGGTGGCCTCGCTCTATCCGGTAATTTGGCCCTCATAACGCGACGAGGCACTTTCTGATGGAATTGGGCAGTGCCCGGCCTCGACGGCCGGGCAAAGAGTTATTTTAGGGGCAGGCAGATCTCGGTCAACAAATCCTCGGGCGCTGTGTCACGAGGGGAGTTGAGCGAGAGTTCGTAGCAGGGCATGTCAGCGGGTTCCTCACCCGATTTCGGCAGCCAATCCCCAAATAAACTCCGGTAGGCGTCGGCCAAACCAGCATAAGGTCCTTTGTAAATCATCACTGCGGTTTTGCCGCCGGACAGATGATATTCCTCCAGCCCCTCGGGCATGTCAGCGCCCTGCCAGATAAGGCCTGCACGGCTGTTCAACTTATCCTCGGGGATCACCTCGGGGTTGTCACAGTAGACACCGACAGCGCCGCTGATGTTGGGCCACAGACTGCGTGCCTCGCAGATGGCCATTAGGGTCTCAAAGACCTTGCCAATTTTGTAATAGGGCCCGACATGATGCAGGGTCGCCAAACGGCGGTCAGGTTCGTTGCGGATAGTAACTGGGAACATTCTGAAATCTCCTGATTTAAGGTCTGACACAGGAGGCAGCAAACGACCCGCCGCACGAAACGCTGTTGGACGCGCCCCGAACACCTCGGCAAATGCCCGGGCAAAGCTGGCTGTATTAAGATAGCCGCAGTCCGTCGCAACCTGGTCAATAGTCCGATCGCTTTGCACCAACCAGATTGACCCCCGATGCAAGCGGATACGCCGCACCGCCTGGGCACAGGTCTCGCCGGTCATGGCACGATACACCCGGTGCCAGTGAAACCGCGACATCGCCGCGACATCCGCTAGGGTGTCCAGTGACAGATCCCCAGCGGGATTGTCGTGGATGTAATTTAGCACCCGCAGAATCCGGTCTTCGTAACTGTTTGGCATGGTCGTTTATTGCTCCTGTGTCCCCAGTGATGTGCCACGTGCGCGAATTACAAATCTTGCTGAGTTGCATCTGACCGCAGGTAAGGCCATATATCTGGAAATTCCGCGCGTGTGAGGCGATATGACCCAGTATCTGGATTTTGAAAAACCCCTGGCCGAAATTGAAGGCAAGGCAGAAGAATTACGCGCTTTGGCGCGGGCCAATGAAGAGATGGACATCGAGGCTGAGGCCGCTGCGCTGGACCTTAAAGCCGGACAACTGCTTGAGGATCTGTACAAAGATCTGACCCCCTGGCGCAAATGCCAGGTGGCGCGCCATCCAGAGCGGCCCCATTGCAAAGATTACATCTCGGCGCTGTTCACAGAATTCACACCATTGGCAGGCGACCGCAACTTTGCGGATGATCTAGCGGTGATGGGCGGTCTGGCCCGGTTCAACGATCAGCCCGTCATGGTGATCGGCCACGAAAAGGGCAGCGACACCAAATCCCGCATTGAGCGGAATTTTGGCATGGCCCGCCCCGAAGGCTACCGCAAGGCGATTCGGCTGATGCAGATGGCGGACAAATTTGGCCTGCCGGTGATCACGCTGGTGGACACCCCCGGCGCCTACCCCGGTAAAGGCGCCGAGGAGCGCGGCCAGTCCGAAGCGATTGCCCGCTCCACCGAGGCCTGCCTGCAAATTGGTGTGCCGCTGGTGTCGATCGTGATCGGCGAAGGCGGATCGGGCGGTGCTGTGGCTTTTGCCTCGGCCAACCGCGTGGCGATGCTGGAACATTCGGTCTATTCGGTGATCACCCCCGAGGGCTGTGCCTCTATCCTGTGGAAAGACGCCGAGAAAATGCGCGAGGCGGCGCAGGCGTTGCGTTTGACCGCCAAGGACCTGGCAGAGCTGGGTGTGGTCGATCATGTCATCGAAGAACCCAAAGGTGGTGCCCACCGGGACGCCGACACGGCAATTCAGGCCGTAGGCGAGACCATCCAACAGTTGCTGAACGAGCTAAAGGCAATGGATGGCCCGGCACTGATCAAAGATCGTCAGCAGAAATATCTAGATCTTGGCTCCAAGGGGCTGGCGGCCTGAGGTCTTCCTAAAATTAGAAATTGACAAAGCCCCGACCGAAAGGTTCGGGGCTTTTTTTCCTAGCGAGTAATGGTCAGCGTAGATTCCAAAATGTGGGATAATACGCTTTCTGTGAATTTCGATTTTCAACGACAGCCGGGCCAGTTGCCTTTCGCCAACATCCGGTTCACGTCAGTAACAAATCGGGGTGACCCCCAATAGGATGCATCGTCAATCAACGACTGCGCAGGGCTGGCGAAAGGGAACGGGTAGGCCGCTGCTTGCATAAGGGCCCACGCTCCATCAGCATAGCAAGCTTCCTGCTGAACAGTTTTGCACTTGGTTTCGCAAAAGAGTCTCAACGGTTGAAGTTCGGGAAGCTCATTAACGATTTTTGCTAGTCGAACACGATCCTCCGCTCGGTCAGGGTGTGCAAAGCGGAAAGGCATGAGGTACTCCGGCACATCGTCAGGCTGTGCAACACGGTCTGATGCGATGCGTATAAGCCCCGAAGATGCAAATTCGTTCACGTCGGATCGCAACCAATTGAGATACTCTTGGGCTTTCGCAGATGTATTTATCGTACTTGGGAGGGGGAGAGGTTTTCCGGCGTTAGCCATCGATTGGATGATAGAGCCTAATCGGTAACGACCAGCAGCCCCAAAAGCCTCGTCATTCTCAAGAAGAATTTGTGCAACAAATTCAAAAACCTCGAAATCCCACATTTCGACAAAGTAGTCAAATACGGGTCTGATTTCGCCATAGGCGACCAATGTCGGGATAATGGTTTCATAGTCTGGCTGAGCGAGTTCCGATGACTGTATCACCCAAAGCGCATTTGCCAGATCACTTTCTTCCGAGGCGCTTAAAAGCCAGTCACGCCCGGAAAGACCCTTGGGTTCACGAAAGAGATTGATCCTTTCCTTTCGGGAAAGCTGTGCGGTGATATGCGCGCTGAATTTCGGTGTGTCGGCTATTCGTGACAGAAGTATTTTCGCCGGAATGTGACCCTCACGCGCAAGAGTTGCCAGGCCTTGCAGCGCCTCAACATCTTGGCCATCAAGCCATGCTTCCTTTGCCTGAATGAAATCGGCGCTATCGGCACCCGTCACGTCTTTCGCCGCCAAGGTGCTTGTGTTCACGAATAGGAATACTATCGCCCAAATTGCTTTCATCAATGCCTCACCCTCAAAGTTTAATACTACGCCACAAATTTGTGGCCTAATTTACTGTCCCCTTAAAAAGTTTTCACTAATTGCCAAGTCACGCCGTACTACTGCGCATTCAAGAAGTCACAACTAAAATTCTCTTTGCTCGCAAAACCATCATTCATCCGACAAACCTACCTTCTACCCCGCCAGCATTCGCAACCCATGGGTCACGTCTGATCGCACTGCCAGTCGTAGGCCCGGCTCATCCCCGGCCTTTAGCGCGGCGATGATCAGTTTGTGATTGCGGGGCGGATCCGTGCGGCGCAGGCGGCCATAGAGCGCCCGCATGGTGGGGCCAAGCTGCAACCAGACGGTTTCAGCCATCGCCAGCATCGCGGGCGCCTGAGCGCGCAGATACAGCGTGCGGTGAAATTCGAGGTTTGAGCGAATATAGCCAACAGCATCGCGTTTCGACACCGCCTCAGCCACAGTCATGTTGATGCTCTGCAGCCGGTCAATCAGCGCCATATGCGCCCGGGGCAGGGCCCGGCTGGCCAGCTCGACCTCAAGCAGGGCGCGCAGGGCCGCCAGCTCTTCGATCCGCTCGTTGCTGGGCTCAGGTGTCGACACCCGCCCGGACGAGGACAGGAACAAGGCGCCTTCGGCCACAAGGCGGCGGACGGATTCGCGCGCAGGCGTCATGGACACGTCGAACTCGCGGCCAATACCGCGCAGGGTCAGCGCCTGCCCCGGCCCGATCTCGCCGTGCATGATCCGGGTGCGCAAAGCACGATAAACCCGCTCATGTGCAGATGTGGATACGTCAGAAGGGCGTGGAGAAACCATCATGCATCCATGTGATCACAAATCAACGTGCAGTCAACAGCCGTTGGGCCAAGATCGGCAGCCCATAACCGGCTTAAACGTCAAACCGATAGCGGTGCAGGCGATTGCCTTGCTTCTTTAGCCAGCTCCGAGGACTTTGATAATCGCCATATAGATGCGCAACCTGCGCCCAAAAAGCGGGTGAGTGGTTCATTTCCGCCAGATGCGCGACCTCATGGGCGGCAACGTAGCGCAACACCTCTGGCGGGGCCAGGATCAGCCGCCATGAATACATCAACCCACCATCCGAGGTACAGGACCCCCAGCGCGAACGGGTATCGCGCAGGGTGATGCGGGTATAGGGCCGACCCAAGGTGGCAGCATAGTGATCCGAGGCCGCGGCCAGCCGGTCCCGTGCCAATTCGCGCAGGAACCGTTGCAGGACCCGCCCCGGCCGATCGCCTGGTACTTCTATTTCATCCTCGCGGATCAGGACGCGCTTACCGGTGGCCGTGACAATGCGGCGATCAATGCCGTCAATCGGCAAACGGATCCCCAGCTGAACGTCCAATGCTTCGGGATGTTTGGCCAGATGGCTTCTGATCCAGCCTTCTTTCTCAGCGGCAAATTCCAGCGCCTCCCGTTCAGGCAGCGATTTCGGCAGCGTCAGCGTCACCCGCCCATCCAGCGCCGAGATCCGCAAACTGATGCGCCGCGCCCGTGGGGAACGACGCAGAGTCAGCGGGACTGGCGGGTCTCCGGGCAGATGATGGTCAGCCATGCGGACCCCTTATTGGACTAAAGCCTTTGACAGTTCCCACCTCATATGGCACGTCACCGGAATCGTCGATACGACTCATACATAAATCAGGGGGATTCACATGCCCAAGGAAGAATGGGGTGTAAAGCGCATCTGCCCAACGACCGGCAAGCGTTTTTACGACCTGAACAAAACACCAATCATCAGCCCTTACACGGGTGAAGCGGTGGAAATTCTGTCCGGCAAAGGCCGGATGATCGCAGCCGATGCAGAAGATGCGGCCTCGATGAAGGCCAAAGAAGACTCCAGCTCGGACGAAGACACAGTGCTGGACGATGACGATACAAGCGATATCGATCTGGGCGATGATGTTCTGGATGATGATGACGACGACGAGGATACTGTTCCTCTCGAAGAAATCGCTGATGTCGCTGCGAACGACGACGATTCCTAATCGTTAATCGCGCTAGGGGAGACTGCTTTTTGCCCTGAAGAGCTGAATTTCAGCTCCTCGAAAAAAAGCTTAGATGGTGGCGCATTTTCCACTTGCGGAGTGCGCCATCGTCCCTTAAATCACCCTCACACCGCAAGACGGAAACGTCGAACGGAACAGGTTGGGGCCTTAGCTCAGCTGGGAGAGCGCCTCGCTGGCAGCGAGGAGGTCAGGAGTTCGATCCTCCTAGGCTCCACCAACCTTTCTTTTCGAAACAGTGGATGTGGCAATCGCCTGTTTTGACTGACCTAGTCGCATGAAACCAGTCAGCTCTCGTGGTCTCCATTTTCTTCTTTCGACAACAGCCGTCTGGCTAGATCGATACAACGCCCAAATGCGAGAAAGTAGAAGAAAGCCAACACAAACAAGGCTGCACCAAACAACATTTCCATTGTTTCATTGATGAAGATTCGCGTATCCCAAAGAAGGTAGATTGGGACACCACCCAAACACCAAATCAAAATACCTAAACCGCTTTCCAAATTGTTCGGCTGCTTTGAGCTCATCCTGCTCGCTCCCATCAATCGAAAATTTACACACTGGTATCCTGTGGAGGAAAACCTCTGCACGCAACCCCGTCCGAGACGCCTTGCGGCTCGGGCATGCGCCTGCCCGCCCCACGGCGGGCGCATTCTGCACCCACCCGGACAGGCGCTTGCCCTCTGTATCGCGCAAAGTGGGACGAGGCGAGGGAAGTGGGTCCGGCCCTAGACTTCGGGCAAACTCTGCCCGATCGCCAATTCCAGCTTATCAACCACCTCTGTGATCTGCTCATCACTGATTATAAACGGCGGTGCCAGCAGGATGTGGTCGCCGTTGACGCCGTCGCGGGTGCCCGACATCGGATAGCAGATCAATCCGGCCTCAAATGCGGCCTTCTTTATTTTCTTGGCCAAACCCAGGCTTGGATCAAACGGAGTTTTGGTTTCGCGATCTGCAACCAGTTCAACCCCACGGAACAGGCCCCGGCCGCGGATATCGCCGACATTGGGATGCTGGCCGAATCGCGCGACCAGTGCGGTCTGCAGCTTCTCGCCCATCTCGGCGCTGCGCTGTACCAATCCGCGATCAAGCATCCCGCGCACCACCGCCAATGCGGCAGCCGTCGCCACCGGGTGGCCTATATAGGTGTGACCATGCTGGAAAAATCCGCTGCCGCCCTCGATCGCCTGATAGATTTGTTTGGAACACATCATCGCACCAATGGGCTGATATCCAGCCCCTAACCCTTTGGCAATACACAGGATATCCGGCGCGACATCGTCCGCGTCGCAGGCAAACAAATGGCCAGTGCGGCCCATACCGCACATCACTTCGTCCAGGATCAGCAAGACACCGTATTGATCACAGATTTCGCGGACGCGCTTGAAATACCCCTCAACTGGCGGCACCGCCCCCGAGGTGGCTCCGACCACCGGTTCAGCCATAAAGGCCATCACTGTTTCCGGACCAAGGCGCAGGATTTCCGCCTCCAACTCGTTGGCGACGCGCTGGCCGTAATCATGGGGGGTCTCGGCCTCACGACGCTCGGCGTATTCATAACAGGGAGCGATGTGTGAGATGTCGATCAAAAGTGGTGCAAACTGTTGGCGACGCCATTCGTTGCCACCCGCAGCCAGTGCGCCCAGCGTGTTGCCATGGTAGCTTTGCCGCCGGGCAATCACATGACGGCGCTTTGGCTGGTCAATTTCCAAATAATACTGCCGCGCCAGTTTAATCGCAGCCTCGGTTGCCTCGGACCCGCCGGACACAAAATAAACCCGGTCCAGATCGCCGGGCGCATTGGCGATCAGCAAATCAGCCAGCTCCTCGGCCGGCTCTGAGGTCAGGAAACTTGTATGGGCAAAGGCCAATTTGCCAACCTGTTCCTGCACCGCACGGATCACATCCGCGTCAGAATGACCCAGACAAGACACTGCCGCTCCACCTGACCCGTCGAAATACCGTTTGCCGTCTGCATCGATCAAATAGCAGCCATCGCCAGCCACAGCAGTGGGTAATTGCGCCTTGGTGTGGCGGGGAAACACGTGACTCATTCTTCAGCTCTCCATCGATGCGTTGCCAGTATTCTGCGCGCCCTTGCCACTGGACACAATGCTCGTCAAAATCTGGACCTAGAGCTTACCCAATTAATAGCGTTTCTGGAATCTGAAGCGACTCAGACGGCCGTGTTGTCAAAGCGCTATACAGCTACTCAAATTGCGGAAAGGAATTGTCATGGATGGCACCTTCAATGAAAACGACATTAGCCACATCGTCGATGCCGATAAGGCTCATGTTTGGCACCATCTGATCCAGCATAAGCAGTTTGAAACCAAAGATCCGCGCATCATCCTTGAGGGCAAAGGCATGCGCGTCTGGGATCAGAACGGCAAAGAATATCTGGATGCAGTGTCTGGCGGTGTCTGGACCGTCAACGTTGGCTACGGTCGCGAAAGCATTGCCAAGGCGGTCTACGACCAGCTGATGAAGCTGTGCTATTTCGCCCAAACGGCTGGTTCTATCCCCGGCTCGCTTTATGCCGAAAAACTGATCTCGAAGATGCCAGGCATGAGCCGGGTCTATTACACCAACTCAGGATCCGAGGCCAACGAGAAGGCCTTTAAGATGGTGCGCCAGATCGCGCACAAACGTTTTGGCGGCAAGAAACACAAGATCCTGTATCGTGATCGCGACTACCACGGCGGCACCTTGGCCACTATGTCGGCCGGCGGTCAGGACGAGCGCGTGATGCAGTATGGACCACTGGCGCCGGGCTTTGTCCGCGTGCCGCACTGCATGGAATACCGCAACCACGAGCAGGGTCTGGATCACCTGTCGAGCGAAGAATACGGCATTGCCTCGGCCAATCTGATCGAAGAGGTCATCCTGCGCGAAGGTGCTGATACCATTGGCGCATTGTGCCTGGAGCCGGTGACTGCGGGTGGTGGTGTTATCACGCCTCCGCCTGGTTACTGGGATCGGGTGCAGGAGATCTGCAAGAAGTATGACATCCTGCTGCACATCGACGAAGTTGTCTGTGGCGTCGGCCGCACCGGCACCTGGTTTGGCTATCAGCAATACGGCATCAAGCCGGATATCGTAACCATGGCCAAAGGCGTGGCCTCGGGTTATGCGGCGATTGCGCTCTGTGTCACCACCGAAGCGGTGTTTGACATGTTCAAGGACGATCCAAGCGATCCCCTTGGCTTTTTCCGTGATATCTCAACCTTTGGTGGCTGTACTGCTGGCCCGGCGGCGGCGCTGGAAAACATGCGGATCATCGAAGACGAGGACCTGCTGGGCAACTGTAATGCCATGGGCGACCGTATGATCGGCAACCTGCAGGGGCTGATGGAAAAGCACAAAGTGATCGGCGACGTGCGCGGCAAGGGCCTGTTCCTGGGCGCCGAGCTGGTTGCAGATCGTGGCACCAAAGATCCGGTAACCGAAGCACAGATCGCGCAAGTGGCTGCCGAATGCGGCGCCCAAGGCGTGATCATCGGCATGTCGAATAAATCCATTCCGGGCAGAAACAACGTGCTGTGCTTCTCGCCTGCGCTAATCGCCACGGCGGATGACATCGACGAAATCACCGAGTCGGTGGACAAAGCCCTGACCAAAGTCTTTGGCTAAAAATCTCCTCGCCACCCCGGTTTGGGATGGCAAGAACAACCTAACGCTCCGTCTTTGACGGGGCGTTTTTTTATGGCACCTATTTTTCAGATGGGCTGATAGACGTTACACTCACACCTGATTAATTAATCTCCGCCTTGTTTCACGGTAACTTCAGCTCTTGGGAATTGGATGCTTTCATTTATCTTGTCTCTGATACTGCCGCAGGATCGAGCAGTCACACTTGAAATTTGGCTGCGCGAATACAGCGTTCTGTGTGTTGTGACACTCGTGGCGGCTATAGGCGCGGGCGCTCTGTTTTTCGGTTTAGAGCCGAAGATACACCGCCATGAATCTTATCAAACGGTCCAGGTTACAGGCACCATCCCAACTGGCAGCGATACGGGCAGAATGCTCGTTGATGTAACCTTGCCGGACGGTTCAGCTCGACGCATGAGTACAACGAGCGGCACAGTCCTTGGCGGGATTACAAAAACTGCTTGTATTGAACGCCGCAAGCAGGTTCCCACCGGCAAACACCTTTATCGCCTAGTACCAGCTCATAACTGCGTTGGCCTTTAGCTGTGCATAAGCAGGTCTGAATGCGGCGTATTAACGGAGTGTATTCGCTACAACGCTTGACCCTGCACACCGATGACAAACGGCCTGTTTGGCGATCTAAAACACAATCGGTCCAGCGTTAACGTGATCCTCAGCTTTTTGCGAAAATTTGCGTCAAAGACGGCACGCAATCCCTGATCAAAAGGTAATTCATGAACGACTGGACCTCTGGCTACGTGGCTGACATCGACTATACCCATGATTTCTTTCGCGAACTAACACCGTCCCATCTGGGATTCTGCGCCTTATCCAAGGGGCATGATCACGCCCTGAACGGCGCCAAGCTAACCTATTGTGAATTGGGCTGCGGTCAGGGTTTCTCTGCCAATCTGCTCGGCGCCGCCAATCCGCATATTGAGTTCCACGCCATGGATTTTAATCCCGCCCATATGGCAGGCGCCGCCAATCTTGCCCGCGATGCCGGTTTGGACAATGTCCACTTCTATGAGCGCTCATTCGAGGATTTTGGCGCGGCACCGGGTTTGCCGCAAGAGTTTGATGTTATTGCGTTGCATGGCGTGTACAGCTGGGTCTCCGAACAGCATCAGCAGCACATCACCGACTTCATCTCAACCCGGCTAAAGCCCGGCGGACTTGTGTACCTCAGCTACAATGCGCTGCCCGGCTGGGCCCCAGCCCTGCCCCTCCGCCGCATCCTGACAAACCGGGCGGAACAGGGAACTGGCCCGCTGAGCGATCGCATCGCAGAGGCCGTAGAGTTCGCCCACCAGCTAGAGCAGAACGGGGCGACCTACTTCACCAGCAACCCGGCCCTGTCAAAACGGCTCAGCAAAATGAAATCCGCGCCCGCCAACTACCTGGCACATGAATACTTCAACAAGGACTGGACCCCGTTCCACTTCGAAGACATTGCCCGCGACATGTCACAGGCCAAACTGAAATTTCTGGGCGCCGCAGAACCGCGCGATCACATAGACGACATTTCGTTTTCCGAAGAGCAGCAGCAGTTGCTGCAAATGGAACGTGATCCGGTGCAGTGTGAAAGCCTGCGTGACATCCTGCTGAACGAGCAATTCCGGACAGATGTTTTTGTAAAAGGCAAACTGCCCTTTACCGAACGTGGTGCCGTCGGGGCCTGGTTCAAAACCCCGCTGGCGCTGACCCGGCACTATAGCGGCGGCGAGATCAAGCTGTCGTGGCGTCGGGGTGACATCGCAATGGATCAGGACCAGTATGGCCCCGTTCTGACCGCGCTATCGCAAGGACCTATGACCACCCGGGCGCTGCTGGAAAGTGGCGTATTTGGCGAAATGGGCTGGGCAGACATCACCCGACTGCTGACCCTGTTGATTGGCGACGGGTATCTTGCCCCCAGCCTGCCCCAGGAGGGGCTGGCCGAGCGGAGCGAACGGTGCCGTGCCTTCAACAAGGAAGTTGCAAAACGATCCGAGGACAGCGAATCCCTGCACTTTTTCGCCTCCCCCGTCACGGGCGGCGGCATTGCTCTGGATCGCTTTGAACAATTGTTCCTGCTCGCCCGCAGCGAAGGGAAGAAAACCCCATCGGACTGGGCTGACCTGGTCTGGCAAATTCTGGCGCCACAGGGTCAAAGACTGCAGCAGGATGGGCGCATCTTGGAAACTGCCGAGGAGAATTTGGCGGTGCTATACGCCCGCGCCAATGCCTTTGCTGCCCGGCGTTTGCCTCTGTGCGAGCTCCTCGGCCTCACTCTTGAGCCTCCGGTTACAGCAGCACGTCGACGTGGCAAGGCTGTGGCTTAACCCGCGCCACCCAAACAGTCCCCCCCCAAACTGGACCGGTATAAATTATCAAAAGCGGATCTTTTTTAAGATCCGCTTTTGCGCCATTGGTAGGGCTGCACCCTGCGAAAGGACCAATCGATATGTGGGCAAAACCTGTTACACTTAAAGGCAATATCGCGACGCTTGCCCCTCTTGACCAAAGCCACGCCGCCGACTTGGCCGAGGCCAGTGCCGATGGTGCGCTGCACCAGTTGTGGTACACCACGGTTCCATCGCCAAACGATGTGCCTGCCGAGATCACCCGCCGTCTGACCCTTTGCGATCAAGGCACCATGATCCCCTTTGCAATTCTTGATGCAAGCGGTCGCGCCGTGGGCATGACCACCTATATGAACATCGACCACAGCAACCGCCGACTGGAAATCGGGTCGACCTGGTACCGGAAATCTGTGCAACGCACGGGGCTGAACACCGAGTGCAAATGGCTGATGCTGCATCACGCCTTTGAGACCCTGAATGCCATCGCAGTCGAATTCCGGACCCATGTGATCAATGTGCAAAGCCGGCGCGCCATTGAACGGCTGGGCGCCAAACAGGACGGCATCCTGCGTGCCCACATGATCCTGAGCAATGGCACCCTTCGCGACACTGCCGTCTATTCCATCACGGCCACCGACTGGCCCACCACCAAGGCCCACCTCAACTTCCAGCGACAGCGCCACCGGGCTGACTCAAAGTGATCCTCTATTCATCTGGCCAAAAATATCCTGGGGGAGTCGCGGCCTGCCGCGGCGGGGGCAAAGCCCCCACTCTCCCCACGCCCGGACACTCAGACCATCTGAAACACAATCCCTGACACAATCGCCCCGCTGACTCCCAGCCCAAGATAGGTGGCAAAGACCTGCGGCTTGACCAGTGACCAAACCGCCAGCATTGCCGGGATCGAGCTGACCGCGCCTGCCACCATGAACGACATCGCTGCCCCGTTGCTCATGCCTTGGTCAATCAGCCCTGCCAGCAGTGGCGGCGCCACATAAGAGTTCAGGTATGCGGGCATTCCGACCAATGCGGCGATCGCAATTGGCAACACTCCTTCACCGCCGACCAAGGTGGCAATCAAATCAGCCGGGACATAATGAACCAGCAGCGCCTCCAGCACATAGGCCAGCGCCAACCACTTCAGCAGGAAGATGCCATTTGAAATGAACTCGGCTTTGAAATGATCACGACGAGGTTGATGCTGCCAGAATTTCCACACCGGCTTTGTTTCCAGTTTTGGGGCTCCACAGCCACAGCCGGTCGTCGGCGCAACGCGCAGCGGCGAGGTAAACAACCCACCTCGCATCAAGGCCCTGACCGTGAAACCACCAAACAGACCCAGAGCGACGGCGATAATTGCCTTGCCAATGGCAAACGGCCATCCCAGCGCCCCAGCCGTGATCAGCAATGTTGGCGGATCAATCAGAGGTGAGGACAACCAGAACGCCATCACAGCCGACAAAGGTGCGCCCAGCGCCAGCAACCCGGCGATAAAGGGAATCACTTCGCACGAGCAAAATGGGGCCAGCCCCCCAAACAAGGCTGCCATGAATATCATTCGGGTCTCGCGACCTTCAAAGGCCTTGGCGACCATGACCTCGGCACCGGTGGCCTTGAGATAAGCCAGTAGCAGCACGGCAAACAGAATGTATCGCCCGGTGCTCAGCAGTGCCAGCACGGCAAACTCACCCACCGAGGTAAAGTTAGCCGGGTCCAGAACGGCCACAGCGAGCAACAGGACCACAACCAGCGTCCATGGCGTTTTCAACCACTTCAACGCATCGCCGGGGCCACTTGGGTTTTGGCTGAGATCAGACATCGTTTGCCGCCTTCTTGCTATGGGCATCTTCACAGCATTCGCTGAGAACAAACTGCGCCAGGGCCTCTAGCTGTTCAAAACTGGCCCGGTTGATGGTCGAACGTCCGACCTTCTCCTGCTCGACCACGCCGGCACCGGTCAAGAACTTGAGATGATGCGCCAATGTCGAAGGCGCGATGCCGGTACGATCCTGAATTTCATTGACCATCAGCCCATCCTGACCCGCCCGGATCAGACAGCGCAGCACTTGTAGCCGCGCCTCGGACCCCATCGCAGCAAACCCCTGTGCCGCTTGTTCCCATAACATTGTCATTTCTCCGGTTGATTCTATAAAACTAGTTTTATGGTTTCTTTATTCAGAATGCAATACTGATTATTTTGTCGCCCATCCCTAAGTCCAGATTGCACCCCACTTAAGTCCAGCCTAAGGTGCATCGCATGGCAATATCCGTCGACACATTCTTTCTGAGCCCCAAAGCACATGGCACCCTGCAGGCGCAAATCCAGCAGATGATAGCCGAGGGCATCTTATCCGGCCGTTTCCATGTCGGAGAAAAACTGCCCTCGTCGCGCAAGCTGGCGATGCATCTTGGCATCAGCCGGATTACCGTAACGCTGGCCTATACCGAGTTGCTGGCCAACGATTACCTGACCTCGCGTGGGCGATCGGGTTATTATGTGTCGGAAAACGCACCAGTACCACCCAGCTATACTCCGCCAGAGAAATCTGATGAAACCGTGGACTGGTCAAAGGCAATGGCGCGTCAGTTCACCGGCGGCGACACCCCGCGCAAACCGCAGGACTGGCGCGACTACAAATACCCGTTCATCTACGGCCAGGCCGACCCCTCGTTGTTTGATCACGCAAACTGGCGCCTTTGTGCCTTGCGGGCGCTGGGGCAAAAGGATTTTGCGGCCCTGACAACCGATTATTTCGACCAAGACGACCCGTTGTTGATCGAATATATCGCCCGCCACACCCTGCCCCGACGCGGCATCACGGCCCGGCCCGAAGAGATCCTGATTACGCTAGGGGCACAGAACGCCCTATGGTTGGTTTCGCAAATTCTGCTGAGCCAGCAGCGAAAAGCGGCGATAGAGGATCCTTGCTATTATACCTTACGGGATCAGTTGGTTCACAGCCGATGTCAGATTGATGCCATTGCGGTAGACCGAGATGGATTGCCTCCGGAACACATCACCGATGACACTGACGTCATATTCACCACCCCCAGCCACCAAAGCCCAACCACCGCGACCATGCCGATGGAACGCCGCCGGGCCTTGCTGGACCGGGCCCGTGACATCGATGCCGTGATCGTCGAGGACGACTATGAATTTGAGATGTCGTTCCTGTCGGCCCCCTCGCCTGCGCTAAAGTCGTTGGATCGTGACGGCCGGGTGGTCTACGTTGGCAGCTTCTCAAAATCGCTGTTTCCGGGATTACGACTGGGATATCTGGTAGGGTCTGAGCCCTTTATCCGGCAGGCCCGTGCCCTGCGCGCCAATGTTCTTCGCCACCCGCCCGGGCATATTCAACGCACAGTGGCCTACTTCCTTTCACTGGGTCACTACGACGCCCAAATACGGCGCACCGCAAAAAAGTTGCACCAACGCCGCACTGTGATGGAAGAAGCCATTACCGAACATGGTCTGACCATTGCCGGACGGGGTGTTTACGGCGGTTCCTCGATCTGGATGCAGGCTGACCCCTCGGTGGACATGGCAACTGTCGCGCGCAGCCTGATGCCGCAGAGCGTTTTGGTCGAGCCCGGCGCACCCTTTTTTGCCGAAAAAAACCGTCAGCATAATTATTATCGCCTGGGATATTCGTCAATTGCACAGAACCGCATTGAACCGGGTTTGGCACTGCTGGCCAAGGCATTACTGCCCACCTGAGACTGGCCCTAATCTGGTGTCACATCTGGCCCTAACGGCTGTCAGCCCCACACCATAAACCAAGGGTAATCCGGCATATTGCCGGCCCTTTCGGCATCTCGTCAGGAGAATTTAAAATGAAAATGACCACCGAAGAAGCCTTTGTAAAAACACTGCAAATGCACGGTATTGAGCATGCTTTTGGCATCATCGGATCAGCCATGATGCCGATCTCCGATATCTTTGAGCCTGCTGGCATCACGTTCTGGGACTGTGCCCACGAAGGGTCCGGCGGCATGATGGCCGACGGTTACACCCGTGCCACCGGAAAAATGTCGATGATGATCGCGCAAAACGGCCCCGGCATCACCAACTTTGTCACTGCTGTAAAAACAGCCTACTGGAACCACACCCCGCTGCTGCTGGTTACTCCGCAGGCTGCGAACAAGACCATGGGTCAGGGCGGTTTCCAGGAAATGGAACAGATGAACGCCTTTGCTGATTGCGTCTGCTATCAGGAAGAAGTGCGCGACCCGACCCGTATGGCCGAAGTTCTGAGCCGCGTCATCATGCAGGCCAAGCGTCACAGCGCCCCGGCCCAGATCAACGTACCACGTGACTATTTCACCCAAGTGGTTGACATCGACCTGCCTGCTATCGTCGATTTTGAGCGCCCCGCAGGCGGAGCAGAAGCACTGGAACAGGCCGCTGAGCTGCTGTCGAGTGCCAAATTCCCCGTCATTCTGAACGGCGCTGGCGTTGTCATCGGTGGCGCAATCCCGGCTTCTATCGCTTTGGCTGAACGTCTGGACGCCCCGGTTTGCTGTGGCTACCAACACAACGACGCCTTCCCCGGTTCGCACCCGCTGCACGCAGGTCCTTTGGGTTATAACGGCTCCAAGGCCGCAATGGAGCTGATCTCGAAAGCTGACGTTGTACTGGCTTTGGGCACCCGCCTGAACCCGTTCTCGACCCTGCCCGGCTATGGCATCGATTACTGGCCGACAGAGGCGAAAATCATCCAGGTCGACATCAACCCTGACCGTATTGGCCTGACCAAGAAAGTCACCGTTGGTATCATTGGCGATGCAAAATCCGTGGCTGACACCATCCTCTCTAAACTGGCTGACACCGCCGGAGACGAAGGCCGCACCGCGCGCAAGGATCTGATTGCCACCACCAAATCGGCATGGGCCCAAGAACTGTCATCGATGGACAGCGAGCAGGACGATCCTGGTACCACCTGGAACCAGCGCGCCCGCGCCGCTAAGCCAGACTGGCTGAGCCCACGCCGCGCCTGGCGTGCCATTCAGGCCGCTCTGCCTGAAAATGCGATCATCTCGTCTGACATCGGCAACAACTGTGCCATCGGTAACGCCTATCCTTCATTCGAAGAAGGCCGTAAGTACTTGGCACCAGGCCTGTTCGGCCCCTGTGGCTATGGTCTGCCAGCGGTTGTTGGTGCGAAAATCGGTCGCCCTGACGTTCCGGTTGTTGGTTTTTCGGGTGACGGCGCATTTGGTATCGCCGTGACCGAGCTGACCGCCATTGGTCGCGAAGAATGGCCGGGTGTAACCCAGGTTGTGTTCCGCAACTACCAGTGGGGTGCTGAAAAGCGCAACTCGACCCTGTGGTTCGACGACAACTTTGTCGGCACCGAGCTGGACACCAAAGTGTCTTATGCCGGTATCGCCAATGCCTGTGGTCTGAAAGGCGTTGTAGCGCGCACCATGGACGAGCTGACCGACGCACTGCGTCAGGCCTGTGAAGATCAGAAACAGGGTATCACCACCCTGATCGAAGCAATGATCAACCAGGAACTGGGCGAACCATTCCGCCGTGACGCGATGAAGAACCCAGTTGAAGTTGCTGGGATCAGCGCCGCCGACATGCGCCCTCAGAAAGGCGCCTAAAGTGACTGGGGACAAGGATCAAAGCCTGGGCAACCAACAGCTGATCCTTGTCCTCAACGCGGGGTCATCCTCGATTAAATTTGCCGTATTCGACAAAGCCTTGTCCGAGGTGCTGTCGGGTATGGCCGAAGGTATTGGTGGCGCCTCACGACTTAAGGTCGGCGCCACCGAGATTGAAACACCCTTCATCGATCATCGCTCGGCGCTATCGGCCATTCTGAAACTGCTGCCCAAACATGGCATTGCCCTGACCGACCTGCGCGCCGCAGGGCACCGGGTGGTGCATGGTGGCAGCAAGCTGACCGCGCCTGTGCGGGTAACGCCTGAGGTCCGCGCCGAAATCTCCAGTTGCACGCCACTGGCACCGCTGCACAACCCTCATAATCTGGCGGCTATCGATACGCTGGCCGAACTCACGCCGGACCTGCCGCAGTTCGCCAGCTTTGACACCTCGTTCCACGCCAGTAACCCCGAGGTCGCAACCCGCTATGCGATCCCCAAGATGATCGAGACCAAGGGCATTCGGCGCTACGGGTTTCACGGGCTGTCCTATTCATCGCTGGTGCGCCGCCTGCCCGAGATCTCGGGCGAGAAGCTGCCCTCGCGCCTGCTGGCGTTTCACCTGGGCAACGGTGCTTCGCTTTGTGCTATCAAGAACGGGCGGTCGGTTGCCACCACTATGGGCTATTCGCCACTGGATGGGCTGACCATGGGCACGCGTTCAGGTGGGATCGACGCCAATGCGGTGCTGCGTCTGGTTGAAGACAACGGGTTAGAGCGCACAAAAGCGATCCTGAACCACGAAAGCGGATTGCTGGGGCTGTCGGGTGGTAAATCGGACATGCGCAACCTGATGCTGGACCCCAGCGCCGACAGCGCCTTTGCCATCGAACACTTCTGCTACTGGTCGCTGCGCCACGCCGGATCGCTGATTGCCGCAATGGAGGGGGTGGATGCCATCGCCTTTACTGGCGGCATTGGAGAGAACGCGGTGGGCGTGCGTGCGCGCATTCTGCGCGGTCTGGAATGGATTGGGGTGCGAATGGATGTGGATGCCAACCACGCCCGCAAGGCCCAGCTGCACGCCGCCAGCTCCAAGGTGCACATCTGGATGGTCCCGGCCGAAGAGGAACGGATGATCGCCATCGACGCGGCCGCGTTGCTGGAGGCGGTATGAGTGCCTCCGACTGTGATCAGGCCTGCGCTGCCGTCAACACGGCGGCGGCTACGATATCCTCGACCGAGGCGCCACGGCTTAGGTCGCAAACAGGGCGTGCAAACCCCTGCAGGAAGGGGCCCAGCGCCTGTGCGCCACCCAGTTCCTGGCACAGCTTATATGCAATATTACCCGCATCCAGTGAGGGAAAGATCAGCACATTAGCGTCCAAGGGCGTGATCCCTTTCTTGCCTGCGACCACGCTGTTCAGGGCTGCGTCGGCCTGGACCGGTCCGGCGAACCCGGCCTGCTCTGCGGCCTCACGCACCCGCGTCACGCTGTCGCCATCTCCTGAGGTGCCGGTGGAAAACGACAACATCGCCACCCGCGCAACCCCCAAAAGCGATTCGGCCGAGGTGGCCGAGGCCCGCGCGATATCCGCAAGTTGCGCTGCATCAGGGGCCACATTTACAGCGCAATCGGCAAATACCATCTCGCGGCCATCCGGGAATACCATCAGGAAAAACGACGACGGTATCGACACCCCCGAAGACAGTCCGATGCCAATACTTGCCGCCTCGATCACCCGGCGTGTCGGCACATCGGCCCCCGCCACCATCGCATCGGCCTCACCTGTCGCGACCATAGCAGCAGCCCGGTATAAGGGCTTGGAAATCATACGTTTTGCGATCGATTCCTTTAGCCCGCGCGCTTCGACCAAAGCCGCAACATGGGCCTCGGACGGGGCAGACAGTGGCAAGGGGTCACACAGGCCTTCGGCTTTCAACCGGACTGCGGCCTCTGCCACGCGGGGGTCTTCCATTTCCGGAAACACCACCCGAGCAGACCGCGATTTTGCGACTGCATATGCATTTTCAAGTACAGACATCAATTACTCCCTAGTCATGGGAAGGAGCCAGCAATGAGCGAAAACGTCAAGATCAACCGTGGTCTCAAAGGAGTTTACTTTGAGCGGTCCGGTGTCAGTGACATCGACGGCAGCAAAGGCGAGCTGAGCTATCGTGGCTATTCGATCCATGATCTGGCCACGAAATCCACATTCGAAGAAGTCTGTTATCTGCTGATCCACGGAGAGCTTCCAACCGCCGCCGAACTGGCCGGGTTTGATGCCCAGTTGAAATCAGCGCGTAGCCTGCCAGCTGCGATCTATGACATCATATCCGCCTGCAAAGATGGCCACCCGATGGACGTGCTGCGCACCGCTGTTTCAGCACTGGCCGCGATGGAGCCAGACAGTCAGACCGTCGGTGAGGAGGCCTTTGTTGCCAATGGTATCCGCCTGACCAGCCAGGTGCCGATGATCATCGCCGCCCACGAGGCCATTCGCAACGGTCGCACCCCTGTGGCTGCCGATCCCGCACTCAGCCACGCCGCCAACTGGCTGTGGATGCTGAAAGGCACCAAACCCAGCGCCGAGGCCGCACGGCTGGCCGATGTTGATTTCATCCTGCACGCCGAACATGGGGCCAATGCCTCTAGCTTTGCCGCGCGGGTCTGTATCGGCACCGAGGCCAACCTGCACGGCGGCATCGTCACTGCGCTGTCGACCCTTGCCGGTCCGGCCCACGGGGGCGCCGCCGAAGATGTCATGAAGATGGTGCAAGAGATCGGCACTCCGGAAAACGCCGCCGCCTATGTCAAAGAGAAGCGCGGCAACCGCGAAGCCGTCACTGGTTTTGGTCACCGCGTCTATCGCAAAGAAGATCCCCGCGCACGCCACATGCGCGAAGGTGTCCGCCAGCTGGGCGAAGAAATGGGCGCTCCGGAATGGTACGCGATCCTTCAGGGTGTTGTTGACGCGATGAAACCCTATGCGCGCCATGGTCTGAATGTGAACGTCGATTTCTATTCTGGGGTGATTTACCAACTTCACGGCATTCCGATGGACCTCTACGTGCCGATCTTTGCCATCGGCCGCATGCCCGGCTGGATCATCCAGTGCATCGAGCAGCAGCGCGGCAATATCCTGATCCGCCCGCTGACCTTGTACAACGGCCCAGAGCCGCGGGATTACACAGCCCTTGGGGACAGATGATCGAAAACCAGCTGCGGGATCGGGAAATAAATCCAAATCCGGTCCGCATGAAAGAAAATTCTTGCGCATCCCCGAGGATCGCAGCAGCGTGCACTGACGCGAACAACAAGGAATACCATGGCTCATTCTCAGCCCCAGCTTGATACCTCGCCGCATGTTTCGGACGAGATCCGCAAGACAACCTGCTACATGTGCGCCTGTCGCTGTGGCATCAATGTGCACATGAAGGACGGCAAAGTTGCCTATATCGAGGGCAACCGCGATCACCCGGTCAACAAAGGCGTGCTTTGCGCCAAAGGCTCGGCCGGCATCATGCAGGTCAACGCGCCCTCACGGCTTAAGTCACCGCTGAAACGAGTGGGCCCGCGCGGTTCCGGTGAATTCGTCGAAATTTCCTGGGATGAGGCGATCAGCACTGCCGTTGGCTGGCTGAACGAGCTGCACGAGACCGCACCGCACAAGCTGGCGTTTTTCACCGGCCGCGATCAATCGCAAAGCTTCACCTCGTTCTGGGCACAAAACTTTGGCACCCCCAACTACGCGGCGCATGGTGGCTTTTGCTCGGTCAATATGGCGGCGGCTGGTATCTACACAATGGGCGGTGCATTTTGGGAGTTCGGCCAACCCGACTGGGACCACACCAAGCTGTTCATGATGTTCGGCGTGGCCGAAGATCACGACAGCAACCCGATTAAGGCCGGTCTGGGCAAGATTAAAGCGCGCGGCGCCAAGGTGATTGGCGTCAACCCGATCCGCTCGGGCTATAACGCCATTGCCGACGAATGGGTCGGCATCACACCGGGCACCGACGGGTTATTCATCCTGTCACTGATCCACGTGCTTATGAAAGCGGGTAAGATTGATCTGGACTACCTGAGCCGCTATACCAATGCGCCAGTGCTGGTAAATGCCGCTGAAGGCCCGGAACAGGGTCTGTTTTTGCGCGACGCCGACGGCAAACCGCTGGTCATAGATCGCAAAACCGGCGACCTTACCGCCTTTGATAAACCCGGCGTGCGGCCAGATTTGTCCGCCACTTACGAAAAAGACGGCATCACCCACCGCCCGGTGTTCCACCAAATGGCCGACCGCTACCTCAGCGACGACTACGCCCCCGAGGCAGTGGCCGAACGCTGCGGCATCCCGGCCCAACGCATCCGCGCCATTGGCGCCGAAATCGCCCGCGTCGCCTTTGACGAGGCGATCGAACTGGATCTGGAGTGGACCGATTTTCGCGGCGAGGTCCACAAGAAAATGACAGGCCGCCCGGTCAGCTTCCACGCCATGCGCGGTATCTCGGCCCATGCCAACGGCTTCCAGACTTGCCGCGCGTTGCATGTGCTGCAGATCCTGCTGGGCACCGTCGAGGTCCCCGGTGGTTTCCGCTTCAAACCGCCCTATCCCAAACCCGCCGAGGCCCACCCCGCGCCGCATTGTAACGGCCGTCCCGGACAACCGCTCGACGGGCCACACTTGGGCTTTGTCCAGGGGCCCGAACATCTGGCGCTAAAGGACGACGGCAGTCCGGCCCGGATTGACAAGGCCTTCACCTGGGAAAACCCGATGTCCAGCCATGGGCTGATGCATATGGTGATCTCAAACGCCTATGCGGGCGATCCCTACAGGATCAACACCCTGTTCATGTATATGGCCAACATGTCGTGGAACTCGTCGATGAACACCACCGGCGTGATGGAGATGCTGTCGGCGCGCAATGACGATGGCGGTTATGTCATCCCGCACATCATCTATTCCGACGCCTATAACTCGGAAATGGTCAGCTACGCCGACCTGATCCTGCCCGACACCACCTATCTGGAGCGCCACGACTGCATCTCGCTGCTGGACCGGCCAATCTGCGAGGCCGATGCCGCCGCAGACGCCATCCGCTGGCCGGTGATCGAACCCGACCGCGACGTGCGCGGCTTTCAGTCAGTTCTTGTCGAACTGGCGAACCGCATGCAACTGCCCGGATTCACTCACGCAGACGGCAGCCCCAAATGGAAAGACTACGCCGATTACATCGTCAACCACGAGCGCAAGCCAGGCATCGGCCCATTGGCAGGCTTTCGCGGGGCAGATGGCGACAAGGTCGGCCGCGGCGAGGTCAACCCCGAGCAATTGGACAAATACATCGAAAACGGCGGCTTCTTCGTCGAACACATCCCGACCGAAGCCAGCTATTACAAACCCTGGAACACCGCCTATCAGGACTGGGCGGTGGGCATGGGCATTTTTGATAGCCCGCAGCCCTATCTGTTCCAGCTCTATGTGGAACCCATGCGCAAGTTCCAGCTGGCCGCCGAAGGCCACGGCGACCGTCAACCGCCGGATCACCTGCGCCCGCAGATCAAACACACAATGGACCCGCTTCCAATCTGGTATGAAACCGACCAACAGGGCAACGAAGGCTATACCATCAATGCGCTGACCCAGCGACCCATGGCCATGTACCACTCCTGGGGCGGCCAGAACGCCTGGCTGCGTCAGTTGCACGGCCGCAACCCGCTCTATGCGCCAACCAAACTAATGCGCGACAACGGCTTACAAGATGGCGATTGGGCCAAGGTCTCATCGCCGCACGGTGAAATCACCGTACCGGTGATGGAGATGGCAGCGCTGAACGACAACACCGTCTGGACCTGGAACGCCATCGGCAAACGCAAAGGCACCTGGGCCCTGGACGAAGACGCCCCCGAGGCCACCAAGGGTTTCCTGCTCAACCACCTGATCCATGAATTGCTACCGCCAAAAGGTGATGGCATGCGCTGGTCAAACTCGGACCCAATCACCGGTCAGGCCGCCTGGTTCGACCTGAAGGTAAAACTGGAAAAAGCCGCTGCGCCTGACGATCTGGAGCAAAGCAAACCGGACATCCCTCCGCTGAAATCCCCGATCGACTCTGGCCCCAATGAGCTGAAGTGGAAGGTTGGCAAATGATCCCCCTGCTTCATCTGGCTAAAAATATCCCGGGGTCTGGGGCAGCGCCCCAGCTCCGCCGCCACCTCCAGCGCGGAGACCTGCTGACATGACCGAACTCCCCCTCGCCACCACCCGCAAAATGGGTCTGGTCATCGACCTGGACACCTGCGTCGGCTGCCATGCCTGTGTGATATCCTGCAAGGGCTGGAACACCGAAAACTACGGCGCTCCGCTTAGCGATCAGGACCCCTACGGCGGCGATCCGTCAGGCACCTTCCTGAACCGGGTGCACTCGTTTGAGGTACAGCCGCCGGCCTGCGATTCCCAACCTGCCCCTGCCGCACAGCTGGTCCACTTCCCCAAATCCTGCCTGCATTGCGAGGACGCGCCCTGCGTCACCGTCTGTCCCACCGGCGCCAGCTACAAACGGGTCGAGGACGGCATCGTCCTGGTCAACGAAAGCGATTGTATCGGCTGCGGGCTCTGCGCCTGGTCCTGCCCCTACGGCGCCCGCGAGCTGGATCTGGCCGCAGGTGTGATGAAAAAATGCACCCTCTGCGTCGACCGGATCTATAACGACAACCTCCCCGAGGAAGACCGCATTCCATCTTGTGTGCGCACTTGCCCATCAGGCGCGCGGCACTTTGGCGATCTTGGCGATCCCGAAAGCGATGTGTCCAAACTGGTCGCCGAACGCGAAGGTTTTGATCTGATGCCGGAAATGGGCACCAAACCCGTCAACAAATACCTGCCACCGCGCCCCAAGGACCAGATTGAAGATCAAATCGACATCCTCGCCCCCCTCTTGGCCCCGGTCGCCGAACAGGGCGATGGTTTCCTGGGCTGGCTGGACAAGGCCCTCGACAAACTTCCCGGAGGAGCAAACTGATGCATCCTGCACCTTCTGTTATTCTCTTCACCACCCTGTCCGGGTTTGGCTTTGGCCTGCTGTTCTTCCTTGGCCTTGGCCTGCCCGATGTATCGGGGGGAGTTGCCTTTGTGTTCTTTGCCATCGCCTATGCGCTGGCGGTGGGCGGATTGCTGGCCTCGACCTTTCACCTTGGCCACCCCGAGCGCGCCATGAAGGCGTTCAGTCAGTGGAAAACCAGCTGGCTCAGCCGCGAAGGCTGCTGCGCGGTGGCGGCCCTGCTGGTGATGGGGCTCTATGCCATCGGTCCGGTGTTCTTGAATACGGTCTGGCCGGTGATCGGGTTGATCGGCGCTGGCCTTAGCCTGGCGACGGTCTTCACCACCTCGATGATCTACACCCAGCTGAAAACGATCCCGCGCTGGAACATACCGCTGACCCCAGC
Source organism: Parasedimentitalea marina (assembly GCF_004006175.1). Lineage (GTDB taxonomy): Bacteria > Pseudomonadota > Alphaproteobacteria > Rhodobacterales > Rhodobacteraceae > Parasedimentitalea > Parasedimentitalea marina. The sequence goes on from NZ_CP033219.1 coordinate 3,812,673, forward strand.
CCTGTTCCTTGGCTACGCACTTGCGGGCGGCGCCTTGTTGGCGGGTCAGGAAACACTGGCAACAGCTTTGCTGATCATCGCGGGCGCCATTCAGCTGGCTTATTGGGCCAAAGGCGATCAGGCCTTTGCCGCCTCGGGGACCTCGCTTGGCACCGCAACGGGTCTTGGCGATCGCGGCACTGTTCGCGCGTTTGAGCCACCACATACTGGAACCAACTACCTGCTGCGTGAATTCGTGCATGTGGTGGGGCGCAAGCACAGCCAAAAACTGCGCATCATTGGGTTTGCCCTTGGGTTTGCCCTGCCACTATTGCTACTGGTGCTGCCCTTCGATGGCTTGGTGCTAAAGCACATAATGGCGCTTGTTGCGGTACTGTCCCATCTGGCCGGTGTCGCCTGCACCCGCTGGCTGTTCTTTGCCGAGGCCGAGCATGTGGTCGGTCTGTACTACGGCAAACGTTGAAAACGGTCTAAGAACCGCAATCAAAATGCAAGGGCCGTGTGAAATACACGGCCCTTAGTTATTGAATTACGAGGTAAATTCGTAGGCGCGTTCACCATGTTCTTCAAGATCCAGACCATTGACTTCCATCTCTTCCGAGACCCGGAAGCTCGTGATGAGTGAGCAGAGTTTCACCAGCACGACGGTCACAACCAGCGTATACAGTCCGACAATCGCCAGTCCGCCCAGTTGCGCAACCCATGACCCTTCACCCAATACGGCGATCATGATGATACCAAAGATGCCACCAACTCCGTGCACTGCGAACACATCCAAGGTGTCGTCAATTTTGACGCCGTTGCGAATGAAATTCACGGCTTCCTGACACAAGATACCAGCGATGCCACCAATGATCATGGCCTCTACTGGGCCGACAAAGCCCGAGGCGGGTGTAATCGACGCCAGACCGGCGATCGTCCCGGTCACCAGCCCTACCAGGCTTGCCTTGCCATATTTGATACGCTCCCACAGGGCCCAGCTCAGCGAGGCCGCTGCGGCAGAGATATGTGTGACCGTGATGGCCATAGCCGCACCGCCATCTGCCGCCAGTTGCGATCCGCCGTTAAACCCGAACCAACCGACCCAGAGCATGCCCGCGCCAATCATCACAAAGGGCGGCGAATGCGGTGGTTTGTTGGACACTTTGCGCGCCCCCAGCATAACCGCCAGAACCAGCGCCGCGATGCCAGCCGTTTCATGCACAACAATACCGCCCGCGAAATCCTTGACGCCGACGTCGCCGAAAAGGCCACCGTCTGCCATAAAGCCACCGCCCCAGATCCAATGCACCACCGGCGCATAGCACAACAGCATCCAAAGGCCCGAGAACAACAGAACAAAGCCAAAGTGGATGCGTTCCACATAGGCGCCGACAATCAGGGCCGGCGTGATGATCGCAAAGGTCATCTGGAAGGCAAAGAACAATATCTCAGGCAGGGTACCCGTCAGGCTGTCGGCTGTCACACCGTCGAGGAACATCTTGCCAAGACCACCCCAATAGGCGTTGCCATCGCCAAAGGCGATTGTATAGCCAAAGGCGAACCACAGCAGGCTCATCAAACAGGCAATTGCATAGCAATGCATGAATACGCTCAGCACATTGCGCGCCCGCACAAGGCCGCCATAAAAAAGCGCAAGCCCGGGCAGTGTCATAAATAACACCAACGCGGTTGCGACCATAATCCAAGCGGTATCTGCCCCGTTCATATCTCTCTCCATTCGCGGTTGGTTGGCAACGTTCATGCGATCAAGCGTTTTGGTCGCGCAAAAGAAAGAGACGTCATCGCAATAGAGGGGTTAAAATAACCGCAGTTCGGGAACTGATCCTAATTTGTGCGAAAAACTCGAGGAACGCCCAAAAATGCACCGCATTGCGAAGGCGGCCCAAACAGCGGCAAAACCGCATGAAGGTTAGCGTTCCGGGTACAATTGGCTTTGCAGACTGGCGACGAAAGGTCCGCCACGCGTGCGATCAAACCGGACAAAAAAGGCGGCGCTCCGAATGGAGGCCGCCTTGATCGTAAAGATGTGTGTGTCTTACAACAGGCCGGCGTATGCCATGGCCGCATCAATTGCAGTTTTGGTGCTGTCCTGCAGTCCTGTCAGTGGCGAGCGGACTTCGGGACGGCACAGGCCCAGTTTGCTGAGACCATATTTGGCGCCAACCAGACCGGGTTCGATAAAGATCGCCTCGTGCAGGGGCATCAACCTGTCCTGATATTCCAGCGCCAGTGCGTAATCACCGGCCAGCGTGGCGGCCTGGAACTCAGCGCAGAGTTTTGGCGCGACGTTGGCCGTCACCGAAATACAGCCGATACCACCATGGGCGTTAAAGCCCAGTGCAGTGGCGTCTTCACCGGACAATTGCACAAAATCGGCACCGCAGGTCATACGCTGCTGGCTCACCCGGGCGATATCACCGGTAGCGTCTTTGACGCCGATGATGTTTGGCAGTTTGGCCAGCTCACCCATGGTTTCGGGCGTCATGTCGACAATCGAACGGCCAGGGATGTTGTAGATCACAATTGGCAGATCCGCACAGTCATGTGCCGCGGTGAAGTGGGCCACCAAACCGCGCTGCGTCGGCTTGTTGTAGTAGGGCGTCACCACCAGGGCCGCAGCCGCACCGGCTTGCTTAGCGAATTCAACAAAACGAATCGTCTCAACCGTGTTGTTGGACCCAGCACCGGCAATCACCGGCACCCGGCCAGCGGCTGCCTTTACGACCTCTGCAATCACAGCTTCGTGCTCGTCATGGGTCAACGTGGGGCTTTCGCCGGTGGTGCCAACAGGGACCAAACCGGTTGATCCCTCGCTGATATGCCATTCCACAAGGTGTTTGAGTGCATCCAGATCCAACTCGCCGTTGTTAAACGGTGTGACGAGGGCTGGCATAGAGCCTTTGAACATGGACACGCTCCCTTAGCTGTGCTTCTCAGGCGGGCAAAGCCCCGCCGACGTGGTGGACTGCCGATAAATTGAGTTGAACCCGGCATGTCACAGATTATCGTCAATGGCTCTAGCCTTGGTTCATTGGGAAATGCAAGTGATGACACGCATTCTGATCTTTCTAGCACTGTTTTCTGCCCTCTGGACCAACTCTGCTCTTGCCCAACAGGGTCAACAGCTGGGTGCGGCATTGGATTTGATGCGTTCCGAAAAATGGAGTCAGGCGGCAACCACGGCTGCAAAGTCGGGCGATGTGGCCGCTGATGTGATCGAATGGCACCGGTTGCGCGAAGGCATGGGATCGGCGGATGACGCGCTGGCCTTTCTGCAACGGCGCCCGGATTGGCCGGGTCTGGCCTACCTGCGCCGCAAAAGCGAACCCGCCGTTGCAGCCGCAGGGACTGATACTATTTTGAAGTTCTACGCCACCGAGTCTCCTCAGACAGCCGAAGGCGTTCTTAGCTTTGCCAAAGCCCTGATTGCCACAGGGAAACGAGGTGACGGTGAGGCGAATCTTGTGGTCGCATGGCGGACCATGGCAATGGGATCCGGATTGCAGGCCGCTTACCTAAAGGACTATTCAACGCTGCTAAAACCCCATCACGCCGCGCGTTTGGATCGGCTATTGTGGGACAAGCATCTGGTCAGCTCTAAACGAATGTTGTCGCTGGTCCCTGATGGGGATCGCAAGCTGGCCGAGGCCCGCATCGCCCTGAAGGAAAAGGCTGCAGGCGTCGATGCCAAGATAGAGGCCATCCCGGAAGACCTGCGCAACGCGCCGGGACTGGCACATGACCGGTTTAACTGGCGCGACCGCAAAAAACGGCGCGAAGACGCCATCAAACTGATGCTGGAACGCAGCGCCAGTGCCTCGGGCTTGGGTGAGCCCGAGCAATGGGCCCGGCGGCGGCGGGATCTGGCCCGTCAGGACATGCGTGACGGCAATCATCAGCGGGCCTACCAACTGGCCGCACGGCATTTCACCACACCAGAGGCCGGTTATAATTACTCGGATCTGGAATGGCTGGCCGGCTATATTGCTCTGCAAAAGCTGAACGACCCGGCCTCGGCCGTGCAACATTTTCTGAGGTTCCTGGATTCTATAGAGACCCCGATTTCGATTGGCCGCGGCGGCTATTGGCTGGGCCGTGCCTATGCCGCACAGGGTGAGCCAGACAAAGCCCACGAGGCCTATGCGCTGGGGGCCAATTATCAGACTTCGTTTTATGGATTACTGGCCGCCGAACAGATCGGCCGCGGCTTTAACCCAGCGTTGGAAAATCCGCCTGTAGTGCCGTCGTGGGAACAAGCGGGTTTTGCCAAGTCTACAGTAACCAAGGCCGCGCTGATGATGATCGACACTGGCGAGCTGGATCTGGCCGAACGGTTCCTGACCCATCTGGTCGAGGGCCTGGACGAGGTTCAGGCACGACAATTGGGTTTGATGGCGGTTGAGATGGACCAGTCGCATCTTGCCGTGATGATCGCCAAACGCGCAGCACGTCAAAGTATGGAACTGCATGGCGCTTATTTCCCTTTGCATCCGGTGGCAAAGCAACCGCTGCCTATGGCCATGGACATGGTGCTGGCAATTTCAAGACGCGAGAGCGAGTTTGACCATGTGGTCATCAGCGGTGCAGGGGCGCGCGGATTGATGCAGGTGATGCCGGCCACCGCGAAACTGGTCGCAGGTGAGCTGGGCATCCTGGCCAAGCACGCCACTTCGCGGCTGACCGCTGAATGGGACTATAACGCCAAACTAGGGGCCAACTATCTGGCCGGGCTGGCGGGCAGTTTCAATGGCAACGTAGTGATGATGGCCGCAGGCTATAACGCCGGGCCCAGACGCCCCATCGCCTGGATGGAACGCTATGGCGACCCGCGTGACGGCACTCCGGATATCGTGGACTGGATCGAGCACATCCCCTTTAACGAAACCCGCAATTATGTGATGCGCGTCACCGAAAGCCTGCCGGTTTACCGCGCCCGGCTGGGCAAAACGCCTCTGCCCATCCCGTTTTCACAGGAGCTCTCAGGGTCAACCCTTAGCTCGTTCGCGCCATAAGGTGAACAGGCCCGCCGCCATGATGATCGCGGCCCCTATGACCACGTTGTCGCGGATCACTTCTCCAAAGACCCAGACTCCTAGGAATGCGGCCCAAATCAAGTGGAAATAGGCAAAGGGCTGCACGGCGCTGGCCTCGGCCACCTCATAGCATTTAATCAGCAACCAATGACCGGCTACGCCTGAAACGCAGAGCAAACCCATCCACAGCCAATCGCGGCCCACCATCGGCTCCCAAAACCACATGCCTACAGCTGTCAATACAACGGCTCCGGCGATACCTGTCCAAAAGAAGCTGGTGGCCGTGCTGTCACGGCGGGCTGCATAGCGGGTCAGCAAGCCATAGACCGCGAACATCAGCGCCGAGACGAACGGGATCACCGCCGCCGGATTGAAAACCCCTGCCCCTGGCTGCAGAATGATCATTACCCCGATCAAGCCCAGCCCAATCGCCATCCAGCGGCGCCAGCCGACGCTCTCGCCCAGCACCGGACCGCTCAGCGCCGCCACCAGCAGCGGGTAACAGATGAACACCGCCTGACTTTCGATCAGACCTAAGATCGTGAACCCATAAACCGCCACCACGATTTCACCCGCCAGCAGCACGCCGCGCAGGATCTGCAGGCCCAGCTGATCGGTGCGGGCTGTTGCGCGCACGCCACCCGGTGCACGCATCGCCAGAAACACCACGAAGGCCGCAAAGAACCAGTAGCGCACCATCACTACCATATAGGTGTTATAGGTACCGGCCAGATGCCGCGAGATACCGTCCTGCAGGGCAAACACCACCGTCGCCCCAATCATCAGCATCACACCCAGCGATACATTGTTGGTCTGGCGCTGTGCTTTAGCTGCTGTAGCCGTCGTCGTCATGGCATCTGTGCCCTTGTCATATGTCGCTTACGCCCAAAACCGGGCACGCGGGTTACCTCGAATCCTGCGTCCTCTAACCCACGCCGCACAAATCCTGCGGCGGTATAGGTCGCGGCACAGCCCCCTGACCTGGTATGGCGCCCCACCTGGGCCATCAGATCGGCCTGCCACAGCTCGGGGTTTTTCGCCGGAGAGAACCCGTCCAGAAACCAGGCATCTGCCTGGCCTGTCCACTCTGGCAGCGACCTTCGGGCGTCGCCTATGATCACCTCTAGCTGCAACGTGCCCAAATCGCAGGTCCCGCCGCCCTGCCAATGGGGCAGGAACCGGGCGGCCCAGGGGGCAATGTCGGGAAACGCCTCCAGTGCATGGGCCATGTCTTCGGGTGCCATCGGAAAGGCCTCGAAGCTGGTAAAACGCAGGGGCGTGGTCATCCCCGCCTGTTCCCAGGCTTTCCAGGCCGTCAACGCCGACAACCCGGTGCCAAAGCCCAGTTCGGCGATCTGAAACCCTAGCGCGAACCGCGCGGGCAGATCGTTGCCCGCCAAAAACACATGCTCGCCCTCGGCCAAGCCGCCCTGCAGCGAAAAATAGGGATCATCAAACTGGTCGGACACCGGAATGGTGCCGTCACGCCAGCTCAGGCGCGCCTGCTGGTCTGCCATGAAAATATCCCTTAGATGGTGATTTGAAACGGCGCGACACTGGCGAAAGGATAGGCAAATGGCAATGGCTGACATAACGGTGCGTGGCGCGGGCGCCTTTGGGCTGACAATCGCCTGGGTCTGTGCCCAGCGCGGCGCCAAGGTGCAGGTGATCGACCCCTACGGCGCGGGTTCGGGCTCCAGTGGCGGGTTGGTCGGTGCTCTTGCCCCCCATGTGCCGGAAAAGTGGAACCCCAAGAAAGCCTTTCAGCTGAGCAGCTTGCTGATGGCGGAAAAGTTCTGGTCCGAGGTTGAAACCACTGGCGGCGTCTCCCCCGGATATGGTCGCACTGGCCGTTTGCAGCCGATCAAGGATGAAAAGGCCCTGGCATTTGCCCACAGGCGCGCTGAAACCGCGCGCACCCTGTGGCAAGGTGAGGCCGAGTGGACCGTCTGCAAGGTGTCCGACTTGGGCCCCTGGTGCCCCTCTAGCCCCACTGGATACATCATCCATGATACGCTGGCTGCGCGAATGTCACCGCGCCACGCCAGCGCCAGCCTGATTGCAGCACTTGCGGTGATGGGTATCAAGGTGGTGGCTGAGGCCCCGGATCAGGGACAGGTGGTCCATGCCAAAGGCATTGCTGGCCTGCTGGAACTGAACGCCGAGTTGGGCAAGCCAGTGGGCAGCGGCGTCAAAGGTCAATCCGCCGTATTGCGCTTTAATGCCGGCGAAGCACCGCAGATTCTGGCCGACAATCTTTACATGATCCCGCATGCTGAGGGGACATTGGCCATCGGATCGACCAGTGAGCGCCTGTTCGATGCCCCAGATGAGACCGACGACAAGCTGGAAGACGTGATCGAGCGTGTCCGCGCCATTATGCCGGTTTTGCATGGGGCCGAGGTCATCGACCGCTGGGCGGGCGTGCGTCCTCGCGCCAAATCCCGCTGCCCCATGCTGGGAGAATACCCAGGTCGCCCCGGCCATTTCATCGCCAACGGAGGCTTCAAGATCGGTTTTGGCATGGCCCCCAAAGTGGCACATGTGATGGCAGATCTGCTATTGGATGGCGTAGATACCATCCCCCGGGGGTTTCGGGTCGAGGATAATCTTTAGGCGAACTGTTTTGCCCTAAATCTCGGCGCGCAGCTTTTGCATTAACGCCGCAAGCGTCGTCACATGCGCGTCACTGGTCAGATGACCACTCTCGTCAAACTGGCTGCCAGACCCGCCCAAATGCAGTTTTGGCTCATCCAGGACCCTGGGCCTGAATGACACCAGAAACGTCCGCAGAATCTCTTGCGCCTTGGCCCCGCCTGCCGCACCTGCCGCCGCTGACATCACTGCCACTGGTTTGTCCGCAAAGGGGCGGCCTTCGGTTCGGCTGACCCAGTCGAGCGCGTTTTTCAACACTCCGGATGGGGCTCCGTTATATTCCGGAGTAGAGATCAGAACGGCATCCGCCGCCGTGATCTGATCTGCCAGAACCTGAACCGCCGCCGGAACGCCATCGCGCGTCTCGACGTCGCCATCATAGAGCGGCAGATCCAGGTCAGCCACAACATGAGTGGCATCGCCAAACAGCCGTACGGCCTCTAGCAGAAGTTTGCGGTTGGTGGCATCACGGCGCAACGAGCCGGACAGTGTCAAAAGCACAGGCGTTGGCATAAAGGCATCCTTTGTTCATAAGAGAAAGCTTGCCCCAACACTTACGCGTTGATGGCAATTGCAAAAGCCCAAACACTGCGCACCTTATGTGCGCGGCTGCAAAATCCGGTCGCAATAGCACGCCTGCAAGACGGGTTGCCCTTAGCTAGATTGTGGTTTCACCACTATCTCAACCCGACGGTTCTGTGCCTTGCCTTCCGGTGTCAGATTGCTGGCAACGGGCTGGTCTTCGCCCTCTCCCGTCGTCTGCACCCGATTATAGGGCACGCCGCCAGCCTGAATCTGATCGGCAACTGCGTCCGCACGCTTGACGGAAAGGCCTTGATTATAGCTGGCATCACCATCGCTGTCGGTGTGACCAATCACTTGAACTGAACTATCCGGATAGCGCAGCAGACTGTCGGCGATTTTCTGCAGATCGGACTGCACTGCCGAACTGATGGCATAGCTGTCACTGGCAAACGTTAGATCATTGGGCAAAGAGACAATCAGCCGATCGCCGGTATTGACGATTGTGATACCGTCATTGGCCAGCTGCTGACGTAGTTCAGCCGCTTGCTGATCCAGGCCGTGCCCAATCGCGCCGCCTGCGGCTGCTCCCAGGACCGCGCCACCGATTACCGCAGCACCTTTATTACTGCTGTTGGACAAGGCGCCAACGCTGGCCCCCAGAATACCGCCAATGATTGCACCGCTTTTGGTGTTCTGATTGGGGTCGCCGTTATAATTGTCTATCAGTGTCGCATTGGTACAGGCGCCCAGGCCCAGTGCAGCAACCAACACGGTTGCAGTCGAGAATTTCAGCATGGTCATGGTATTGCCTTTTCTGCTCGGAACCGCGCCTGCCGCGCGTCTTTTGCGGCAATGTATCATGCTTGTGGGGTCAAGGCTCAACCCCAGCCCCCTGCAGATCGGCAATTCCCCGCGCACAAACCGTCATTCAAGGCGGAAACGCGCCTTAAGCGTCGCTGCGCTCTTCACTGCGCGCCGCCTCGAACGCCAGCATGGCGCGTTTCACTGGCAGCCCCCAGTGATACCCCCCCAAGGCACCAGATTTACGCAAAGCCCGGTGGCACGGGATCAACCAAGACACCGGATTGCGGCCCACAGCGGTGCCAACCGCCCGCTGAGCACGGGGCGCGCCAATCGACTGGGCGATTTCGGAATAGGTTGAAACATGCCCCGAGGGAATACGCAGCAGGGCCTCCCAGACTTTGATCTGTAACGGCGCACCAATCATATGCAGGGCAGTTTCACCGCGTTGATCAAAGGCCGCCGTCACCAAGGGCCGCAGCATCATTGGATCCTCAATGAAAGTGGCCTTGGGCCAGCGGGACTGCATATCGGCCATGGTTGCCTCGGTGCCGGTTTCGGCAGCAAAGGCCATACCGCAGATGCCCTTGGCCGTGCCCATGGCCAAGGCCAACCCAAAGGGGCTGTCGAACCAGCCCCAGGAAATCTGCATCTCTGCACCCTTGCGGGCATATTCACCCGGGCTCATCGCCTCCCAACGCAGAAAGAGGTCGTGCAGACGTCCGGTTCCAGACAGTCCAACCGCATGCGCTGTGCCTAGCGTGGTGAAATTACCGTGCAACAAGGATTTGGCATGACCCAACCGCAAGTACTGCTGATAGCGTTTCGGCGAAACCCCAACCCAGGCCGAGAACAGCCGCTGAAAGTGAGCCGGACTCATGCCCATCTTTTTAGCCAGGTCCTCGAGCGACAGATCCTCGCCGCCCTCATCGATCAGTTCAATCGCCCGGCGCATGACACCATAGTGATAGCTTTTCTCATTGGCCTGAGTGTTCATCAGCACGTCTCCTGTCGTCGTCTGATGTCAGATTAGGGAATAACCTGCGCACAAACGACCCGAAACCTGCGCCTTGTGTTGGTTAAAGTGGTGTTTCCCAGCGTCTTCATCCGCAACATCAGCCAATAGGTTCTTCCAGACCTTGGAACACGTGCGGCATCGGCCAGGAACGGCAAATTAAGGGGCTCGCTGCGTCGAATACCAACGACCGCAGTGCGGGACTTAGCGAATTTTGGGTATGCACATTACTATGCCAAGGCTATCACAACCGCCAAAGCCTCGCCATTTAGTGGTCTGGCACCATGCCCTTTTCCGGTGACGTCTTCCATTAGCAGGCGATCGCCTGCTCTAAAGGTTCTGGTCTCGCCGATGCTTGTCCAACCTTCGACCACTCCTTCCAATACGACGAACAATTGTCTGCGCGGGGATGGATGAGCCGCATCCTCCCAGTCTTTCGGAAAGCGAAGCCAGAAATACCGAGTTGCGTCAGTCGATTCTGAGAGGTCCAATGCCGGAGCTGGTGGAGCGTATTGTATTGACGACATGTCAATCTCAATATCCTCAAAATGACTTTCTCCACGGTCATCTGAAAAAAGACGGGTGCATTTGATAGGGCTCGGCATGATATCCCAACAAAGTTGTTATAAATGTGTGGCTAGGAGTGTGGAAGAGCGCGTAGGTAGCGTCAATCCCACGCTTAGAGCATTTTATCAGTCGGGGCTTGAAGCAACCGATCACCATAAAGACCAATCATGGCCGAAGTGGCCCGTTCGCACGATCTTAGTCAACCACATGAATGGTCGGATAGCTGTTGCGAAACAGCACAGGGTTAACCCGGCCTGAGCCATTTTACAGGTTTCCCGTTGCGATACAGGGCGGGTCACGTCATTAAGGCCGCCGATGGCAAAGCAACTCGATTATCATACGATCCGAGAGATTTTTACTCGGTTTCAGGATTCTGAACCAGAACCCAAAGGGGAGCTGGATCATGTCAATGTTTACACCCTGACAGTGGCGGTCGCCCTGTCGGCGCAGGCCACGGATGCCGGGGTGAACAAAGCAACCCGCGCCTTGTTCCAAATTGCCGACACGCCGCAGAAAATGCTGGATCTGGGCGAAGCCGGGCTGACCGAGCATATCAAGACCATCGGGCTGTTTCGCCAAAAAGCCAAGAATGTGATCAAGATGAGCCGCATTCTGGTGGATGATTACAACGGCGAGGTCCCCAATTCCCGCGCTGCACTACAATCATTGCCGGGTGTCGGGCGCAAGACCGCCAATGTGGTTCTGAACATGTGGTGGCAGCAACCGGCACAGGCCGTCGACACTCATATCTACCGCGTTGGCAACCGGTCCGGCATTGCGCCGGGCAAGGATGTCGATGCGGTTGAACGCGCCGTCGAAGACAATATTCCCGCTGATTTTCAGCTTCACGCCCATCACTGGCTGATCTTACACGGCCGTTATCATTGTAAAGCACGCAAACCGCTCTGTGGCACCTGCCTGATCCGCGACCTGTGCATGTTTGAGGACAAAAACCTATGAAGACCTACCAGATTGTTGGCATCGGCAATGCCGTTGTGGATGTCATCAGCCAAAGCGACGACAGCTTTCTTGACCTGATGGGCATCGAAAAAGGCATCATGCAGCTGATCGAGCGCGAACGCGGCGAGGTGCTTTATGCCGCGATGCAAGGTCGGGTGCAGACACCGGGCGGATCTGTGGCCAATACCATCGCTGGCGCCGGTGCGCTGGGGCTGGATGCTGCCTTTATTGGTCGCGTACATGACGATGCCCTGGGGCAATTCTACGCCAAATCGATGAGCGACGATGGCGTTGATTTTGTGAACCCACCTGTTGAAGGCGGCGAGTTGCCGACCTCGCGCTCGATGATTTTTGTCTCACCCGACGGTGAACGGTCGATGAACACCTATCTGGGTATCTCCTCCGAGCTGAGCTCGGCTGATGTATCCAAAGATGTCGCGGGCCAAGCCCAGATCATGTTCCTTGAGGGCTATCTGTTCGACAAGGACAAAGGCAAAACCGCGTTCCTGGAAGCCGCACGCAGCTGTCACGAGGGTGGCGGTAAGGCTGGCATCGCGATCTCTGATCCGTTCTGTGTGGAACGCCACCGCGCTGATTTCCTGTCGCTGATCGAAAACGAGCTGGACTATGTGATCGGCAACGAGGACGAGATCAGGTCGTTGTTCGAAACCGACGATCTGGAGGAGGCACTAGCCAAAACCGCCGCGATCTGCCCGCTGGTCGTCTGCACCCGCTCGGGCGATGGCGTGACAGTTGTTTCCGAAGGTAAGCACATCGAAGTCCCTGTGACCAAAGTTGTTCCGGTTGATGCCACTGGTGCTGGCGATCAGTTTGCGGCTGGCTTTTTGTTTGGGCTGGCCACTGGTCGGGATCTGGAAACCTGTGCGAAAATCGGCTGTGTCTGCGCTGGCGAGGTGATCAGTCACATCGGTCCCCGCCCAGAGGCCAACATGCTGCACATGCTGAAGGCCGAAGGCCTGATTTGATATCAGCTTAACTAAATGAAACATCGACAGGCCGCCCCTTTTCGGGCGGCCTTTTCTTGTCAGGGGTCCTGGCCAAGGTCAGCAGAAACCAGGGCCTTGCTCAGCAAAGCCTGCAAGGCCTCGACTTCAGTAGGATCAAGGCCAGCCATCATAGACGCCTGAATTTGCACATGTTCGGTGACCACCTCATCAACCAGTGTCAGCCCCCTGTCCGTGAGAGAAATCAGGAAACTGCGGCTATCGTCCGGGTTCACGCTGCGCCTGACCAAACCATCTTTTTCAAGCCGATCTATGCGGTTGGTCATGGTCCCCGAAGCCACCATCGTTGCCTGAAGCAAAGCACCGGGTGACAACATGTGTGGTGCGCCCGCCCGGCGCAGCGTCGCCAGCACATCGAACTTTGCAGAATTCAGGCCAAACCTAACAAAATTCCGGTTCATTTCCTTTTGATAGGCCAGGTACAAAAGCGCGACGCGACCAATGATCCCCATGGCCGTCACATCAAGATCTGGCCGCTCTTTTTCCCACTGTCGGGTAATGAAATCTACGTGGTCCATATTCTCTTGTCGCAGATTTTATCTTGACGTCAAGATTTAATCCAATTATCTCGACATCAAGATAAAAGGAGATTCCCATGTCCAGACGACTAGATTTGCTGCTCACCGCACTTGCACCTGCCATCTGGGGGAGCAGTTATATCGTGACCACCCAGTTCCTGCCCGAGCACTCGGCCATGACAGTGGCATTCCTACGCGCCCTGCCCGCCGGATTGTTACTGCTGCTGATTGTGCGGCAACTGCCGCCGCTGAACTGGCTTGGCAAAATCTTCATCCTTGGCGCGCTGAATTTCTCGATCTTCTGGGCCATGCTGTTCATCTCGGCCTATCGCCTACCGGGCGGCGTCGCCGCAACGCTGGGGGCTGTTCAGCCGCTAATTGTGATCTTTCTGTCTGGCTTAGTGCTGCAAACTCAAATTCGCGGTGGCCAAATTCTTGCCGCTCTGTTGGGCATTGCAGGTGTTGCGCTGTTGCTTCTGACACCGGCAGCCAAATTGGACACGGTCGGGGTTCTGGCCGGCTTGGGCGGTGCGGCAGCAATGGCGGCTGGCGTGGTTCTGACCCGGAAATGGCAGCCACCCGTACCGCCGCTGACCTTTACCGCGTGGCAGATGACGGCAGGTGGGCTGTTGTTGCTACCAGTGGCCTTGTGGATCACACCTGAGATCCCCAGCTTCAGCCCGGCAAACCTGCTGGGTCTGGCCTACCTTGGTCTGATCGGCGGCGCGCTGACCTATGTGCTGTGGTTCCGTGGAATTGCGCGGATTGATCCAGCATCAGTGTCTATTCTGGGCGTATTCAGCCCCTTGTCAGCCGTACTCCTTGGCTGGGTCGTCATGGGGGAGACACTGTCGCCAAGTCAGGGTGCTGGCGCATTGCTAGCCCTGTTCAGCGTGTGGTTGGGGCAAAGCAAACTGAACCTGCGCCCTTTCAGCTTCACGTCACAGAAAGTCTGATCCAGCCTAGAGATACCCATGTCAGCCCTTGGGGCTGGCATGACCAAACATAGCGCAACTTACAGGCCAAAGCCCTACAAATGCGCCTTAAATTCTACAATCACACGCGCATAAACCTCACGCTTGAACGGCACAATCTTGTCGACCAGCTGATCCACCGGCTGCCAGCACCAGGTCGAAAACTCGGGGTGGTCGGTGTCAATGTTGACCTGATCATCCGTCCCGGTGAACCGCATCAGGTACCATTTCTGCTCTTGGCCGCGATACTTGCCACCCCAGAATTTGGGCACCACGTCGTGCGGTAGATCATAGGGCAGCCAGCCATCGCTTTCGGCGATGATCGTGACCAGATCTGGCGTGACGCCGGTTTCCTCTTCCAGTTCACGCAGGACAGCTGCGCGGGGATCTTCGCCCGGGTCAATGCCACCCTGCGGCATCTGCCAAGCGTCCTTGAACCGATCCTTGCGCTGACCGACGAACACATCGCCATCCGCGTTGATCATCATCACACCGACATTGGGGCGGTAAGGCAGCTTGGCAATCTCACTCGGGGTCATCTCGCTCTCCTGTTGTTGTGTGCTACTGTTTAGCGTTGCCCCAGCGTCGTACAAGAGGGTGACGCGGCGTTTCGGATGACAAGGCGCGCCAAGGCCGCAATTCTGTCCGGCAAATCTGAGGGAGAGTGTGATGACTGAGTACCCAAATCTGTTGGCGCCATTGGATCTGGGCTTTACCACCCTGAAGAACCGCGTGTTGATGGGATCGATGCACACTGGCCTGGAAGAAACCCGCGACTGGAACCGGGTCGCCGAGTTCTATGCCACCCGTGCCCGTGGCGAGGTTGGGCTGATGGTCACTGGCGGTATTGGCCCCAATCTTGAGGGCTCAGTTCTGCCTGGCGCGGCAATGATGACCACGGATGACGACGTGAAGAACCACGCTATTGTCACCGACCGGGTGCACCGCGCTGGTGGGAAAATCGCCATGCAGATCCTGCATGCCGGACGTTACGCCTATGGTCCGAAATGCGTTGCCCCCAGCGCCGTGAAATCGCCGATCTCGCCGTTCATGCCGACCGAGCTGGACGAAGCCGGCATCGAGAAACAAATCTCAGACATCGTCAATACCGCCCTGCTGGCCCAGAACGCGGGCTATGACGGCGTCGAAATCATGGGCTCCGAGGGATATTTCCTCAACCAGTTCTTGGTCACCCACACCAACAAACGTGAAGACCGTTGGGGTGGATCTTATGAGAACCGGATGCGCCTGCCAATCGAAGTGGTGCGCCGTACCCGCGAGGCGGTTGGGGTGAATTTCATCCTTATCTACCGGTTGTCGATGATCGACCTGGTCCCCAATGGCTCGACCCATGACGAGGTGGTGCAGCTGGCCCTGGAGATCGAGAAGGCCGGCGCCACCATCATCAACACCGGCATCGGCTGGCACGAGGCCCGCATTCCCACCATTGCCACCAGCGTGCCGCGCGCGGCCTTTGCCTGGGTCACCAAGAAGCTGATGGGCAAGGTCAGCATTCCACTGATTGCCTCGAACCGGATCAATTCACCAGAAGTCGGTGAAGAGGTACTTGCAACAGGCTGCGCCAATATGGTGTCGCTGGCACGTCCGATGTTGGCAGATGCGGATTTTGTCAAAAAGGCGATAGCGGGGACCGGCGATCAGATCGCGCCCTGCATTGCCTGCAACCAGGCCTGTCTGGATCATACATTTGGCGGCAAGTTGTCCTCGTGTCTGGTCAACCCACAGGCCTGCCACGAGACTGAACTGCTGATCGAACCGGCCACTGTTGCTAAGACCGTGGCCGTTGTTGGGGCGGGTCCGGCTGGCTTGTCCACCGCGCTGACCGCCGCAGAGCGGGGCCATTCGGTCACTTTGTTTGACAAGGCACAGGAACTGGGCGGTCAGTTGAACATGGCCAAGCAGGTGCCGGGCAAAGAGGAGTTCTGGGGGCTGGTGGACTGGTACCGCACCATGGTTGCCAAGGCCGGGATCACCGTGCAGCTGGGCACCACAGTCGCGGCCGATGATCTGGCCGGGTTTGACGAAGTGGTGATTGCCACCGGCGTCACCCCGCGGGACCCTGAGATCCCCGGCCAGGACCGCGACAACGTGCTGAACTATATTGACGTGTTGCGCGGCAAGGCTCCAGTTGGCCAGCATGTTGCTGTGATCGGTGCCGGCGGCATTGGCTATGATGTCAGCGAATTCCTGCTGGAAGAGGGTCACAGCCCGACAACCGACCTGCCCTTGTGGATGAAGGAATGGGGGGTTGCTGATCCGGATGAACACCGCGCCGGACTGGCACCAGAGGGTCCGCAACCTGCGGCTCCGGCCCGCAAAGTCACCCTGTTGCAGCGCAAGGCCAAGGCGCATGGCAAGGGGTTGGGCAAAACCACCGGCTGGATTCATCGCGCCACGTTGCGGATGAAGCAGGTCGAACTGGTTGGTGGCGTCAATTATGAGCGGATCGACGACGAGGGACTGCATGTCTCGTTTGGTGAAGCGCGTGAAACCCCGACAGTGATTCCGGCTGATACAATAGTCCTGTGTTCGGGTCAGGTGCCCGAGCGCAGCCTGGCTGATGCGCTGACAGACAAGGGCGTTTCCTGCCATGTCATCGGCGGCGCCGATGTAGCCGCAGAACTGGACGCCAAACGGGCCATCGATCAGGGCACCCGGTTGGCGGCTGAGTTGTAAATAAATAGACGCTCATCTGTTTCACCGGTGAGCGTCATCTAAAACGTTGTCAGTGAATATTTTTGTCTCAGTGCTCAGTACTCCTTTTTTTGGGACCTACGTTTGCTAAGAAAGATACGCCCTGTTTATCAAAAAGTACTTTGCGGCCTCTACCAACCTTTCGCTGGAGGCATTGCCCGACTGCTCACTAAAATATGTCTTGATGCTCTTCAAACTATAAAGCTCTACTTCCCAGTTGTACTTTTGACCTTTGAACTCGAGAAATTCATCGTCTGCATCACTGTAAACATCTGTTTCAAGAACAAGGACATCATTAGAGCACGAACCATCTGGGGCTAACGCATACGCAACGAGATAATCACCATCTAGTTCGTCAACTGCCTGCATAAGGCTCTCTAAGCCCATTACCTTGTAAGAGATTATCACCGGGTGTGTTATCTGCACGACTTTCCTCTCCCCATTGTTTTCCCCACTTATTCCAAACGGGCGATCAATCAGGGGACCCGACTGGCCGCTGCATTCTGAACCACACACCCTACGCCCCTCTCAACCGTGGATGTCTCGGCTGTCTGTCGGGGCCTGATCCCGGTCATTCATACCATAGTCACGGATCACGCTGGCCACCCGCAGGCGATAATCGGCAAAGATACCATTGCGTCCGCTGTCCTGCCCGGCGCGATGTTCTGTCAGTGCCCGCCAATTGGCCACCGCCTCTTCATCGCGCCAAAAAGACAGCGACAGCAATTTGTCCGGATCACTCAGACTTTGGAACCGCTCAACCGAGATGAAGCCATCAATCTGCTGCAACACTGGCAACAGGTCAGCGGCAACCTGCAGGTAATCGGGTTTGCGGCCCTCGGCGATACGGACTTCGAACAGGACAGCTATCATTCAGGGTCTCCATGCGGTGAAGAGGCCAACTTCAACCAGGTCCGGTCTTCGCGCAACAGGAACTTCTCCTTCTGTGCGAACTCATAGTTTTCTCGCCCCAATGGATCGGCGGAAAGCCGGGCTCGATAGGATTCGTAATCGGCCAGACTGGCGACATTGTAGATACCATAGGCCAATGTCGATGAGCCTTCGTGCGGGGCATAGTATCCGATCAGGTCAGCGCCGCAGCGTGGGATCGCTTGCCCCCAGTTGCGGGCGTATTGCTCGAACATAGCTTTCTTTGTTGGGTCAATTTGGTAGCGGATAATACAGGTCAGCATAGATGTCTCCGTGTTGCTGACCTGCTTCTATCTGCTTGGGCTGCTGTGATGTTTCGCCGGCGACCGAAGTATCCCGCCACATCGCGCTACCAGCCCGCGATCATTCAACGATGATCGTGATCACTTCAGAGACAATGGGCTTTGAATGTGGCACATGGCCCAAATCACCCAAGACCAGTTGCAATGTGTGCTGGCCGGGCTCCAGATCAATTGAAGCCTCGGTTTGACCACCGCCAAAATGCAGGTGCTGCTCATCCGACATAATGCCATTGGACAATTCGTCGACACCATCTTCGCCCTGCCCCAGTGGAGGGCGATCAATCAGCAGATGGTGGTGACCAGTGTTTTCCTTTTCGGTGCCCGCCGGGGCCACACCCATGCCAGACAGGCCAAATACAACTTTGACCGGAGAGACAAAGGTATCACCGTCCTGAATGTTTACAAAATAGACCTGCGCATCAGGGTTCGAAGCGGTCTCTCCTCCGGCCCAAACCGGGCTGGCTAGACTGGCTGCAATCAATGCCGCTGTAATAGTTTTCATCAGACTTACCTCTAAACTGGAACCATAATAGCATCAGCCTAACCGTCACGCCCTGCAATTGCGACCTGCAACTGGGCCTCGTTGTGATAAACGTTTCAGGATCAATCGCCCTTTAAAACATGACCCATGTGTCGATTTTCACCGACTTGCCATGGTCTTGGCGATCGTTTCCAATGACTCAACGATCCCACGAAAACCCCGGTATTATCCCACCAGCGCCCCGAAGTTGCCTGAATTCACCGTCATTCACGGTCACAGAACCGAATGTTCGAGGGGAACGAGATGGACCGACTGACCGAAATGGAAGCCTTTGCCAACGTAGTGGACCAAGGTGGGTTTACAGACGCTGCGCGCAAGATGGGTATTTCCAAGTCTGCTGTCTCAAAGCACGTTTCCAGCCTTGAGGCCCGTTTGGGTGCTCGCCTGCTGAATCGCACAACTCGCCGGGTATCACCAACCGAGATTGGTCTGGCCTATTACGACCGGGCGCGACGGGTGCTGAACGACGCTGGCGAAGCGGACGCGCTGGTGACCTCGATGCAATCGGCACCCTCCGGGCTGCTACGCATTTCCGTGGCCACAGATTTTGGCGTCAACCATCTGTCGCCGGTCCTGTCCGAATTCCTGAACGACTTCCCTGACATCACCGTCAACATGGTCCTGAACAACCGATTTGTAGAGCTGATCTCTGAAGGCTTCGACATGGCGCTGCGGATTGGTGAGCTGGAAGACAGCACCCTGCGCGCCCGTAAATTGACCGAGACCACCAAGCGGATGATTGCCTCGCCAGAATATCTGGAGAAGTTTGGCCGACCGCAAAAGATTGACGACTTGAACACGCATAAACTGCTGCATTATTCGAACCAATCCAGCGGCAATATGTGGAAACTTACGGCGCCATCCGGCGAAAAGCGTCAGGTGCGCACGGCCGGCTGGCTGAGTGTCAATGATGGCCAATCGCTGCTGAACGCGGCCATTTCAGGCCTCGGTATCGCCTATTTGCCCAGCTACCTGTATTCCAGTGCGATGGCAGAGGGCTTGGTCGAAGATGTCATGCCAACGCTGCCAATCGAAACCCAAGGCATCTATGCCGTCTATCCACCCGGCCGCTTTACCCAACCCAAAGTGCGCGCATTTATTGATTTTCTAGTCCACGCCTTTGCAGATAAGGGCGCCGGCGACTGGTAATCCAGTGACCCTCGGTGATCTGCCCCGTGCTTTTGGCGCGGGGCTTTTCTGTCTGTGGTTGCCGACCCCGTCGCTGGAACGTTATTGCGACAACAGCACCGCTTCGACCCGGCGATTGGCGTCCCGCCCACTGGCAGTCAAGTTACTGGTCAGTGGGGCCATATACCCCACACCGGCGGTCTCAATCCGAGCTCCATCGATCTCAAACTGCTTCAACAGTCTTTCCCGGACGGCATTGGCACGTTGGCGCGACAAAGTGGTATTCTTGTCCTGGTCACCAACGTTATCTGTATGACCAACCAACGAAATACGCATTTCGGGAGAGGCCGCCAATACCTCCGCCAGTTTGGTCAGGTTATCGAACGGCCCGGTGCCAAGGCGCGCAGACCCGGTTTCAAACTCCAGCCCCTCTAGCACCACGCGACCATTGGACGTCAAGGCCTCCATCAAGCTGACCTCATCGGTCTGCCTGGGCTGATCTGAAGCACTCACCTCTACTCCGGCCTCAAGTGGTGCAATCTCTATCGGATCAGAACTGGCCGGGGCCACTTCGATCACTTGAATATACGTCGTATTTCCCGAGCGGGACACCAGCACCGACAGCGCCTGGCTGTCGCCTTTGGTTGCAGAGAGGAACAGGAAATCACCAATATCCACGGTCATATCCGGCGCTGGCACCACTTCGATGCCAAATCGGAAATCAAACCCTCCGCACTCTCGGGCCTGGCATTGGTACAGGACCTCATAGCCCGCATCCTGCACCTGCTGTCGCATCGGGGAAAACAGCTGCATCGCGCTGGTCTGCCCGGTCAAACGCCAAGTGCGCCGCAGCACCTGACCTTCAAAATGCTGAACCGGGACGATGTCGCCTGCCGCAGGGCCCGTAGGCAGGGCATACCGCGCCAAGGGGCTTTGCCGCTCGCTTAGGAACTGGACACCTGCGGGCAAGATCAGTTCGCTTGCCAGAACCGGCAAGGCCAGCACTGCAACACCGACTATGGCAAGCGCGCGGATCACCGGAACTGGCTGTGATATTCGTCGTTCGGCACCATTCCTGTGGCGCTGGCGACCCGGTTGGACATGTTGTAAAATCCGGTCACATTGGCAATGTCCCAGATGTCACGATCGCTAAACCCAACATCCCGTAACCCCTGCCGGTCTGCCTCGGAAATCTCGGCGCTGGCGGTGGTCATTTTGGTTGCAAAATCCAGCATCCCACGCTGACGGTCATCCAGCGGCGCCACCCGGTAATTCATCACCAGCATTTCGCCCAATATCGGATCGCCCGATAGCTGGCGCACAGCCGCGCCATGGGCAACAAGGCAATAAAAACACTTGTTGATCGCCGAAACCACCACCGCGATCATCTCTCGCTCCAGCTTGCTTAACCCGCTATCCGCCAGCATCACATCGTTATACATACCGGTAAATGCGTTCAGCTTATCGATATCAAAGGCGTTTGCCTTCAATACGTTAGGGACCATGCCTAGTTTCTCGATACAGATATCAAAGTACTTTTGCGTTTGCGGCGGCAGCGGGTCCACCATCGGCAGGTCCAGTGCGGTGGGCATGGTTTCATCGGTCATTCTGGATCAGTCTCCGTTCGGCAAAATTCGATAATGATACTGTCCCACAGAGGTCATGCCGAGGGAAGCATAGAGACCATTTGCACCGGTGTTACGTTTGGTACATATCACCGTCAGTTCCGTGGCACCGTTATCGCGCGCCCAGAGGGCCGCTTGCCGCATCATCCACACCCCCATGCCTTTGCGACGTTGATGTGGCAAAATTTCCAGCGCGTGCACCATCGCTGTGCCGTCGTGGATGGCGCAGAACGCGGTTCCGGCGGGTTGTTCATTGCCGCGACTTAGAATCGACGTCTTTGGCCCCTTGACCCGGTCCATCACCGCCAGCCGCTCGGGACCAATACCGCCCGCCGCCCAAATTTCAGCCTGAATTGCCAGCGGCGTCCAGATGCAAAACGTGGTGACCCGGGGAATTTTGACATCGGTCAGCAAGGAAACCGGGCAGGACCACAGGTTGACGGGGTCTTTCACCGAATAGCCGCGCCCGGCCAGTTGAACATCCAGCTCACCCTCGCCATCGCGGATCATGAACAGTGGCACCTGCCCCATGTCACGCATGCCGGTTTCCGCAGCGGCGATATCGCTGTCTGTCACTGGACCGTTGAGTGTTGCCGCAGACACCCGGCTGCCACCGCCCTGCCCTTCGCGCAGGGTGATTGGCCCAAGGGGAAGCTGTCGGACGCAGGGCCATGTCGACTCGGCGACTGTATATAACCGCGGATCTGTGTTCAAAGCTCCAGCTCCCTGGCCAATTGCGTCATCGCGGCATCAATACGTGCGCCTGTCGTGCCGCGAATGACAATATTGGCGCCAAATGTGCCGTCCTGCTGAAACGGGTAACAGCCGATGGACAGGTCATCATAGCTCTCTGCCAATGCGCCAAGTGTCGGGGCGATGTCGCCTTCGCCACGCAGCACCCGCAGTGTCTGCGACAACATCGGCTGCCCGCCGGTCAATGTCGGCAGTACCGAGGCCACCATGGCCTGAAACACCATCGGCACCCCGGCCATCACATGCACGTTGCCAAGGGTAAATCCCGGCGCAACCGAGACGGGGTTATCAATCAACGTCGCGCCGTCTGGGATACGCGCCATACGCAAACGCGCCTCGTTCAGCTCTTTACCGGTCTTCTCATAATGGGCGGCCAAAAGGGCCCGCGCGTCATCGCGAACATCAATTGGGGCCCCAAAGGCCTGCGAGATACAGTCAGCGGTTATGTCATCATGGGTCGGGCCGATACCGCCGCTGGTAAACACCTGGTCATAGCCAGCTGACAGCGCCTGAACTGCCGCGACAATCGCCGCGCTGTCATCGCTGACAATTCTGACTTCAGCCAGATTTATTCCGTGTTTGGTCAATTCGCCCGCCAGAAAATACATATTGGCATCACGTGTACGCCCCGAGAGGATCTCATCACCAATGACCAGCATGGCAGCGGTAGGGTTTGGCATTGTCTCACTCCTTCGGCATTTTTTCCGCAAGATACGCCCCCCCGCCGCGAGGGCAAGCACGCAGTTCCGTTTTCAACTGTAACCGGCAGTGATCCGGTCAAACAAAGCGTCATCCTGCAGGCTTCGCGACAGGATCATCGCTCCTTCAAGTGCCGCAATCATGCAGGCGGCCTCGGTTTCGGCATCTTCAGGTTTTAGCCCCTTGGCCTGAAATACCTGCCCCAGCCAATGGATGTTTCGGTCAAAAAAGGCCCGGGTTTGACGTGCAACAGGATCGGGCAGACCGCGAATTTCAGCGCCAAATATACCGCAGAGGCACATTTGCCCGTCCTCTACCAGCGCTTGACGATAGCTGGCGGTGTAACGACGCAGCATTTCATCCGGCCGCTCGGCTGTTGGCGCGCCCAGCGCCGCCAGGAACCGATTGGTATAGCGATCCGCCAACGCCGCTCCCAATACTTCCTTGTTGGCAAAGTGGTAATGCACACTGGCCGACTTGATACCGATTTCGGCAGCGATCTCGCGAAAAGAGAAACTGTTATAGCCACCCTGTCGCGCCATCCGTTCAGCGCTGTCCAGGATGCGGCTGGCGGTTTCTGAATAGGTCATGCTGCCCTCTTTTTATCTACCTACCTGCAGATAGGGGTTGACGGATCATCATGCAATCGCAATATGACTACCTATCGATAGGTAGGTAAAAGGAAGAACGTCATGACTACGACAACACTCATCATCGGCGGCTCCAGCGGTATGGGGTTTGAAACCGCCCGACATCTGACCGCCCAAGGCCAACACGTCACATTGGTCGGCCGATCAGCGGCAAAGCTGGACGCCGCCAAGGCTGAACTGGGTAATCTGGTGGAAACAGCCCAACTGGACTTGCTCGATGCGCAGGCAACTGATGCCTTTGCCGCCGACCTTAAAACGAGCAAGCGCCATATCAGCCAATTGGTAAATGCCGCCGGCATTTTCGCCCCCAAACCGTTTCTTGACCATACGGGCGAGGATTTTGACGCCTACATGGGTTTGAACCGGGCGACCTTTTTCATCACTCAGGCCGTCGCCGAAAACATGAAGGCTCACGGTGGTGGCTCGATCGTCAACATTGGGTCAATGTGGGCGAAACAGGCGATCAAGGCGACACCGTCGTCGGCCTACTCCATGGCCAAGGCCGGGTTGCACGCGCTGACCCAGCATCTGGCAATGGAGTTGGGAGACCATGGCATTCGCGTCAACGCGGTCTCTCCTGCTGTTGTTGTCACCCCGATCTATGGCGCCTTCATTGACCCAGACCAGATAGAGGACACGCTGACCGGCGCCTTTGATGCCTTTCACCCCATTGGCCGGGTTGGCCGGCCAACAGATGTTGCTGCCACCGTGGTTCATTTGCTGTCGGATCAGGCTGCTTGGGTTACCGGTGCCATCTGGGATGTAGACGGCGGCGTCATGGCCGGCCGCAACTGATGCTTTGACACCAGGCGGGGGTGCGCTAGGCAGGTGCCATGAAATTTGCCACGCCCCTCATCCCCGCCACATTGATCCGCCGCTACAAACGGTTCCTGGCCGATTGCCTGTTAGACGACGGCAGCGAAGTCACCGCGCATTGCGCCAATCCCGGCTCGATGATGGGGATGGCAGAGCCCGGGATTCGGATCTGGCTAGAGCCGAACGACGACCCCAAGAAAAAGCTGAACTACGGCTGGCGCCTGATCGAGCATAAGAACGGCCATTTCACCGGCGTCGACACCTCTGTCCCCAACCGGGCGCTGCGCACATCACTAGACTCCCAGGGTATTGCCGAATTGGCTGCCTATGAAACCATTCGACCCGAGGTCAAATACGGCGAGAACAGCCGCATCGACTTTCTGCTCACTCAACCGGGCCTGCCGGACTGCTACGTCGAAGTCAAAAGCGCCACCCTGTCGCGCCAGCCCGGGCTGGTTGAATTCCCCGACAGCGTCACCAAGCGCGGCACCAAGCACCTGGGCGAATTGGCCAATATGGCGCAACAGGGCCATAGGGCCGTGATGCTCTATCTGGTGCAACGCACCGATTGCCACCGCTTCCAACTGGCCGCCGACATTGACCCCACCTACGCGGCGGCCTTTGCCCAGGCTAGGGCCGCAGGTGTTGAAAGACTGATCTACACAACCAATATATCACCGGATGAGATTACCCTTGGCGCTGCCATTCCCGCAGCCTGACAGATGTCGTATCACAGGCTATGGCCCTTTGGCGCCAATACCCCTAGAAAGCAGTCTAAGACTGCAGCGATGGAGCCCATCTAGATGAGAAATAACGATGGCCGGACGACCAAGGACGGCATTCGCATTTACCAACAGGCCGACTATGCCGGCATGCATGTGGCCGGGGAATTGGCCGCCCGCATTCTCGACGATATTACGGCGCATATTTTTGTTGGCCAAACCACTGGCGCGATCGACGGCTTGATCACAAAAATGGTCGAAGATGCTGGCGCCACGTCGGCCACCATCGGTTACAAGGGCTATCAGCACGCCAGCTGCATCTCGGTGAACCACGTGGTTTGCCATGGCATCCCCGGCGACAAAAAGCTGAAGGATGGCGATATCCTCAACATCGACGTCACTGTGATTGTCGATGGGTGGTTCGGCGACACCAGCCGGATGTTTGTGGCAGGCAAACTCCCCCTCAAAGCAAAGCGCCTGATCCAGGTCACCCATGACTCGCTGATGAAGGGCATCGAGGCAGTGAAGCCCGGCAATACCTTTGGCGACATCGGTCATGCCATTCAGGCCTATGCTGAAAGCCAACGGATGAGCGTGGTCCGCGATTTCTGTGGCCACGGGTTGGGTCTGGTCTTTCACGCACCACCCAACGTGTTGCACTACGGTCGCCCCGGCACCGGCCCCACACTTGAAGAAGGCATGTTCTTCACCATCGAGCCGATGATCAACCTGGGCCGCCCCGAGACCAAGATCCTGGCCGATGACTGGACCGCCGTGACGCGTGACAAATCCCTGTCGGCCCAGTTCGAACACTCAATTGGAGTGACGGCCGACGGCTGCGAGGTTTTCACCCTGTCACCCGGTGATAAATTTCACCCAACATACGGCTGATTTCTCACAATTCGACTGCCACATCGCCTGACAGGGACCGGGCGATGTGGACCAGGCCATGTGGACCAGGCGGCCAATAACTCCCGCACCAACTCCCAATATTTGACGAAACCTGCAAATACTCTAAGCTGAGCCTTGTTTTAACAAGGTGATTTGTCATGAGTATTAAAGCCGCCATAACCGCGTTGGCGCTGCTGGGCTTCGCGCCCGCAGCACAGTCCCAGGACGCCAGCTTCTCCTTCAATCTGTTCAGTTACGAAGGGGCCTATCTCAATCGGATTTTTCGGTTTAATGCGGATTACACCGCCAAATACAACATCCCGATTGACGTACCCTTTGCCTTGCAGATCCCGGTCCGCTCGGATGTCGAGCTGATCGCCGACGGTCGCCCCAGCGGTGGCATTGTCAAATTCACTTTCGCCACCAAAGACCCATCCGGACGAAAATTCATCGAGAACTTCCATGTGATCGATGCAAGCTTTCCAATCCCCCAGGGCAGCAGTGACCCAATGCCCATCCGACTGCAAAGCGCCGCCAAGGCCCTGACACAATCGGCCTATCCTTCGGCGGTCCAGGGTTTCACAGATGCCAAAATCATCAGCACCCTTGAGATTGCCGTCAACGGCATGCGCGCGGTTGAACTTCTGGGCACCTACACCGACCCATCCAACGGTCCAATGGTGCTACAACTGGTTGCCATTCCCCATCCGGACCGCGCCGAAAGCTACTTCATCCTGCACAACATCAACCGCACTTTGGTGCCGATGAGTGGCCCCGAGCAATTGCCCGAAACCTTAGGGGGGCGCGTATTGGATAGCTTCACCTATGAATAGCCCT
The DNA here is from genome assembly GCF_004006175.1 of Parasedimentitalea marina. Lineage (GTDB taxonomy): Bacteria > Pseudomonadota > Alphaproteobacteria > Rhodobacterales > Rhodobacteraceae > Parasedimentitalea > Parasedimentitalea marina. The sequence goes on from NZ_CP033219.1 coordinate 3,839,358, forward strand.
TGCGTCACAGCCTGATCTCAATCCCTTTCATCTGGCCATAAATATCCCAGGGGGTGAATTGCCGCCCCAGCGGCAAGAGGGGGGCAGCGCCCCCCAACTACGCCCCGGCGTCACTCAACCCAATCAGCCCCGGCACTTGATGCATGGCGCCAAACACTTCGGCGCCCTGTTCTAGCAGCTTTGCTCCGGTCCCTTCGGGCGCATATCCCAGGCAGCGCATACCGGCCCGCGACGCCGCCCGCGCCCCGGTTGCACTGTCCTCAATCACCAAACAGTCCCGCGCCTGAACGTCAAAATGGCTGGCCGCCGCCAGAAACAGCCCCGGTTCGGGCTTGGCAACCCCCAGCGTATGCGCCGAAAATATCGCGTTAGGGTGAAAGCGCTGCCACAGACCACTCGGACCCAGTGTGATCCGCATCTTCTCCTCGCTGCCATTCGAGGCCACACAAACCGGAATGCCCCGCGTGTCCAGCATAGCAAGAAGCCCAGGAATACCGTCAACCAGCGGCACGCCCTGCTTCAGTCTGGTGTAAATCTCCTGATACACATCAGCGACCCAGTCCGCGGGCAGATCTGCCTCCATGTCCCGCGCCTTGGCCATCACACCTTTCATAGTGCCGCCAACAAACAACTCCATACACTCCGCAAGGGTCAACTGCAGACCATAGCGCGTCAGATTGGCCACCAGCACTTCGTTTGACGCGACCTCACTATCGACCAGAACGCCGTCACAATCAAAAATCACCAGTTTGGGGGTAGGGAAAGTCGTTGGCATTCATCGAAATCCTATTTTAATACAAAACAACACCGCGCAGAGGGCCAAGTTCGCTCTAAATATCCCGCCACATCAGGGTGATATGGGTGTCACCATACTTACGACTGTCGCGTAATTGATAGCCCTCTGGCGCGGCCATCGGGGTGCTTTCTTCCCAGACCACCAATGCCTCGTCATCGATCCAGCCCGCATCGGCAGCCACCTCCAGGGCTTTTTCGCCCAGGCCTTTGCCATAAGGCGGATCCAGAAAAATCAAATCATACGGCGCATCCGGATTGCGGGGCAGCTTCAGCGCGTCCCGCTTGATCAAACTGGTGCTATCCTTACTACCCGTGATGTCGATATTCTTGCGGATCAGGCCCGATGACACCCGCCCATCATCAACGAAGCTCACCCAGGAGGCCCCCCTTGACAGCGCCTCCAACCCCAACGCTCCGGTGCCAGCAAACAGGTCCAAAACCCGTGCACCCGGAATGACCCCGGTATTGTTCAAAACATTGAACAGACTTTCGCGCACCCGGTCGGTCGTGGGGCGCAAATGTGCGCCTGCGTCGCCCTTGCCCACAGCGGCAAGGGCACGACCGCGAAAATCTCCGGCGATGATCCTCATGCTTTCAGCAGGGACTTCAGGTCAGTGTCGGGATTTGCTGCGACCAAGGGATCACATGTTTTACCCATATCGATCAACCGCTTGCCCACCATATAGGCGCGCGGATCATTCATCGCGTCCACCGCCAGCAACTGGTCATCCCTGAAATACCAGAACGACACCGATGCGCCTGCACCGGGACGGGTGACCACATGGGTATAGCCGGTGTTCAGTCCGGCGATCTGCAGCTTAACGTCATACTGGTCAGACCAGAACCACGGCTTGGCTGCGTATTCTTTACCTGTCCCCATGATGTTCTGCGCCACGATCTCAGACTGATCGATGGCGTTGGGCACGCTTTCCAGCCGAATGCGCCCGCCCTGATAGGGAAACGAGGCACAATCGCCGGCCGCCCAGATCGAGGCATCCGAAGTTCGCCCCTGTGCATCCGTTTCGATCCCGTTGTTCAGCGTCACACCAGCCATTTCGGCCAGCTGCGTAGCGGGCGTAATACCAACACCTACAACGACAAAATCCAACTCCAGCGTAGACCCATCGCTCAGCACCGCACCGGTGACTTTGCCGTCCTTGCCCAGTAAGCGCTCCAGCCCAACGCCTTCGCGGATGTCGACCCCATGGGCGCCATGCAGGTTGCGGAAATAATCTGATGTTTCGGGGGCTGCGACCCGTTGCAAAATTCGGTCTCCCATTTCGACCAGCACCACGTTCACACCGCGCTTGGCGCACACTGCTGCGGCCTCTAGCCCGATATAGCCGCCACCAACGATCAGCGTGCGGGCGCCTTCGGTCACCGACGGTGCCATCGCGTCCACGTCACCCAGCCCACGCACCACAAACACGCCGTCCAGATCCCCCCCAATCGCCGCAGGCAGGCGGCGCGGATCTGATCCGGTGGTCAGTGCCAGATGATCATAGGCAATCACTTCGTCACCAATGCTGACTGTCTTGGCAGTCGCATCAATAGCTGTGACCGGTTGGCCCAGTTTCAGCGTGATATTGTTATCGGCATAAAAGCTCTCGGGCCGCAAAAACAACCGCTCCAGCGCCATGTCCCCCAACAGATAGGCCTTTGACAACGGCGGGCGCTGATAAGGCAATGCAGTCTCGGCCCCAATCAGAGTGATCTCGCCGTCAAACCCGTCTTTGCGCAGCTTGGCAACCAGCGAAGAACCCGCCTGCCCTGCTCCTATCACAACGATGTGGCTCATGTTGCCCTTGCCTCCGTGTTCTGTTGTTATCCCGGTTCAGCCGGACCCTATATGCGGGTCCATCCAAAACGCAAACATAAGTGACGAGGCGCAGATGATTTCAGTAGGCGAAAAGCTACCAAAGGCCACATTGGTGCAGATGGGAGCCCATGGTCCGGAGCCGATTTCCATTGCCGACAAGACCAAGGGCCGCACTGTAGCGATCTTTGCGGTCCCGGGTGCCTATACCCCAACCTGCAGTGCCGCCCATGTCCCCAGCTTTATCCGCACCAAGGACCAGTTCATCGCCAAAGGCGTCGACGAGATCATCTGCATTTCGGTCAATGATCCCTTTGTGATGGCCGCCTGGGGCAAAGAAACTGGCGCTTCCCAAGCCGGTATCACCATGCTGGCCGATGCCGACTGCAGCCTGACCGAGGCCATGGGCATGCGTTTTGATGCCGCCGCCGCCGGGCTGCTTGCCCGCTCGATCCGCTATGCGATGCTGGTCGAAAATGGTGAAGTGAAGATCCTGCAGATGGAACAAGGTCCCGGCGTCTGCGAATTGACCGCCGGCGAAGGCCTGCTAGAGGCAATGGTCTGATCATTGCCCAAACACACCAAAGCCCCGGCGGGTCCGGGGCTTTTTATCTTAGACCAGGCTGTCAAACTTTCGCGCCAATTTGGCATCCTGCGAACTAACCCCGCCCACGTCATGGGTCGTCAGTACCACTGTCACCTTGTTGTAAATGTTACTCCACTCGGGATGGTGGTTCCATTTCTCTGCCCAGATCGCGGCCCGGGTCATCCAGCCAAAAGCGTCAACAAACGTGTTAAACTTATAGGTTTTGATGATCGCATCACGATCCCCAAGCAAGGTCCACCCTGTTTGGAACAATGGGTCCAACAATGGCCCCCGGGTTGCGTCTGACAGTTTCTCGGTCATTGCTGTTCCTCCACCTCTAGCTTTTTGAACGGCCCATAGTCGGTCAGGATCTCAATCTCTTCTTCAATCGCCAAACGTTCCGCTTCCAGATACCGGGCCACTGCATCAGCAAAGCCGGGATCCCCCAGCCAATGCAAGGAATGTGTCTGCGTCGGCAAATATCCGCGCGCCAGCTTGTGCTCGCCCTGAGCGCCAGCCTCGATCCGCGCCAACCCCATCGAGATTGCCAGATCCATAGCCTGATAGTAGCACAGTTCGAAATGAAGGCAGGGATGGTGCTCACTGCATCCCCAATATCGGCCATAAAGCGTGTCACGGCCAATGAAATTCAGCGCACCGGCCACATAATCTCCGTCCCGCCGCGCCAGAATCAGTGCCATGTCATCTGCCATGGTGTCTTGTGCAATGTCGAAGAAGCTGCGGGATAAATAGGGCGACCCCCATTTGCGCGCGCCGGTATCCTGATAGAAGGTCCAGAATGCATCCCAATGTTCAGGCCGCAGGTCAGCGCCACTGAACACCTCGATTTCACCGCCGAACCCCTGCGCCTGAGCCCGCTCTTTGCGGATATTCTTGCGTTTTCGCGACGACAGGCTGGCTAGGAAGTCGTCAAATTTGTGATAACCCTGATTGAGCCAGTGAAACTGCTGCGTCAGGCGCGGCATCAGTCCCATTTGCGCACCCGCCCTGGCCTCTTCGTCGGTGCAGAATGTCACATGCAGCGAGGACAGTTTGTTATTTGCGGCCAGTTGCACTGCCCCTTGCACCAGCGCCGAATGACCAACACCTTCGAACCCGGGGCGCACCAGCAATCGCCGACCTGTGACCGGCGTAAAGGGCACTGCCATTTGCAATTTCGGGTAATATCGCCCACCTGCCTGTTCAAAGGCATGCGCCCAGTTGTGGTCGAAAATATACTCGCCCTGACTGTGCGACTTGGCATACATCGGCGCGCAACCGATCAGTTGTCCGTCCAGATAAGCCGTTAGATACTGCGGTTGCCACCCGGTGCCACGACCCACCGACCCGCTGTCTTCCAGTGCGCAGAGAAACCGGTAGGTGGTGAAGGGATCGTTGGGGCGGCCCCCGTCCGCTGCCTCGGGGCAAGCACATGCGTCCCACTCATCTGCGCCTATCTGTGCCAGTGAGCCTAGTAATTGAATTTCAATTTGCGCTTGATCCATAGATCCCCCTTGCCCCTGCAATACTTGGGCAGAGACACCCGGCTATCAACCCGGCAAAGGGGAAAGATAGCCCTCAAAGGTCACATTATCGGCAAAGGCTCGCGCGGCGCGCTCCTCGGCCTCCGATTGAACAGTCCAGCACAGGATCAGCAGCCCCGTGTCGCGCGTTTGCCGCACCAATGGTCGCGACAGATCACTGGCCTCATGGCTGATAAAGCTGGCCCCAACCCGGTCAAGGTCCGGCATTTCACGAAGCCGGTCGCAAATCGGGCCGGTCAGTTCCGGCCAGGAGGCAAGATCATAGGCACTGGTCACAATGCCCCGTGGGACTTCCGGCGACAACCGGGCCAATTCAGCCACTGAATTTGGGTTAAACGACATCAACGCCACCAGACCTGAGTAGCCTTTCAATGCCTCAGCCGCCGCCCGTTCCAGCGCGCCAACATCGGGACCAAGCTGACCATCCTGATCCTTGACCTCAATCAGCAGCGGCACTTGACCGGCAACCAGATCCAACACCGTGGCCAGATCCGGAATACCTTCACCGTCACCGCCGATCAGCGGGATGGCCTGTGCCTGCTCTCGGGTCAGCAGGTTGATCGGCCCGCTGCCTTCTGCCAGCCGCTCCAGATTATAATCATGGAACACCATCGCATGTCCGTCAGCACTCAGCTGCAGGTCAATTTCGATACCATAGCCCGCGGCAATCGCCGCGCGGATAGCGGCAAGGCTGTTCTCCGGTCGCCCATCCGTCACATCATGCAGGGCACGATGCGCAATGGGCAACCGAAGGAAATCCGCGGGGAGTGCCAGCGTCATTTGATCTGAAAGACCCCGTCGATCTCAACTGCAACACCCAGCGGCAACGAGGGGCAGCTAACGGCCGAGCGCGCATGGCGGCCGGTATCGCCCAGTGCCGCAACCATAAAGTCCGACGCACCATTCACCACCATTGGCTGCTGCGTAAAACCATCGGTTGAGTTCACAAAAGCGCCCAGCTTCACAACCTTCACCAGCCGGTCCAGATCCCCACCGCAGGCCGCCTTCACTTGCGCCAGCAACGATATGGCACAGGTTTTAGCCGCCGCTGCGCCTGCTTCAACATCCATATCCGCACCCAATGTGCCTGTGATCAGACCCGCACTATCTGCCGAGATCTGCCCCGAGACATAAACCATGTCGCCCACGACAACATAGGGTACATAATTGGCAGCCGGAGCCGGAGCATCAGGCAGGGTCACACCCAGTTCGTTCAGTTTCGCTTCAAAACCCATGACATCAATCCTCCAACAAGTGTTTCGCCGGCGACGCTACTCGGGATGCAATTCAGCCGAAAGGGAAAAACGCAGGCCGGTCTCAGCTCTCGCGGAATGCTTTGACAAAGTAGTCGGCCAGCGGCTTGATCAAATAGGACAGCGGCGAGTGGTCAGCGGTTCGAATATAGCTTTCCACCGGCATTCCAGGGACCAGAACGACACCCTCGGGCAGTTTGGTGATCTCGCCTTCCTTCAATTCAATTTCAGCGCGGTAATAGGACTGACGGCTGGTTTCGTCCTCGAAAGCATCAGCCGAGATCAGCGTAACGATGCCAAACAGGTCCGGCGTTGCCCGTTGATCCAGCGTCGAGAACCGGAGCGTCACCGATTGGCCCACATAGACTTCATCAATGTTGATCGGCGACACCTGCGCCGCCACGACCAAGGGGCGATCCTGTGGCACCAGATACAACACCGGCTCGGCCGGGCGTATCACTGACCGGGGCGTATGAACCTGCAATCCATAAACAATTCCAGATACCGGCGCCTTGATGTCCAGCCGTTCCAGTTGTTCGATCAGCGACCGTCGCGTCTCGACCAGTTCCAACTCTTGGTAACGCAGGTCGCGCAGCCGGGTGATCGCCTCTTCACGCTGACGGGTCCCCAGTTTCAGAATTTCAATCTCAGTTTCGGTAATGCGACCTTCGGCCTGTGCCTCGGTTGCGATCAGCTCCCCCAAAGAACCCTGAAGATCAGCCGAGGTGCGACGCAGGTTCAGAACAGTCCCCGCCTGCGCCAACCCACGGTCCAGCAATGTTTGCTGATTTTTCAGTTCCTCACCGATCAGTTCCAGCTGAAGAACCATCGATTCCTGCTGCGCCTTTACCCCAACTATCTGATCGCGGATCTGCGCCCGCCGCTTTTCCAGCTGTTCGATTTCCCGTGCGGCCGAATCTTGCCGGGCAATAAACAGTCGCGTTTGGCCCGCCATAAACTCATCGACTTCGGGTCGGGCCAGAGCCAACTCAATCAGGTCCGGCTCAAATGTGATGCCATCCGTTTCGTCCCGCTCAGCCTCCAGGCGTCCACGCCGAGCAACAATTTCAAACAGCTGACCTTCGGTGATCACAAGTTGCGATTGCAATCTGTTGGCATCCAGCCGCAGTAATAGAGCCCCCTGGGCCACGGTGTCGCCTTCTTGCACCAGAATGTCCGAAACAATGCCACCATCCAGATGCTGCACAACCTGGCGGTTTTGATCGACCTCGATGCGGCCCGAGGCCACAACAGCGCCGGCAATCGACGACATAACGGACCAGGTACCAAAGCCGCCAACCAGCAGAAACAGGCCGACCAGTCCGATAATAATCGGGCGGCGGGCAGACCATGTGTTTTCTTCACTCATTGCGCCTGCCTTGCTGCTGCCGTTTTTTGGATGTTCTGATGGTTCGCCACCATCTGGCGCAGGACATCGTCCTTGGGGCCAAAGGCCGTCTGATTGCCCTGATCCACCACCAGCAACAAGTCACATTCCTGTATCGCCGCAGGCCGGTGGGCCATAATCAGCACAGACCTTCCCTCGGCCTTCAACTGCTTGATGGCCGTGTTCAAAGCGACCGATCCCTCGTTATCCAGGTTAGAGTTTGGTTCATCCAGAATGACAATCACCGGGTCATCATACAGGGCCCGCGCCAGGGCGATCCGCTGCATTTGCCCACCTGACAAGCGCCCACCACCCGCCGTTATCCGGGTGTCATAGCCCTCGGGCAGTTTGGTAATCATGTCATGGGCGGCCGCCTTCTTTGCCGCAGCGACAACTTTCTCCGAGTCCGGAAGGTCAGCCAGCCGGGCAATGTTTTGTGCAATAGTGCCTTCGAACAGCTGCACGCGTTGCGGCAGGTAACCGATGTGCTGGCCCAGCACATCCGGCGCATATTGTTCCAGCGCTGCACCGTCCAATCGGACAGTCCCCGCCGCGGCCCGCCATACTCCGGTTATCGCCCGGGCCAAGGTTGATTTGCCAGAGCCTGAAGGACCGATCACACCCAGCGCCTGCCCCGGCTCCACCTTGAACGAAAGGTTTCGCAATTGTGGCGTCTTGTCTCCAGGCGGAACCACTGTCACTGCCTGAATCTCCAGCCGAGCTTTGGGTTTCGGCAGGGCAGTGCGCTCTTGTTCTTCGGGGACTTTGGTCAGTAATTCAGCCAAACTCCCCCAACCTTTTTGGGCCCGCTGGACCAGCACCCATTGACCAAGGGCCAGTTCAATTGGCGCCAAGGCCCGACCCATCAAGATTGAACCTGCAATCATCGCGCCCGGCGACACCTCTCCCTGTAACACAAGATAAGCGCCAAGACCCAACATCGCCGACTGCAGGAACAATCGCAGTGTCTTGGTCAGCGACGTGAAGCTACCACCAACATCCGTGGCGGCGATGCTTTCGACCAGCGCCGCGTCACGGGCGACCTTCCACCGTCCAAAGGCAGCACCGCGCATCCCCATGGATTGTATCATTTCAGCTTCGGTGCGAATTTCCTCGGACATAAGGCCAGCCCGATGAGCTTTCACATTCGCCTGCATTTGCGGCGTGCGTGAAAACAGTTGGTTCAGCAGGGCAATACTGACAAGCACCACACCACCCCCCAGGGCCAACATGCCCAACCAGGGATGAAACAACGCAATTCCAGCCAGGAACACTGGCGTCCACGGCATGTCAAAAGCGGCCATCAGCACCGGTGACGAGATCAATCGCTGTACGGATTCCAGATCCGCCAACCCGGTCTGCGCCACGGGATCCGGGGTCACCGCCGAGCGCCGGATCATTGCGTCAAAGACACGCCGATCCAGAGCCGCCTGAAACCGCGCCCCAACCCGCGCCATGATCCGACCACGCGAGTAATCCAGCAGGCCCATCATGCCATAGAGAAACACGACAAGAATAGACAACGCGACCAGGGTCTGCTCTGATCGGCTACCCAGCACCCGATCATAGACTTGCATCATGTACAGTGGACCCGTCAGCATCAGCATATTGGCAAAAAAGCTGAAGATCCCAACAGTCCAATAAAGACTTCGGCTGCGACGTCGAATCGACCGCAGCTCGTCTAATCCGTCCTTGAATACTGTCTTGGTCATAATTCGCCTGTAATAAAAGCGCCCGTACTAACGCTGTATCAGTCCAGTGGAAACTACCCGCCTATTTTCTGCCGGTTACCTTGTAATATGTCCCAAATCTGTCACAACAAAACAAACATTTTATATGACCTATGGGAACCCGGATGATTACCTATAGATCAAGCCCGGCCCGCTGGGCATTGGATTAAGAAACGGACACACAGACAGATGATCTTGACGTTGCGACAAACTTTTCTTCTTGTTGCCCTGCTATTGACCGGATTGACCGCTGGCTGTGCGGGTCAAAGCCCTGAAGCGCGGGCAGCAGGCGAGGTTTTTGATCCCTATGAGGGAACCAACCGTTCTATTCATGATTTCAACCTCGCCGTCGATCGTTCTCTGTTTCGACCGGCGTCCAATGGGTATGTGGCCGTAGTACCCCCCGAAATCGTCACGTCGTTCGGCCTGTTTGCGGAAAACCTGTCAATGCCCGGCCAAGCCGTGAACTCACTGATGCAGGGTGATCTGCCTCAAACCGGCCTTGCAGTGTCTAGATTCCTGATCAACACCGTACTGGGCATTGGCGGCCTGTTTGACCCTGCCTCGGATTTCAAAATGGCACGGGTCAACACTGATTTTGGCGAAACACTGCATGTTTGGGGCTTTGGTGAAGGGGCCTACGTCGAGCTGCCGCTCTATGGCCCGTCAACCACACGCGATGCTGTGGGTGTTGTTGCGGACTTTTTCACCAACCCAATCACCTTTGCCCGGCAAAACCCCGCCGATAACATAGGTGTTTACGCCGAGATCGTGCGCCGGATGGGCGACCGCGGTAATTATTCTGCTACAATCGACTCGATTTTGTACGAGAGTGCTGACAGCTATGCTCAGGCCCGGTTGATCTACCTGCAAAGCCGCCGTTTTGAGTTGGGCGGCGACCAGGATTCTTATGACGGGGTCTTTGGCGATCCCTACTCCGACCCATATGAGGATATCTATGCCGAGTAACTTGTTTAACCGCCGCAGCGTCCTGACAACCGCCATTTCAGGCCTGGGTCTGGCTGCCCTGCCCTTCCCCGTTTTCGCGCTCAGCGAAACTGGCGCCCGCGCCCTCGTCGGCAGCGTGGTCCGCGATATCAATAAGGTCATAGCCTCGGGCAAGTCCGAATCCGCGATGATCCGGGACTTTGAAAAGATCTTTATCCGCTATGCTGATGTGCCGATCATGGCACAATATGCCCTTGGCGTTGACGGTCGACGCGCGTCAAAGTCCCAGATGCGGGCTTTCACCAAGGCGTTTCAGGGATATATCTCGCGCAAATACGGCAAACGGTTCCGGGAATTCATCGGCGGCGGCATCGAGGTGAAATCCACCCGTAAAATCCGTGCCGGCTATGAGGTCAAATCCATCGCCACCCTGCAGGGACAGGCGCCATTTGAGGTGACATTTCTGGTGTCGGACAAATCCGGCAAGGACAAGTTCTTCAATATGTTCATCGAAGGGGTGAACCTGCTACTGACCGAGCGCACTGAAATCGGTGCAATGCTGGATCACCGCAAGGGGAACATCGATACTCTGATCACGGATCTGAAAAAGCTGAGCTGAGCCAAGCAACAGCTCAACCAGCTATTTAACGACGGTCCATACGAGTTAGCACTGTGGTCGGACTTCGCCCGCAGCGGCGCGTGACACCTGCATGACCGACACCTCATCAAAGGCTCCCGCGCCCGCGCGGACCATCGGCTGCGCCGACGGACCTTACGGTCTTGGGCGTGGCGCCGCGCATGCGCGGCGCCACGCCCAACGGGAGCAGTGCCTCCGTTAGGAGGCCGCGACGGGCGGGAGCTTTGCCTAGGCTGGCAATTCAATTGCCAAACAGGTTTTTCAGAAATCCATCCACGGCCCGCCCGACATCCTGGCCCACATTGTTTCCATTGTTGCGTCGTCGGCGATCAGGTTGTGGTTGAGGTACTATTGGCGCCGGTGCCTGCATCGGCAGCGCGACGGGCGTCAATCCTTCATGCACGCGCACCATGGTTTCCTGCCAGATCTCGGCTGGCAATCCACCGCCGGTGACACCAGACAGTGGCGTGTTGTCGTCGTATCCCATCCACACTCCGGCCACATATTCAGCCGTAAAGCCTACAAACCAGGCGTCGCGTGCTGCTTGGGTGGTTCCGGTCTTGCCCGCCACCTGCCACCCCGGCAATTGCGCGCGCGCGCCTGTCCCACCGGAGACAACCTGTTCCATCATCCATGTCAGCTGTTGCGCTGCGCTGGTTTGAATCACCCGTTCCCCCATACCGCCACTGCTGCCGATCATGGGCGCGTCATCTCCCATCAACTGCAACTCGACCAAACCGTATGGTGTAACGGACGAGCCGCCATTCAGGATCCCCGCATATGCACCGGTCATTTCAATCAGGGTGCTTTCCGACGCGCCCAGCGCCAGCGCCGGACCATCGGCCAGGTCACTGGTCAGCCCAAAGTCTCCCGCCACCTGGCGCACCAGATCACGGCCCACGGCCTCGGATATCTTTACAGCCGGAATATTCAGTGAATCACGCAACGCCCGCGCCAGGGTCACTTCGCCATAGAATTTATGAGTATAATTCTTGGGGCACCATTGCCCTGAGCCCGCAATGTTCAGGCAATATTTTGCATCCAACACCATATCCAGGGGCGAGTACCCCAGTTCAAGCGCCGTTGCGTAAACAAAGGGCTTGAAGGCCGATCCCGTTTGCCGCCGAGCCTGAGTGGCGCGGTTGAACACACCTGATACCCGGGTCGAGCGGCCGCCAACCATGGCCCGCACGGCACCATCCGCGCTCATCACCACAATGGCCGCCTGCGCCTTTGAGCCCTCGCGGACTTTGTTTTCAAAGATATAGGCCAGCGCCTCTTCGGCAGAGGTTTGCAGACGTTGGTCCAGCGTGGTGCGAATAATCACATCTTCGGTGGTTTGATCCCCAAAGAAACTGGGGATCTTGTCCATCACCCAGTCCGCGAAATAGCCCCCGGCACGGGCCGCCGCAGCTTCGCTTAGTTGGGCTGGATTGTCCCGTGCATCCTGCGCCTGGGCCGCCGTCAGATAGCCCTGATCGCGCATCAGCCCAACAATCACCTGCGCACGATCCTGCGAGCGTTGCAGGTTGTTGGTTGGCGCATAGCGCGTTGGCGCCTTCAGCAAACCTGCCAGCATTGCTGCCTCGGCCGGGTTGATTTCGGCAGCTGACTTGCCAAAATACCGCTGACTGGCGGCCTCGAATCCACGGGCACCAGCGCCCAGAAACGCGCGGTTCATATAGATCGTCAGAATTTCATCCTTGGAGTATTTGCTCTCCATGGCCAGCGCATAAATCGCCTCGGTGATTTTGCGCCACAACGATCCCTGACGGCAATCCGCCTCATAGGCCTTTTCGCTGTCCCAGACATCGACATCATAGGGCACACCCAGACAGAGTAGTTTTGCCGACTGCTGCGTGATGGTAGAGCCACCATTGCCTGACAGCGGGCCACGACCTGCACGCAGGTTGATCCGTACGGCGCTTGCGACACCCCTTGGCGAGACGCCAAAGTGGCTGAAGAATCGTTTATCCTCGGTTGCGACAATGGCGTTTTTCAGATGCGGCGAGACTGTTTGCGTGGTCACCACGCCGCCAAACTGATCACCGCGCCAGGCAAAGACCTCGCCGTTGCGATCCAGCATTGTCACCGAACCGCGTGCACGACCATCCAGCAGCGCATTGAGTTCGGGTAGTTTCTGGTACTGATATCCAACCGCCAGGGCGACCAGCAGTCCAACGACCATACCCACCCGCCAGGTCAGCGCCCAGAACAGGCCAAAGATCCATCCCAACAGGCCAACGAAAGCCGCGCGGATGCGGCCGAAAAATCCCGTGGGTTTGCGTTTTGCCGTTTTTTTAGGGGAGGCTTTTCGGGGTGCCGGCTTATTTGCACTTGCCCTACGCCCTGTCGTTTTTGGTTTTGCACTCTTGCCACGGCCAAACAGAAAGCCAAACCAGCCTTTGCCTTTTGGTTTTCTTTTGCGCACAGGTTTTCGGGCGGGGGTCTTGCGACCACCGCCTGCGTAACGCTTATCTGCTACCAAAGGCTTGCGCCCTGATCCTTGTGCCATGCCGATATCCTGCCCGGTTTGCCCGTTTTTTCACACCATACCCGCTCTGCATTGCTTTGTTGAGAGCGATTTGCGGCCTGCCTTCCTTTGTTGAGTGAATAAAAATTAGGCAATGCTCACAAATTGAGCATTTTTATTGCGCCTTTGCCTCAAACTGGCCGTGCCTCACCGGCCCCAGCATTCCCAAGCGCCTTTTCACGCGCTTGTTTGCAGGGGCAGAGATTTGGGCAAGACGCCCGGGGAAACGCTAGGGAAAAGGATGCTGAGATGAAAATGATCATAGCTGCCATCAAACCGTTCAAGCTGGAGGAAGTCCGCGAGGCGTTGACCGACATCGGCATTGCGGGACTGATGGTAACAGAAATCAAGGGGTTTGGCGCGCAGGCGGGCCACACCGAGATTTATCGCGGAGCGGAATACGAAGTAAATTTCGTACCCAAGATGAAATTGGAAATCGTGGTTGCAGCCGATCAGGCCGACCAGGTTGTCGAGACCATCACAAACACTGCACGCACCGGCAAGATCGGTGACGGAAAGATTTTTGTACTGGATGTGGCTCAGGCAGTGCGCGTGCGCACCGGCGAGACAAATCTGGAAGCGCTCTAAGCGCAACGCTTAGGAAAAGGACGATACAATGAACAAATTCAAACTCCCCCTCGCTGCAGCGGCGCTGATCGCGCTGCCGGCGATCGGCTTTGCGCAGGATGTGGATGTCACCCCGCCGAATGCCGAAATTGGCTATATCCTCACCACTTTCATGTTCCTGGTCGCCGGTGTGCTGGTGTTCTGGATGGCCGCAGGCTTTACCATGTTGGAAGTGGGCCTGGTGCGCGGCAAAAACGTGACCATGCAGCTGACCAAGAACATGGGCCTGTTTTCACTGGCGGGCATTGCCTATTACGCGGTTGGCTACAATCTGATGTACCCCGGTGACGCCTGGACCATCACCGGCATTCTGGGCGCGTTTTCGATGACCGGGCTAGAGCCTGTTGGCCTGGCCGGAGTTGAAACTGACTTGAGCTATGCCTCAGTTGGCGCTGACTACTTCTTTCAGCTGATGTTCTGCGCTGCCACCGCGTCGATCGTGTCCGGGACAATGGCCGAACGGATCAAGCTGTGGCCATTCCTGATCTTTGTGATCATTCTGACCGCATTCATCTATCCGATCCAGGCCTCCTGGAAATGGGGCGGTGGTTTCCTGGATGCGATGGGCTTCCTAGATTTCGCCGGCTCCACAGTGGTACACTCGGTTGGGGGTTGGGCTGCGTTGGTTGGCGCGCTGATCCTGGGTCCGCGTATCGGCAAATACAAAGGCGGCAGAACCATTCCGATGCCCGGCTCTAACCTGCCGCTGGCCACTCTGGGTACGTTTATCCTGTGGATGGGCTGGTTTGGCTTTAACGGCGGATCGCAGCTTTATATGGACACAGCCGCCAATGTTGCGGACATCAGCCGGATCTTTTCCAACACCAATGCCGCTGCGGCTGGTGGTGCGGTTGCTGCAATGCTGCTGACGCAGTTCCTGTACCGGAAACCTGACCTGACAATGATCCTAAACGGTGCCCTTGCCGGTCTGGTGTCGATCACCGCTGAACCGCTGACACCCTCGCTGGGTCTGGCCACGCTGATTGGTGCTGCAGGTGGTGTGATCGTGGTCGTGGTTGTTCCCCTGCTGGACAAATTCCAAATCGACGACGTTGTGGGCGCCATCCCGGTTCACCTGGGCGCTGGTATCTTTGGTACGCTGATTGTTCCACTCAGCAACAGTGACGCGTCGTTCATTGTACAGCTGAAATCAGTTCTGATTGTTGGTGTCTTTGTCTCTGTCGTCTCTGCCGTTGTCTGGCTGGCGCTGAAGGCCATCATCGGCATCCGGGTCAGCGAAGAGGACGAAATCAATGGTCTCGACATGGCCGAGCTGGGCATGGAAGCATACCCTGAGTTCTCCAAGAGCTGATCCAGCTGTCAGGTAAGTGGAAGAACGCGCGGCCCTTGCGGGGGCTGCGTTTTTCGTTTGGCGCCGACGATTGAGGCAGAGCTTGGAATTTTGAGTATTTAAGAAAAGGTGAATGGCTGGGGTGGTGTTCAGATGCAAAAACGCGCCCTCGATTTGAGAGCGCGTTTTCTGTCCAAGTCTATGGATGGCTTAGATGCCGGCATCCATAATGGCCTGCGCCAGTATTGGCACTGTATCGGCGTTCAGGCCTGCAATGTTCATGCGGCTGTCGCCAACCATGTAAATCCCATGCTCGGCCCGCAGCTTTTCGACCAGCTCGGGGGTGGTGCCCAGCAGCGAGAACATGCCACGGTGTTGCGCCAGAAAGGCAAAGCGGTCAGAGCCGGACAGGCGCTGCAACTCATCCGCAAGACCCTGTCGCAGCCCCAGCATGCCCAGTCGCACGGCCTCAAGCTCGGCCGCCCAATCGGCACGCAGGGCCTCGTCGTTCAAGATCATCGTCACCAGTCGGGCGCCGTGATCCGGCGGGAACGAATAATTCTGCCGGTTCAGGAAGGCCAGCGTGCCCTGGTTCAGCTTTTGCGACGCGGCATCATTTGACACCATCATCAGCAACCCGGTGCGCTCGCGGTAGATGCCAAAGTTCTTCGAGCAGCTGGCCGCGATCAGGCATTCCGGAGTGCCCGAAGCCACCATCCGCACACCAACTGCGTCTTCTTCCAGCCCGTCGCCAAAGCCCTGATAAGCGATGTCGATCATTGGGATCAGACCGCGCGCGTTCAGCAGATCGATGATCTCTTGCCACTGCACCGCATTCAGATTGGCGCCGGTTGGGTTGTGGCAGCAGCCATGCAGCAACACCACATCGCCTTTGACCGCTGTCTTCAGGTCCTCGACCAGACCATCGAAATCGACTCCGCAGGTTTCGCGGTCAAAATAACGATAGGTCACCGTCTCGATGCCGACGTAATTCAGGATCGAAATGTGATTGGGCCAGGTTGGGTCCGACACAAAGACCCGCGCCGAAGGGTTGGCGATCTTGATCAACTCAAACGCCTGGCGCACCGCACCGGTGCCGCCGGGTGTCGCGGCCGCCGCAACATTGCCACGCGCGACCGTATCCGCCAGGATCAGTTCAATCATCGCGTCTGAGTAAGCCGGATCACCGGCCAGCCCAACATAGGACTTGCTGGTCTGCTCTTCCCACAATTTATGTTCAGCCGCCTTGATCGCCCGCATCACCGGGGTAACGCCCAGGGCATTCTTGTAAACTCCGACCCCCAGATCGATCTTGTCGGATCGTGGGTCTTCACGGAACGTTTGCATCAGTGCAAGAATTTTGTCGGCAGGTTGGGCTTTCAGAGCTTCAAACATCAGGTCTCTCCGGTTGCAACGGGTAAGGTCGGGAAGGCGCCCCATTCGGTCCACGATCCATCATAAAGCGCATGGTCGCTTTTGCCGATGCGTTCCAGTGCGAGGCTTAGAACCGCGGCGGTCACGCCAGACCCGCAAGAGGTAATTGCGGGCTTGTTCAGGTCCACTCCGGCGGCTTCAAATATGCTGCGCAGTTTGGCCGCAGGTTTCAGCGTGCCATCTGCCGCCAGAAGCGTTGTGAACGGCACATTTTTTGCACCGGGAATATGGCCGGCACGCAGGCCCTGACGTGGCTCGGGGACGTCGCCCCGGAACCGGGTGGCAGCGCGGGCGTCAATAATTTCGTGATCGCCCAGTTTGGACGCAGCCGAAACCTGGGTCACATCGCGCACCATCTGATTCTGCACCCGCACTGTCATGTGGCGGTCGCGGATCACTGGTGGCATATCCTCAATCGCGCGGCCCTCGGCCTTCCATTTGGGCAGGCCCCCGTCCAGCACGGCGATATTGGCCTGGCCCATCAATCGAAACAGCCACCACACCCGCGCCGCGGAAAACAGCCCGGCCCCGTCGTAGACCACCACCTGATGACCATCACCGACACCCATAGCCCGCAGCCGCGACATGAACTTCTCAACTGGTGGCACCATATGCGGCAATTCAGACCGGTGATCTGAGATGTCGTCAATGTCAAAAAACCGAGCACCGGGAATATGCCCGGCGTCATATTCACTGCGGGCATCGCGTTCCATCGCTGGCAGATACCACGAGGCGTCCAGTAGCCTGAGGTCGGGATCTTTCAGGTGGGCCGCCAGCCAGTCGGTGGAAACTAGTGTCTTCGGATCGTCTTGCATAAAATCCTCCCGTGGGCGCGTTGATCAAGGCCTACTATTGGCCGCAGGGAGTCGCAAGGAAAAGGCAATGATTTGTGGAGGTCTGACGCTGAGTGGGAGTCGAAAAGCAGAAAAATCGATCTGCGCGGCGGCGAATGGAGCAAACTATAAGGTCAGAAGCCACCGGCGCAAACCCAGCTCAGGTTTGCCTTAGGGGTTTTCTCATGTTGATGCCCGTTGTCTGAAACCCGGTCCCCAAGTACAAACGCTGCGCCTTGTCGTTGTCCGCCGCCACACGCAGTTTTATGTCCAGATAGCCGGCATCGGCATATGTCGCCTCGAGTGCCGCCAGTGCCCGTTTGCCGTAGCCCATGCCTCGATAGAGCGGTAATATGCAAAAATCGCTGATGAAAACGGATCCGCCCTTGGGCCCGGGTTTACACCAAAAATACCCGACAACCGGGTTCTCTGTTTCATGCTCCATCACGATGCAAAATAAGTCCTGCCCGGGACTATCAACACCCTGCCCCAGATCCGCCGTGACGTCTTGCTCAGCCCGTCGGCGCGCAGTCTCGGGATCGACATCGTAATTGGACGAAATTTCCGCCGCATAGTCGGGGATGAAATAGGCAAGATAGCCCGAGAACTCATGCGCATGCATGTGGCGAAGACGTATCATCCGACCCTCTCAACACATCTACGGCGTCAGTCAACCGGTTGCCGCTTAGCTGTGATCTTTCATCAGCCGCGATTTCTGCCGCGACCAGTCACGTTTCGCCTCTGTGGCGCGTTTGTCGTGGTTCTGCTTACCCTTGGCGATGCCGATCTTAATCTTCACCAGCCCCTTGTGGTTAAAGTACATCACCAGCGGCACCAGGGTCATGCCCTTGCGCTGAGTGGCATTCCACAGGTTTGACATCTGCTTGCGCGACACCAGCAGCTTACGGCGGCGACGCTCAAGATGTTTGAAGGTCTGGGCCCGTTCATAGGGCGCGATGTAAGAATTCACCAACCACAGCTCGCCATCTTCAACTGCGGCATAACTTTCAGCGATGTTTGTGCCACCAACCCGGGCGCTTTTGACCTCGGACCCCTCCAGGATGATGCCGCATTCCAGATCGTCAGCAATCGCATAATCATACCGCGCGCGGCGATTTTCAGCGATAACTTTGTAATTCGGGTCTGATTTTGTCTGGGCCATGAAGGCAGATGTAAGGCGACAAAGGCACAGGTGCAAGGTGCTAAGCTTACCTGACTTCAGCCTGGACCATGAGCCTTGATCGAATGCCTAGTCAGGATGGCGCGCATAGCGTTCTCGCAAAACGGTGAACATTCCGCTGCCAACAATCACAACACTGCCCACCAGGGTCCAGACATCCGGGCGCTCGCCAAACACCAGCACGCCCAGCACCATGGCAAACACTAGTCGCGTATAGCGAAATGGCGCCACCACCGAAATTTCACCTGACCGCATTGCGCCGGTCAGGGCGTTATAGGCAATAACCCCAATCACCGTGGCGGCACCCAGTTGCCCCCAAACCTGCGGGCTTGGCCAACTGGCCCCACCTGTCCAACCCAAGGCCACTCCGCCCGCGACGACAAGCATGGCGAAGCCATAAATGCCCAGCTGATTGTTCGACATAGAGCGCGGCGCGGCGCGGGTGGCCAGATCTCGCCCGGCAAACCCCAGGGTACCAATCACTGCAAAGATCGAGGCAGGCTCAAAGCCGCTTACCCCGGGGCGCAACACCAATAAGACGCCACAAAACCCAATTGCGATGGCCACCCAACGCCGCCACCCAACCTGTTCCCCAAAAAAGACCACTGCCCCGGCTGCAACCACCAATGGGGTTGCCTGCAATATCGCCGAGGCCGACGACAGGGGGGTCAAAGCTATCGCCAAAGTATACCCAAGCCGACCAGTGACCTCCGCCACAGAACGCAACACCATCGGACGCGTGCAAATAGCCGGGTGCAACATGCGCTGCCCTTGCGCACGCGCCATGATCATAAAAATGATCATACCGCCCAGACCGAAAACAACCAGGAGCTGCCCAACCGGTAGCGATTGGCTGGCGGATTTAAGAAACATATCCTCCAATGCAAAGCCAGCCATCGCCAGCACCATCAACAGACTGCCCCGAAATGTCTCCATGCTGCTATCTTCCTGATTTTAAATCACTCAACCAAAACCTGTAGCCACTGGTCCATGCCTACACAAGCAATGCACCCAACCCGATCACGGTTTGCCCTGCGACATAACGGCGTGGCGATAGTGGTGCATGTTCAGAAACGTGGCCCCGGTCTGACCACTTCGGTATCCATGTGGTTGATCCGCTGCGAACCGCAGCCCCTGCCCGGTAGACACTGGCACCCATTCCCCTGTGCGCAGCACCTCCATCTCGCCATCCAGAACAAAGACTTCTTCGGTGACGCCATGATCATGGGGCTGGGATTCGTGGCTTTGACCCGGATGCAGGCTCACATGAAACGTCTCGGCCCTCAGGTCGGGATCATAGGGAAATACAATTTTGACCGAGATACTTCCGGGGAACTGAACCGTTTTAAAAACCTCTCCGGCCTGACCCACTGTCCGCTCGGCCTCGTCTATCAAGGCGGTCAACGGCAGGTGAAACCCCTTGGCGATCTTCCACAGTGTCGCAATGGTCGGGCTTGATTCGCCGCGCTCAATCTGGCCCAGCATCGCCTTGCTGACCCCGGTCAGCGCCGCTGCCTTGGACAGGCTGAGACCCGATTCAGCACGTATTTCGCGCAGGTTAAGGGTGATCGTCTCTTCGCTCATCTGCTCTACCTGTCAAAACACCTTGTGCGTTATAGCGCACAGAGTATATTGTGCGCTATAACGCACGCGACCTTACCCGACCCGGCAGCCAAGGAAAACCCAAATGCTCAAGCGGCTCAAACTGTCCCATCTGGTCGCCGGGGCGATCGCGGTTCTGGTTGGCTATACCAGTTCGGTTGCGATCATTTTCCAGGCCATCGAAGCCGTCGGCGCGACCCAGGCCCAGGCCAACAGCTGGCTGGTTGCCCTTGGCCTGGGGATGGGACTGACCAGTCTTGGCCTATCCCTGTGGTTCCGGATGCCGATCCTGACCGCATGGTCCACCCCCGGCGCGGCACTGCTGGCAATTGGCCTTAAGGATGTGCCGATAGATCAGGCCATCGGTGCCTTTGTCTTTTGCGGCGCATTGCTGACGCTGACCGGCCTGACTGGCTGGTTCGAGCGCCTCTCAAAACTGATCCCTGACACATTGGCCAATGCGCTGCTGGCGGGCATTTTGTTCCAGTTTGGCCTGTCCGCCTTTGCCGCCCTAAACGACGACACCGCACTTGTTGCCCTGATGGGGGCTTGTTTCCTGGCCGGGCGGCTTTGGTTCCCCCGCTACACCATTCCCGTTGTCTTGCTCATCGGCTGCCTTTGGGCCGGAGTCTCGGGATCCTTTGGCGACATGCAGCAATTAAACCTGAGCCTCAGCCTGCCCGAGCCTGTCTTGCCCAGCTTCTCGCTTCCGGTGCTGATCGGCGTTGGCCTGCCACTCTATATTGTCACCATGTGCTCGCAGAACATGCCCGGCGTGGTGGCCCTGCGCGCGGCCGGGTATCAGCCACCGGTTTCCGCCAGCCTGACAGTCACCGGTCTCACCTCGCTTTTGCTGGCGCCATTTGGCGGCTATGCCTTCAACCTTGCTGCCATCACAGCTGCCATCTGCGCCGGACCTGAGGCCGACGACGATCCGAAAACCCGCTTCCTGGCCAGTGCCACCGCCGGCGTTTTGTATTGTTGTGTCGGTCTGGGCGGCGCCACCGTGATCAGCCTGTTCCTGATCGCCCCCAAAGCACTGGTTGCCACCATAGCTGGCCTTGCCCTGCTTTCGACCATCGGCAACAGCCTGTCCCACGCGCTGTCTGACAGTCAAAACCGCGAAGCGGCGCTGATCACCTTTATGACCACAGTTTCCGGCATCAGCTTTTTCGGCATCGGCGCCGCCTTCTGGGCACTGGTGATTGGATTGATCGTCAACCAGCTGCTTACCACCCGACCAACAAACCATCCGACAACCACCGCATCGCAAACACGCTAAAATAAGCCCCAAAGGCTCAAAACAACCAAACACCGCCCCGACATATTGCGTTTATTGCGCGAATAGTGTCCCTGAGGGCAAATATAGGGAAACAGCACAATGCCATTTTACCGTTCAAGAACTTCGACCCATGGCCGCAACATGGCCGGCGCCCGCGGATTGTGGCGCGCCACAGGCATGACCGATAGCGATTTCGGCAAGCCCATCATCGCCATCGTCAACTCCTTCACCCAGTTTGTACCGGGCCACGTTCACCTGAAGGACCTGGGCCAGATGGTCGCGCGTGAAGTCGAAGCCGCCGGTGGCGTCGCCAAAGAATTCAACACCATCGCGGTAGATGACGGCATCGCCATGGGCCATGACGGCATGCTGTATTCGCTGCCCTCGCGCGAAATCATCGCCGACTCGGTTGAATACATGGTCAACGCCCATTGTGCCGATGCCATGGTCTGCATCTCGAACTGTGACAAGATCACGCCCGGCATGATGATGGCCGCCATGCGTCTGAACATCCCGGTGATCTTTGTCTCTGGCGGCCCGATGGAGGCCGGCAAGATCGACATCGAAGACCTTGAAATGACAAAGATCGATCTGGTCGACGCCATGGTTGCCGCCGCCAGCGAAACCATGACCGACGCGCAGGTCCAGCACATCGAAGAAAACGCCTGCCCCACTTGCGGGTCGTGCTCGGGCATGTTCACCGCCAACTCGATGAACTGCCTGGCCGAAGCGCTGGGTCTGGCGCTGCCGGGCAATGGCTCCACTCTGGCCACCCACGCAGACCGCAAGCACCTGTTTCTTGAGGCCGGCCGCAAGATCGTCGAGATCACCAAACGCCACTACGAGGGCGAGGAAAAAGGTCTGTTGCCGCGCGACATCGCCACCTTTGATGCCTTTGAAAACGCCATGTCGCTAGACATTGCCATGGGCGGGTCGACCAACACAGTGTTGCACCTGCTGGCCATCGCCCATGAGGGCGAGGTTGATTTCACCATGACCGACATGGACCGTCTCAGCCGTCAGGTGCCCTGCCTGTGCAAAGTCGCGCCCAACACTGAAAACGTCCACATGGAAGACATCCACCGCGCGGGCGGTATTTTCTCGATCCTGGGTGAATTGTCGCGCGCAGGATTGCTGCACAATGACGTCTCGACCGTGCACACCAGCACCATGGGCGAGGCGATTGCCAAATGGGACATCAAGGTCGCCAACAACCCCGAGGCCGAAAAGCTGTTCAAGGCGGCGCCCGGCGGCGTGCGGACCACACAAGCCTTCTCGACTGAGAACCGGTTCAAAGAACTGGACACGGACCGCGAAGGCGGCGTTATCCGCTCGAAAGAGCACGCCTTTAGCCAAGATGGCGGCCTGGCGGTGCTGTTCGGCAATATCGCGCTGGACGGCTGCATCGTGAAAACCGCCGGCGTGGATGCCAGCATCCTGCAGTTCACCGGCTCAGCCTATGTCTGCGAAAGCCAGGATCAGGCGGTCAGTGACATCCTGACAGGCAAGGTCAAGGCAGGCGATGTTGTTGTCATCCGCTATGAGGGCCCGCGTGGCGGTCCCGGCATGCAGGAAATGCTGTATCCGACCAGCTATTTGAAATCCAAAGGTCTGGGCAAGGATTGCGCCCTGCTGACCGACGGTCGTTTCTCGGGCGGCACTTCGGGTCTGTCGATCGGTCACGTCTCGCCCGAAGCGGCCGAAGGCGGCACCATTGGTCTGGTGGAACACGGTGATAAGATCGAAATCGACATCCCCAACCGCTCTATCCATCTGGCGGTCAGCGAAGATGTTCTGGCCGAGCGCCGCAAGGTACTGGACGACAACGGCTGGGTTCCAGCCAAGCCACGTAAGCGCAAAGTGTCCACAGCCCTAAAGGCCTATGCCAAACTGGCCACCAGCGCAGCAAAAGGCGCGGTACGCCAGGTCGACTAACGAATTTAGGCCTGCCAATCCGGCAGGCCAAACCCAATGACGTCGGTATTACAGAGGGGCTTCACAGCCCCTCTTTTTGTTTTCAGTTTGCTGCTGCCCGCGCCTCGAGCAATTGAGACAGCCAGTCCGGGTCCATTTCCGGCACCGAGCTAAGCAACAGTTCCGTATAGGGGTGGTGCGGCGGTTGGAACATCGCGGCCTTGCGGCCCTGCTCCACCACTTTGCCCTGCTGCATCACCACCACGTCATCGGCGATGGCCCGAACCGTGGCCAGATCGTGGGTGATGAACATATAGCCCAGATTGAACTCGGTCTGCAGGTTGTCCAGCAGCCGCAAGATGCCTTCGGCCACCAGCTGATCCAAGGCCGAGGTGACCTCGTCGCAGATAATGAACTTGGGCTCTGCGGCCAACGCTCGGGCAATACCGATCCGCTGCTTCTGGCCGCCGGACAGTTCAGACGGCAGGCGGTCAATATACTGATCCGGCTCCAGCTCGATCAGAGACAGCAGGCTGCGCACCCTTTCGTCCAGTGCCTTGCCCGTTAGACCCAGATACATCTGCGCCGGACGCCCAATCAGCTCGCGCAGGCGCAGCTTGGGGTTCAGTGCGGTATCTGCCATCTGATAGATCATCTGCACCTGGCGCAGCTGATCCCGATCACGGGATCGGTAATCCGAAGGCATCGGCTTGCCATCAAACAGCACCTCGCCCTTGCTGGGAGGCAGCAAACCGGTGATCACCCGCGCTGCTGTAGATTTACCCGATCCACTTTCTCCAACCACGGCAACGGTGCGGCCCTGATAGAAATCAAAGCTCACATCATCCAGCACCGTTGTTGACCCATACCCGGCGGTCACATTGCTGACCGAAACAACCGGAGTACCGGTGTCGGTCTCTTCGTGTTCTGCGCGGGCATAGCTTCGCACCGCCCATAACGACTTGGTGTAATCCTCTTGCGGGCTGGACAGCATGGTCCGGGTATCGGCCTCTTCGACCTCTTCGCCCTTTAGCAGCACCTTGATGCGGTCGGCCATCTGCGCCACCACCGCAAGGTCATGGGTGATGTAGATGGCGGCCGTGTTGAACTCTTCCACGATATTGCGGATCGCCGCCAAGACCTCGATCTGGGTGGTCACATCCAGCGCTGTGGTGGGTTCATCAAAAATGATCAGATCAGGACGACAGGCCATCGCCATCGCCGTCATGGCGCGTTGCAGCTGCCCGCCCGAGACCTGATGCGGATAGCGAAAGCCGATTTGCCCCGGTTCAGGCAATTGCATCTGCCCGTACAGGCTCGTCGCGTCAGACTCGGCCTGTTGCCGCGACATCACCCCGTGTACCACTGGACCTTCGCTGTATTGATCAATCAGCTTATGAGCCGGGTTGAAACTGGCCGCCGCTGATTGTGCCACATAGGCAATACGCTTGCCCAGCAAGGCGCGCTGTTCCTCCGGTTTGGCATTTCGCAGGTCGATACCGTCGAATTCGACAGTACCGTCACTGATCCGGCAACCATCGCGGGTAAAGCCCATAGCCGCCAGTCCAACGGTGGACTTACCAGCCCCGGATTCACCGATCAGGCCCAGAACCTCGCCCCGTTTCAGGTCAAGGTCGATGCCTTTGACAATCGGCGACCAGGTGTCTTCGCTTTGCCCTTCGATCCACAGATTGCGGATGGTCAGCAGGCGATCTTGTGTGTTGTCTTGCTCTGCCATCATCTATTCCTTCAATCCGCTGGATCTATGTAACTGCCAGTCGACAACAAAGTTGACCGCGACGGTCAGCAGCGCAATCGCACCAGCCGGCAAGAACGGTGTAAGGTCGCCAAAGGTGATCAGTGTTGCGTTGTCACGCACCATGCCACCCCAGTCGGCGGTGGGCGGCTGAATGCCCAGGCCAAGGAACGACAGGCCCGAGATTGCCAGGAACACAAAACAGAACCGCAAGCCGAATTCGGCCACCAGTGGCGCCATCGCATTGGGCAGGATCTCGCGGGTGATCAGCCACCATTTGCCTTCGCCACGCAGACGCGCGGCCTCGATGTAATCCATCACCACAATGCCCTGCGCCACAGACCGTGCCAGGCGGAAAACCCGTGTGGCATCGACGGTGGCAATCACCAGCACCAGCGACAGCACCGAGGTGCCAAAGATGGTCAGAAGCAACAGCGAAAAGATCAGCGACGGAATCGCCATCAGCACATCGACAAACCGGCTAAGCCCTTGATCTAGCCAGCCACCGACCACGGCCGCAAACAGTCCCAAAACGGTGCCGCCAAAAAACGCCAGTGCGGTAATAATAAACGCGATGCCAACCGTATTGCGGGCTCCGTAGATCATTCGGGTCAGCATATCGCGGCCCAGATTGTCGGTGCCCAACAAATAGGTCGAATCCCAGGGCAGGAACTCGCCCCCTACCACTTCGCTTTCGCCAAATGGGGCGATGACCGGTGCCAGCGCGGCGACCAGTACATAGATCAGAATGACCAGCAGGCCAAAGCTGGCCGTCAGTGGTGCCTTGCGCATCTCTTGCGCGTGCCGCTGCGGGGATACCGCCACAACAAAGGCCCGAAACAACCAGCCCAACGCCATAGCGCCAATCACAGCGACGGCGAACCAGAATAGTGTCGTTATAATACTCATGGTTTCCCCCTTAGCGCCGGTGCATCAGCCGCGGATTCGACAGGGTCGAAAGCACATCGGCAGTGAGATTGAGCAGGACATAAGCAGAGGCAAAAATCAGCGCCACGGCCTGCACCACGGGAATGTCGCGCCGCGACACGCTATCGACCATCAACTGGCCAAGACCGGGATAGACAAACACCACCTCGACCACGACCACACCGGTGATCAGATAGGCCAGGTTCAGGGCCACCACGTTGATGATCGGTGCCAGCGCATTGGGCAGCGCATGACGCAGGATCACCCGCATTGGGCTCATGCCTTTCAGCCGTGCCATCTCGATATAGGGGCTGGCCAGCAGGTTGATCAGGGCGGCGCGTGTCATCCGCATCATATGGGCTGTAACAACCAGGGTCAGGGTCAGGGCCGGCAAGAAGCAACGATAGAGCGTTTCACCAAAGCTGATACCGTCCGACAACCGGACAATCGACGGAAAGTAACCGGTCTGCGCGAACCAGAGGATCAGGATATAGGCGACAAAGAACTCAGGGAACGAGATCGACGTCAACGCCAGTGCGTTTGACATCCGGTCAAAGATTGAGTTGCGGAACAACGCGGCCAGAATGCCCAGCGTCAAGGACAGTGGCACCGCCATCGCGGCCGCATACAGTGCCAGGAACAGCGTATTGCCCAATCGCTTGGAAATCAGCTCTATCACTGGTTTTTGGTTGGCCAGGGAGTTTCCGAAATCCCCCTGCAACACGCCGCCGAGCCAGCTGACATACCGCGTGTAAAAAGGTTGATCGAGCCCCAGATCGCGGCGAATTGCGGCGATTGTTTCGGGCGTTGCGGATTGACCGAGAATGGCCTCGGCGAAATCGCCGGGCAACAATTCGGTGGCACCAAAGATCAACAGTGAGACCACAAAAAGCGTCAAAAACCCAAGGGCGAGACGCTGGGCGATCATGCGCCAAACATGTGCCATCTGTCCTAGTTCCTCCGTTTGTCCGGCGGCTTATTGTTTTTTGTCTGCCGCCTGGAAAGACAGCCCCGAAGCATATGCCTCGGGGCTGCAAGTATTTTTAAGTGTACCTAAATTTAGGCGAACCACCAGCGTTCTGCGACACGGAAGCCATCCATGGTCCAGTTTGGTGCGACCTTCTCAGGTGTAGCCACAGCAGTGGAATGCGCCATAACATAGCTGGCAAACATTGGGATAAGGGTACTGCCCTCGTCACGAACCAGACCCTGCATCTCGACATACATCTCACGACGCTTGTCATTGTCCAGCTCGGACCGTGCGGATGCCAGCAGCTCGTCAAAGCGGGCGTTCGACCAGAAGCTTTCGTTCCAGTTGACGCCAGATTTATAAGCGGTGCTGAACATCCAGTCTTCGGTTGGACGGCCACCCCAGTAGCTGGCGACAAATGGTTTCTGCATCCAAACGTTGGACCAGTAACCATCGCTTGGCTCGCGGGTTACTTTCAGATTGATCCCGGCAGCAGCCGATTTTTCCGACATCAGAACACCGGCGTCTACAGCGCCACCAAAGGCAGCATCGCTGACCGACAGGTCCAGATCGATCGAGGTAAGACCGGCCTGCTTGAGGTACCATTTCGCCTTGTCCGCGTCATAGGTGCGCTGCTCAATTGCATCACCCGCATGGAACCGGTTGGCGGTGCTGATTGGGTGGTCGTTGCCGACGGAGCCATAGCCGTTGAGGATCTTCTCAACCAGCTCTTCGCGGTCAACCGCGTGTTTCATCGCCATGCGCACGTTGTTGTCGCTGAACGGAGCCGCACGTGAATCCATTGGGAACACATAGTGCTGCGATCCGGTAACCGACAGAACGTTGATTTTAGAGGAGCGTTTCAGCAGGTGCACAGTGTTCAGATCAACCCGGTCGATCACATCAACCTGGCCACTGATCAAAGCGTTCTGACGGGCAGCGCCATCAACGATTGGCAGCAGTTCAATGCCGTCGAAATGCGCCCGGTCGGTTTTCCAGTAGTTCGGGTTGCGGGTCATCCGCGCTTCGACGCCGGCCTCAAAGTTATCAACGACATATGCACCACAGCCGTCAGTCGAAGTCGGGTCAATCGACCCATCGACAGCTGGCATGATCGCAATGTGGTAGTCAGACATGATGAACGGGAAGTCGGCATTGCCGGCGTCCAGCGTAACAACCACGGTGTGGCTGTCGGTCGCCTTGATATCAGTGATGCCATCCACGATTGGTTTGGCAGCCGATGTACTGTCCTCGCCACGGTGGAAGTTGATCGAGGCAACAACATCTTCCGCAGTCACGTCTTTACCCGAGTGGAATGTGACGCCCTGGCGGATCTTGAAGGTCCAGGTTGCGGCGTCGGCAGAAGCTTCCCAGCTTTCGGCGATTTCAGGCTGCAACGCGCCGTCGGCGTCGATTTCGGTCAGGTAGTTGTGACGCGAAGTTGCAAACACCTGCGAATAGGCATTGTCCCAAGAGCCCGGATCCAAGCTGTCCGAAGTGCTACCATGGCCCATGCCAATACGCAGGATTCCACCTTTTTTGGGTTCAGCCTTCGCTGCACGCATGCTCGCCGGCAGGATCAAAGCCGCTGCGCCCAGCGCTGTTGCACCGCGTAGCACACTCCGCCGGGTCAGGCCCGTGCGATTGTTTGAGTTTGTCATGTTATTCCTCCACTATTATTTCGTCGGCATTTTGTTGTTATTGTCGGATACTGCAACAAGTATTCAGTGCCATCCATGTTCTAAAGCTTCGTCCTGCGTGTCTGCAAAAGCGTCGCAAAACGTTCAGCCACCGCCGTACACTGGCCTTCAGGATAGCTTTGCTTGGGAGCCCTGTCGGGTCAAACACGACCTGTGCCAGCAGGCATGCGACCTGAAACCGTTTGAAAGTGTTCTTGAAAAGCCAGGGGTTTTGCCCAAATCGCCTTGTATCAAAGCGCCTTTGGCCCAATAGAGTCCGCAAAACGGGCGTGCTGCTCTTCATGAACCGGTCTGGCCTCCCCTTTGACTGGCACGATTGGCGGGACCTCGGCGCGAAGGCAACCCCAAAAATAATTCTTCAGTAGATGACCTTAAGGTAGGAAAGAACACCTGAAACCTATTTAACTTATTGTAATTAAGCGATTTCAATCAAAAATGGCGGTGTCGTTATTCGACATTTTCGCTTAATTCTTCTTAGCCGGCCACTGCGGCAGACACAGCAGCACCTAACAATCCCGCGAAACGCACCATATTGCGCGGGACTGTATAGGTGCATTTTCATGTCAATTTGTGCCTGCTATCGGCGGGTTTAACGATGCGTGACACAACCTGACTCATAGGAACGGCAGCTCGACAAGCTCCGCTGAAACCGACCCGCTGGCGCGCATGATCTCAACAGTTTCGCCCGCGGCCACGGTCCGATCAATCAGGGCATAGCCAATATTCTGCGACATCCGATACGACCAGACACAATTGGTCATGTCACCGATCAGGCGTCCGTTGTGAAAGATCTTCTCTCTGGAGAACCCCAGCGGAGCAGGTACATCCCCCTCCAGTTTCAGTCCCAGCTGATGCCGTTTCGGCCCCTCTTTGGCGATCCGCCGCAACGCATGAATGCCAATGGTGTCATCGGGCACATCAAGGTCCACATATTGCCCCAGACGTACCTCGAACGGGTTGGTTTGTTCATCGGTATCACCGCCAACCGACACCAGTCCACTTTCGGTGCGCTCGGGTGTGGAGGGCGATCCCGGTCCGATGCCATAGGGGGCGCCGGCCTCTTTGATGATATTCCACAGCTGGTCGCCCTTGGTGCCATCCCGCAGGTAAATCTCAAACCCGCCTTGTTTCGACCAGCCCGAGCGTTGAACGGCCACCGGAATGCCTTCAATCTCGGTCTCGCGGAACCAAAAGTATTTCACCGACCGCACCCAATCACCAAAGATCGACGCAATCACATCTTCGGCCAGCGGCCCCTGCACGGCCAAGGGCGACACATCCGGTTCGCTAATGTCGACATCCAGCCCCCGTTCCCCTGCAATGGAACGTGCCCAGAGCCAGACATCACTGTCCGCAATCGAGAACCAGAACTTGTCTTCGGCCAGCTTCAGCAGGATCGGGTCATTAATCAACACACCCGCATGATTGCACATCGGTATGTATTTCCCCTGCCCGATTTTGCACTTGCTCAGGTCGCGCGGGCTAAGGATCTGCGCCAGACGCGCCGCGTCCGGACCACTGATTTGCACTTGCCGTTCCACTCCGACGTCCCACATCGACACCCGATTGATCAGGCGCCAATACTCAGCCTCTGGCGCGCCAAAACTACCGGGCAGGATCATCCGGTTATAAATAGATCCCGTGCTCAACCCTTCGGCCTGAACAGCGTCGAAAAAGGGCGATGGGCGCAACCGCGCAGAAGGGAGAATCGAAAACACCAGGCAGTTCCTTTATAACGGAGTGTCAGGCACTGTTGGTCCGGCTCCAGCGGGAACTCAAACGACAAATTCGCAGGGTCAGCCCCTCTTAAAGTTATGGCACTTCGGCAAAGGTTTATGCAGTTCGCAATCACGCGAAATTTTGTCGCATTCAGGCGCGAGACGCGATTATTTTGACTTCCCAATAGCCCAACTGCCGTTGTGTCGAGGTTTGCCATGAGCCGAAAAATGCCCAATTTAACCTGGCTGCGTGCCTTTGAGGCCTCGGCGCGGCATCTCAGCTTTACCAATGCAGCCGCAGAACTGCATCTGACCCAGGCCGCCGTTAGCAAACAAGTCAAGCTGCTCGAGCAGTTCTTTGGTGAATTGCTGTTTGAACGGCGCGCCCGCAGTCTGGTAATCACCAAAGTTGGCGAAGCCTATCTGCCCAAAGTGCGCGACGGATTTGCCCGGCTTGAGGCCGGCACCACCGAGGTGTTTGGCAACCGTTTGACCGAAGTTCTGACAGTCCGCGCCGCCATAGGCTTTTCCGTCGGCTGGATTGCGCAGCGACTGTCAGGATATACTCAGGCCCATCCCGATCGCCCCCTGCGCCTGGTCTCAAGTGTCTGGAACGAGTCTCCCGAGCAAGCGATGTCCGATTTCGACATCCGCTATGGGTCTGGACACTGGCCCGGGGTCATCTCAGACCGGTTGACCTGGGAAGTGTTAGAACCGCTCTGCGCGCCCTCCCTGTTGGAAAGTGGCGCGCCGCTGAACAGTCCCGAGGACCTGCGGCACCACTGCCTATTGCACGTGATGGGCTACGAGGAAGGTTGGGCAACCTGGATTGGGGCCAATGGGGTTGTGGACATTTCTGCCGGTCAGGGGCTTCAGTTCGACACATCGATCATGGCGATGGAATTTGCCGCCAACGGTGGTGGTATTGCATTGGGGCGCTCATCGATGGCCACGCAAATGCTGAACAGCGGCAGGTTGGTACGACCATTTGCAAAGCCGATCCCAATAGAAGAGGCCTTTTACCTGACCGCCCCAGCAGGCGGTCGCCCGCATCCCGGCGCGGCAGAGTTCCGGGACTGGCTTTTGGCCGAGGCCGAAGCGGATCCCGAAAATCGCCGCGCCCGCGCCATTCTCAACGACAGCCGTGGCCCGTCAGAGATCGGCTAAGCGCCATTGACCCGGCCGCGCCTGGTGGTGGTACGTGCCGCCACAGCAAAGCCCGCACCAAGGGGGAGTTGGCACGGGCATGCACAGCGAGAGTTTTACTGTGGGTTCAAACCCCATCAAAAAACCAGGCTGTTTTCTGTTGTGGATCAAGCATCCACCGAATTGACCACATCGGCGAATTTCTTGAAGAATTTCCCCGCCAGCTTTTTTGCGGTGCTTTGTATCAAGCGGCTGCCGAACTGGGCCAGTTTGCCTCCGATTTCTGCCTTGGCGGTGTAGGTCAGAACTGTGCCACCATCGACCGCCTCAAGCGTGACATCGGCGCCGCCTTTGGCGTGTCCAGCCGTGCCACCGTTGCCCTGTCCGGTTAGCGAAAATGCATTCGGCGCACCGGATGTGTCCAACTGAACTGTCCCCGCGAACCTGGCTTTGACCGGACCGATCTTCAGCACCACCTTCGCCTCAAGGTCAGTGTCTGAATGCTTGATCAACTCCTCACAGCCTGGGATGCACTGACTTAGAATGTCCGGGTCATTCAGCGCCTGATACACCTGCGCCACCGGGGCATTGATGGTGATTTCGTCTTTTAGTTCCATGTGTCGGTCCTTTTAACAGCAGGGGAATTTGATAGAGGACAAAACATCGGCCTGGTCTTTGGTCAGGGCTTTAGACCTGATCCATGTCACCAATCGCTCTACGAGTGTTTTCACAAAGCGCCCTCCGGTTTTGATGGCCGGGACTGGCCAACTGTATGCAATATGCCGTTATACTTAATCATCGCCGGGGGTTTCCCCGCGCCGCTCACGGCGCCGCTCGCTGGTAAGCTGGGCAATGATCGACAAAGCAATTTCGTCAGGGGTCACCGCATGGATCGCCAGACCAGCCGGCGCATGAACCCGCGCCAACGCCGCCTCGGATATGCCCTCAGCCGCCAGTTTTTCGGCGAGCGACGCAAATTTTCGGCGGCTGCCGACAAAGGCGATGAACACGTTCGGTATCGCCAGCGCACTGCGCAGGCTGGCCAGATCCTCCCGGCCTTGGGTGGCCACGACGATCATCCGCCCAGCCGCCGGCAACGGGGTCGGCTCTGTGTTGTCCGGCACAGGTCTGGAAATATCCCAGTGGAACGTCTCGGCCAGGCCGGCCAACGCAACGGCAACCGGCGAGGTGCCAAATATGACCAATTCCGGCAGTGGCAAAACCGTTTCCACAAAGATGTCGATTGATCCCTTTGACGGGCAACCATTGCGCGCAAACCGCATGCCGTCGACATCGTCACCAGCCGCAACACCTTTCTGGTCCAGCACGTCTTGGGGATGCAGCGAGATCAGCTGCGGTTGCTGTTCCTCCATGGCACGCTTGGTCGCCTTGACCAGGGCGCCGCGCACGCAACCGCCGCCAATCCAGCCCTGCAAGATAACACCGTGCGCATCCAGCAAGGCCTTGGCGCCGGGCTTGGCCGCTGTCGCGCCGGCAGTGCGGATCACTGTCGCAATGGCAAAAGGCTCGCCCCGCGCGCGCAGATCCTGTGCCAGTGCCGCAATATCCGTATCTGTCAGTTCAGCAGGTGTCATAACCGGACCAGCTCCGGTTCAAGCGCCGCCAGATCAGCCAGCGTATTGGCCGCGCGAAACAGATCCAGATGCGGCAAAGCAGCCGCCATACCACGCGCCACCGGCTCATATCCATCCCAGCCTTTCAGCGGGTTCAGCCAAATGATTTTGCAGCCACGCCTCTTCAATGCAGACAGCGCATCGCTGATCAAATCCGGAGTGTCGGTATCATAGCCATCCGACAAAATCATAACCACCGTGCGACCATCGACAAAACGACGGGCATAACCGCGTGCGAAATCCGTCAGTGACCCACCAATCCGCGAGCCCCCCCCAAAGCCATCCGCCAGCAGCGACAACCGACCCAGCGCCCGCATCGCATCACGATCCCGCAGCGCATCCGATATCCGCACAAGGCGGGTGTGAAACAGATAGGCATCCGCCGTGTCATCCCCACGCATCAGCCCGGCAATAAAAGCCAGAAACACCTGCGCATAGACCGTCATCGACCCCGAGACATCGCAGATCGCCACAATCTTCAATGGCCGCTCCGGTCTCTTTTTCCTGGGCAGGCGCAACGGCTCACCACCAGTGGCCAGGCTTTGCCGGATCAATTTACGGAAATGAATCTGATCCCCCCTGCGGGCTGCCTTACGCCTGCGCGAGCGGCGGTCGCGCAGCGCGGCCCCCAGATTGCGGGCGATCTTTTGCGCCTCAGCGATATCCTCAGGATCCACCAAATCGCGCAGGTCTTTCTTAAGCGTCGCCGCCACCAGGCTCGCGACCAGTTTGCCCTCGCCGTCGGCTTCACTTTCGCCCTCACCACCGTCTGGGGTAGACAAAGCCCCCGCTCCAGCGGCCTGATTTTCGGTTTTGGCATTGCGCGAGGAATGCACGGCATCATCGCCAGTCTGTGCTGTCGGAATAACCTTCTGCAAGACCCGCCCCCCGTTCAACCAAAAGGCATCGAACAGGTCATCAAAACTCTGCACGTCTTCGGCACTGCCAGTACAGACCGCCCGCAAGGCATGACGCGCGGCAACTGGATCTGCGGCGGTGACATGGGTCAGTGCCGACAGCGCGGTGGCCGTCTCGCCGACGCCCAGACGCAGGCCATGGCTGCGCAGATGCGCCATAAACCCCGCCATCCGAGCCGCCGGCCCGGGATCACGCGCGGCAAATTTGCTGACCCGGCTCATGCGGCAACCCCGGCCAGTCGCTGCGTTATCTCAGTCGTGATATTGTCGCGATCCCTTTGTGTCTTCAACAGCGTCGACAGGCTGGCCTGCAGCAGCACCGGATCATCCGTCAGGTCTGCAATACCCAGCCCCATCAGGGCGGCAGCAAAGTCCAGCATCTCGGCAATACCAGGCGTCTTTTCCAGTCCCTCTTTGCGCAGCGATTGCACAAAACCGATGATCTGCCGACCCAGCGCCGCCTCCACCTCCGGGCAACGCGCTTTTAGGATCGCCAGCTCGGTGGCCCGGTCGGGGTACTCCACATGGGCATACAGGCACCTGCGCCGCAGCGCATCACTCAGATCCCGGGTGCCATTGGCCGTCAGGATAACAATCGGACGCGAAGTTGCGGTTATAGTACCCATTTCGGGAATGGTGATCTGAAATTCAGACAGCACCTCAAGCAGATAGGCCTCAAATTCCTCATCGGCGCGATCAATCTCGTCGATCAGCAAAACCGGAGGAACTTTCTGCCGGATCGCCTTTAACAGCGGCCGTTCCAGCAGAAACTCATCCGAGAAAATCCGCTCTTCAACCGCCCGACCGGTGACACCATCCTCGGCAGCAGCCCGGATCGACAGCAACTGGCGCTGATAGTTCCACTCGTAAATCGCCTGCGAGGCATCCAGCCCCTCATAACATTGCAACCGGATCAACGCAGTGTCCCGCACGCTGCTGATGGCACGGGCCAGATCGGTTTTGCCGACACCGGCGGCCCCTTCCAGCAGCAGTGGACGACCAAGCGAGATCGCCAGATGCATGGCAACGGCCAGATCATCACCCGCAATATAGCCCGTTGCCGCCAGCGCGACTTGCAGCTCAATATGCGTCAATCCGAAGATCCTCTTTCATCTGGCTAAAAATATCCCGGGGGAGGTCCGGAGGGGGCCGCGCCCCCTCCGGTGATCGGACCGGCGTTAGCCGGTCCGACACCCTCAGCCATGCAGGCCCAGCTCATTGGCAGTGCGCCAGATCCGCCAGTGGTCATGCGGCATGTTGGTGTGACGCAGTCCAAAGGCGCGGAACGCATCATGCACCGCATTCGAGAAACAGGGCACGCCGCCCACATGCGGGCTTTCCCCAACGCCCTTGGCCCCAATCGGATGATGCGGGCTGGGCGTGACCGTATGGTCCGTTTCGTAGTTTGGAACTTCCCAGGCCGTGGGCAGGAAGAAGTCCATCAAGGTGCCGGTTTTGACATTGCCCTGCTCATCATAGGCAATCTCCTGCCCCAAAGCGACGGCGAGAGCCTCGGTCAAACCGCCATGGACCTGCCCTTCGATGATCATCGGGTTGATCCGTGTGCCGCAGTCATCCAGCGCATAGAAGCGGCGGATTTCTGTGACACCGGTATCCACATCGATATCCATCACACAGACATAGGCACCAAACGGATAGGTCATATTGGGCGGATCGTAATAGCTGACCGCCTCCAGTCCGGGCTCCAGCCCGGGAATGGCCTGATTGTAGGCGGCAAAGGCAATTTCTTTCATCGTCTTGAACCGCTCAGGCGCGCCTTTCACCGCAAAACGATCAACGTCAAACTCTACATCATCGTCATGCACTTCCAGCAGATAGGCCGCGATCATCTGCGCCTTGGCGCGGATCTTGCGCCCCGCCATCGCCGTGGCCGCCCCCGCAACCGGAGTGGACCGTGACCCATAGGTGCCCAACCCGTAAGGCGCGGTATCAGTGTCGCCTTCCTCGATGGTGATGCTGTCGGCAGGCAGGCCAATTTCGCTGGCCAGGATCTGTGCAAAGGTGGTCGCGTGTCCCTGCCCCTGGGAAATCGTCCCCAGCCTTGCAATCGCCGAGCCGGTGGGGTGGATGCGGATTTCGCAGCTGTCGAACATGCCAAGCCCAAGGATGTCGCAGTTCTTGACCGGTCCGGCGCCGACAATTTCGGTAAAGTGGGTCAGACCAATGCCCATCAGTTTGCGGGTTTCACCACGCTTGAACGCCTCGACCCGTTCCGCCTGCTCTTTGCGCAGGCCCTGATAGCCCACGGCCTCCATCGCCTTATCCCAGGCCCGGTGATAATCGCCGCTGTCATACTCCCAGCCCAGCGCGGACTGATACGGGAATTGCTCCTTCTTGATAAAGTTGATCCGGCGCAGTTCTGCCGCATCCATGTCCAGCTCAATCGCCAGCACTTCGATCATACGTTCAATGAAATACACCGCCTCGGTCACCCGGAAGGAACAGCGATAGCTGACCCCACCCGGAGCCTTGTTGGTATAGACCCCATCCACCGCCAGATAAGCGGTCGGAATGTCATAAGAACCGGTACAGATATTCATAAAACCAGCCGGGAACTTGGTCGGGTCCGCACAGGCATCAAAGCCACCGTGGTCGGCCGTCACCTGGCAGTGCAGCCCGGTGATCTTGCCTTCTTTGGTCGCCGCTATCTTGCCGGTCATCCAATAGTCACGGGCAAAGGCCGTGGTCATCAGGTTTTCAATCCGGTCTTCGACCCACTTCACCGGCTTTCCGGTGACAATCGAGGCCACAACCGAGCAGACATACCCGGAATAAGCCCCGACCTTATTGCCGAAGCCGCCGCCAATATCCGGTGAGATCACCCGGATGTTATGCTCTTCAATCCCCGAAATCAGCGACACTACGGTACGGATCGCGTGGGGGGCCTGAAAGGTCCCATAGAGCGTCAGCTTGCCCGTCACCGCATCCATCGAGGCAACCGCGCCGCAGGTTTCCAGCGGGCAAGGATGGGTGCGGTGGTAATACATGCTCTCGGTGACCACGACCTCGGCACTGTCCAACACCTGATTGGTCGCCTCTTCCTCGCCCTGTTCCCAGGTGAAGATATGGTTGTGGTGCTTGCGCGGGCCATGGGCGCCCTCGGTCTGGCCCTCCAGATCCTCGCGCAGGACCACATCCGAGTTCAGTGCCTCAAACGGATCTGTCAGAACCGGTAGTTCTTCGTATTCGACCTCGACCAGTTCAACCGCATCAGCGGCGATATAGCGGTCATTGGCCACCACATAGGCAACTTCCTGGCCCTGAAACAGCACCTTGCCGTCCGCCAGAACCATCTGTTTGTCACCGGCCAATGTTGGCATCCAGTGCAGCCCCAATGGGGCGAGATCTTCGGCGGTCAGAACGGCAACCACTCCGGGCAGCGCCAGTGCTGCCTCTTTGTTGATCGAGATGACACGGGCATGGGCATACGGCGAGCGGACAAAGTCACCGTGCAGCATGCCCGGCAGCTTGATGTCATCGACATAATTGCCCTTGCCCTGAACAAAGCGGACATCTTCAACGCGCTTGCGCGAACAGCCCAGACCTTTGAGATTGGTGGAGCGTTCTTTGCTATCGGGGGTCAGGTCGTTCATTGGGCCGCCTCCTTGGCGCTGTTCAGCTCACTTGCGGCAGAGAGGATTGATTTGACGATGTTCTGATAGCCAGTGCAGCGGCAAATATTGCCCGACATGCCAAAGCGCACGTCTTCCTCGGTTGGGTTGGGGTTTTCTTCCAGCAGTTTGGTGGCGCGGGTGATCATACCCGGCGTACAGAAACCACATTGCAACCCATGATGTTCACGAAACGATTCCTGCAACACGTGCAGGGCGTCCGGCTTGCCGATGCCTTCGATCGTGGTGATTTCAGCGCCATTGGCCTGAGCCACAAACATGGTGCAGGATTTCACCGATTTGCCGTCAATCGTCACCGTACAGGCCCCACAATGCGAGGTGTCGCAGCCCACGTGCGGGCCGGTGATATTCAAATGTTCGCGCAGGGCGTAGATCAGCAGCTCGCGGGGCTCAGCCAGAAACTCACGGTCTTCGCCGTTTACGTTTAGCTTTACGTGCATCTTGTCAGTCATAATTTTCGCCCCTTAAGCCCGTTGCCAGGCGCGCTCAATCGCGCGAGATAGAATGATACCGGCCACATGACGCTTGAACGCCACGGGTCCACGGTTGTCTTCGGTTGGGTCAATGTCGCCCAGCATCGCAGCGACTGCGGCCTTCACCGCCGCACTGCCACAGGCAGATCCCACCAGCGCGGCGCCTGCGGCTTCGGACCAGACCGGCACATCGCTGAGGTTGGTCATTGCAATCGAAGCCGAGGCCACCTGCCCGCCCGACTTGGTCATCTGAACCGCCGCCGCAGCGGTGGCGTAATCGCCGATCTTGCGCTTTTGCTTTTCATAGGCAAAGCCGCCTGCGGGGACGTTGAAAGAGATAGAGACCAGAACTTCGTCATCTTCGCGGTCGGTCATATAGGCGGATTCGTAATAATTGCGCGCCGCAACACGGCGACTGCCTTCGGGGCCAAGCAGTTCGATTTCAGCATCCAGGCATTGCATCACGCCGGGCATATCGTTGCCGGGATCGCCATTGGCGACATTGCCGCCGATTGTGCCCATGTAACGCACCTGGGGATCCGCGATCTGCAGCGCTGCCTCACGCAGGATCGGAGCGGCAGCATTTAGCCCCTCGTGATTGATCAACTCATGCTGGCTGACCATCGCGCCCAGCGATATCCGCCCCCCACTGATCGAGATGTCGCCAAGGCCGCTGACATCCTGAAGGTCGATCAGATGCGGCACCTCGGCCATCCGCAATTTCATCATTGGGATCAGGCTATGCCCCCCTGCCATTACGCGGGCATCGTCACCGTGTTCTTCTAATAATGCGATCACATCGTCCATGTTTTTGGGTCGATAGTAATCAAATGCTGCTGGTATCATTGCTGGCTCCCCCCTGCTGCACAGTTCATCTGGCTGGAGTCCAACAAAGAATACGGCAACCCGTGGCGGCCATACATTTCCCTTGAAAGCAGTGGGTTTCTGCACGAAATGCGCGTCAGATCGCACGAAATGCGCGGTCAGACTCCTAGGGTGCTCCGCACGATAGACAATCGCGACCGGCTAACCGGAACCCGTTCCAGCTTGGTCACATTGAAGTGACACACCCCGTTGTCCTTAAGCCGCTCAAAACTGCTGACAAAAGCCGGGTTGATCAGGTAACTTCGATGGGTTTTCAGAAACGGCCCCGGCGACAATCGTTTCTCGGCCTCGGTGATCGACCAGTGGCAAAACAGCTTGCCGGTGGCGGTGTAGAGACTGGTATAGTGGCCCTCGGCATGGATCACCGCAATCTCATCGGTATTCACAAACTGGGTCCGCCCCTCTTGTTCATAAGGCACCCGTATGACTGCCGGTGCGATGTCGGGAACGTCACTCACCTCAGGCGGCAGCTCACCGTCAGGGCTTACGTCTGTGTCTGACGGCGACAAAAAGGTGATACCCGTCAGCAAGAAGGCCCCACATAACACAAAGCTGGTCAGGACCACGCCGATGGCCATTATCTCGTTACTGATAAGTGGTCCGGCTTCCACAACGGACACAACAGCCGTGAAACTGGTGCCGGATACCGCAATGAAATGGACCGAGACAACGGCCGAGCCAAACACCAGAGTGCCGGCAATGATGTTGCGGTCGGTGCGTTTGCCATAGGCAATCATAAAAGCGGCCACGTTCAGCACGCACGAAGAGGTCACCGCCAGCGCCAACCCCAAAGGGGTATACAGCGCCTGACAGTATTCCAGCCCCGCCATGCCGATGTAATGCATCGCCAGTACACCCAGCCCAACGATCACCCCCGACAGGATCAGCGTCGACCGGGTGCGTTTCCAGAAATGCAGGATCAGCAGGGCCAGCCCCACCACAAGGATAGCAACCAATGCAGAAGCCAGCGTAATGGTCGGATCATAATAAAACAGAATAGGCAGCTGCAGGCCAAGCATCGCCACAAAATGCATAGACCAGATGCCACCGCCCAAGGACAGCGCAGCCAGGGCCACCAGTATTTTCTTGTGCACCACGCTGCGCTCGGACAGCCCCTTGGTCAGAGACAATCCTGTAAATCCGGCCATCAACGCCACAAGCAACGAGGCGAAAACAAGCCAGGGATTATGCGTGTAGTCCAGATACTGCATGCGCCCTAGCTACCCAGTCGCTCAACACGTTTCAAGGGCGCAGCAGCCGGCAGAACCACTAAAGGTCGATGCATGAATTTAAGCACTCAACCTGAAACATCAGGCTAAGTGCTTAAATACCAACTGAGAAAGACAATCAGCTGCTGAAACTTTCTTAGCTGTTGGGTCGGACCCGTGCGGCGCTTTTGTCCGCAAAGGCGGCCAGACGGGCACGCGCATCAGGTTGCGTATTCACCACACCTGCCACCACGGCCTCGGCATAGGCGGCGTCCATCGCTGACATGTTCTGCATGTGGCTAACAGCCGAGCAGATCGCGAAATTCGACAATGGCAGGTTTTGGGCGGCTTGGCGCGCCAGTTCCATCGCACGATCCAGGCTGGAACCCTCGACGATATACTGGGCCAGTCCAAGATCAACGGCCTCTTGTCCCTGATAAACACGGCCCGTCAGCATCATGTCGATCATACGGGACTTGCCCACCAGATCGGTCACACGGATGGTGGCACCGCCACCGGTGAACAACCCGCGCTGACCTTCGGGAAGGGCAAAATAGGCGGTTTGATCCATCACCCGGATATGGGCTGAACTGGCCAATTCCAGACCGCCGCCAACAACCGCACCCTGCAGCGCAGCAATGACGGGAACACCGCCGTACTCCATCTTGTTGAAGGCTTCGTGCCAGCGCAGGCAGACATGCATAAAGTCAGCCGGTCCGCGGTCCGCATCGTGATGCTCGATCAGATCAAGCCCGGCACAAAAGTGATCGCCAGCGCCCGCAAGGACCACAGCCCGCACACCAGCGCGCGGCGCAGCCGAGAAGAAATCAACCAGTTCTTCAATGGTGTCGATATCCAGCGCGTTGCGCTTTTTGGGGCGGTTCAGCGTCACAACCCAGACCCCATCGTCATGTGCTTCGATGGCAAGGTTGGTAAAGCGGGCGAGGTCAATCTGCAGGGTCATGGAAGGAGTCCTTTTAGCAGGATAGAATAGGGGAGTGATCGGTTTTGACAGTTAAAATACCAGGTCGAGCAAGCTGCTAGCACCCTTGACGATCCGGTCGCGTTGTACTTGGGTTTCAGGCAGGACGTGATCGGCATAAAACCGGGCGGTGGCGATTTTGGCTTTCATGAACGACGGGTCATCGCCGGCTGTGATGGCCTTTTCAGCAGCAACAACAGAGCGGGCCAGTTGCCAGCCCGCGATCAGGTTGCCAGCCAACATCAGATAGGGAACACCACCCGAAAAGGCTGCATTAGGGTCTGATCTGCCAGACTCTAACATATGATCGACAACAGTCAGGAAGGCAGCACGTGACTGTGACAGTTGCGCCGCGATGGACTGGGCTGTGGGTGATCCCTGATGTAGGTCCTGCTCGGTTTGTTCGATCATCATGGCCAGCCGCTGCGCCGTTGCGCCGCCATCGCGCAGGGTTTTGCGGCCGATCAGATCGT
Source organism: Parasedimentitalea marina (assembly GCF_004006175.1). Taxonomy (GTDB): domain Bacteria; phylum Pseudomonadota; class Alphaproteobacteria; order Rhodobacterales; family Rhodobacteraceae; genus Parasedimentitalea; species Parasedimentitalea marina. Next base: position 3,881,192 of record NZ_CP033219.1, read on the forward strand.
TGGCCTGAATAGCCGTTGTGCCCTCGTAGATCGGCAGGATGCGGGCATCGCGATAATGCTGCGCCGCGCCAGTTTCCTCGATGAATCCCATACCACCATGCACCTGCACCCCAGCCGAGGCGACCTCGATACTCATCTCGGTGCAATAGCCTTTGACAAGCGGCACCAGGAATTCGTGAACGGCGACCGCCTCGGCCCGGGCCTCGGGGGTTTCGCCATGCAGGGCCAGATCCTGCCAGCCGGCGGTAAAGGCGGCCATGGCACGGGAGCCTTCGGTCAAGGCCCGCATCCGCGCCAATAAGCGGCGCACATCGGGGTGATTGACGATGGCGACGGCCTCGTGCGACGAGCCATCAACCGGGCGGCCCTGAATGCGGTCTTTGGCATAGGCCAGCGCCTGTTGTGTGGCCCGTTCGGCCACCGCAACACCTTGCAAACCCACAGCGTAGCGCGCGGCGTTCATCATCTTGAACATATAGCCCAGACCCGCGTTTTCCTCGCCAATCAGGATGCCGGTCGCGCCTTCAAATTCCAGCACCGCGGTCGGGCTGGCCTTGATGCCCAATTTGTGTTCGATGCTTTGGCACCGCACAGCGTTGCGCGCGCCCAGGGTGCCATCCGGGTTGACCATGAACTTTGGCACCAGAAACAGACTGATACCTTTGACACCCGCAGGTGCATCCGCCGTGCGCGCCAACACCAGATGAATGGTGTTTTCCGACATGTCATGTTCGCCGTATGTGATAAAAATCTTGGTGCCGGTGATCTGATACGAGCCGTCCTTTTGACGGTCTGCCCGGCTGCGCAGCAGGGCCAGGTCACTGCCTGCCTGCGGTTCGGTCAGGTTCATCGTTCCGGTCCATTTGCCGGAAATCAGATTGGCCAGATAGGTGGCTTTTGTCTCGGCTGATCCCTCGGTCAACAGCGCTTCGATCGCGCCGTCGGTCAACAACGGACACAAAGCAAAGCTCATGTTGGCGGCGTTCAAGATTTCAGTGGCGGCGGCGCCGACAACCCGTGGCAAGCCCTGACCACCGAACGCCTCCGGATGTGGCAGGCTTTGCCACCCCATATCAACGAACTGCGCATAGGCGGCGTCAAACCCGGCCGGCAGAACCACTTTGCCATTTTCAAACCGTGAACCGACCTCATCACCCGGGGCGTTCAGTGGCGCGACTTGTTCCGCGCAGAACCGCCCCAGTTCCGACAAAACAGCATCGACATCGTCCAAGTCCAGTGTGCCGTAAGGCGGCAGGTCATTCACCTCTGTCCAACCCGAGAGGTGCTTGACGTTGAAAAGCATGTCTTTGATGGGCGCCTCAAAAGTCATCGGCTGATCTCTCTCACTGGATTTGCTATTCCAGCCAGATATATGAACTCTTACAGGCTGACTATCTCTCTTACGGACGCAAAACTTGCATAAAGTGACAAACCTTGCGACAGATTGGCTATTATGACACCTGAACATCACTCACCGATCCTGCCCACTGTCTCGCGTGCCTTTCTAGAGGATTGGCTGTCCGCCCTGCGCACCTATTGCCCGCCACCGCAACTGGCAGGTTTTCTGGATCAGATCGGGCTGGCCAACACGGTGCAACCCCATGCCCGGGTGACCCATGATCAGATCGTGCGACTGTACCAATTGGTTGCTGTGGAAACCGGGGACGAAATGATGGGTCTGTGGAGCCGCACTGTCCGCACCGGCGCGCTTAAGCATCTCTGTGCTTCGGTGCGCGGCGCGTCTTCCCTGTCGGCAGCGCTGTTTCGCTTTTCGTCATTTTGGAACCTGATACTGGATGACTATGCCGTGAAGCTAGAGTCCGAGGGGGATGCGTTGCGGGTGCTACTGGTGCCGCGTGGAGATCAGACTGCCCAACGATTTGGCCATATGCTGTTGCTGAAGTTGGCCCACGGGATTGCCTCGTGGTTGACCGGCCGCGAGTTGCCCCTACGCGATGTCAGCTTTGGTTTCGCGCGTCCCGATTTCGCCGAAGATTACCCCATCCTCTTCCCCGCGCCGATCCGTTTTGGGCAACCACAATCATCCATCACCATTGACGGGTTGCTGGGCAGTCTGCCGGTGTCGCGCAGCGAGGCCGAGACCCAGGATTTCTTAGCCCGCGCGCCGCGCGATTGGATCTTCACCAGCTCTCGCGAGCACGCCCTGCCCCTGCGTCTGCGGGAACTTCTGCTGCTGTCGGACCGTCTGGATTATCACCTGAACGATGCAGCGCAGGTGTTGAACCTGACACCGCGGACCCTGATCCGACGACTTGATGCGGACAGCACATCGTTTCAGGGGATCAAAGACGGATTGCGCCGCGACATCGCAATCCGCGATTTATCGCATGGGACAAAAAGCATCGAGGCGATCTCACAAGACATCGGCTTTGCCTCCTCCGCCAATTTTCACCGCGCTTTTAAGCGGTGGACTGGCGTGACACCCGGAACTTACCGGCGCGGCGGCATGCATCTGTGATCCATTCAGGCAGGTTTATCTGTGGTCATGTCGCTATTTATCCCGCACCTGGCGGTCCACTTATATGCCCAACCCGAATGTCGTAAATGATCGCCCGGTCAGTCAAAGTCAGCCGTTGGGAGTGTTCCGTGTCGACCACAATCCGTTGCGAGGGTGTGGGCAGGGGGTTCATAAAATGACGCTCACAAAACACCGCCCCCGGTGCGGCCACCGCAATGATACCATCCCAGCAGGCTGCATAGGCTTGCGCATCGCAATACGACCCAAAATCCGACAGTGAAAACCTGTCAATATCTTCGACGCCCAGTCGTGCCAGATCCGTATATCCGCCATCGACGATCCGCAGGCGGGACAGCGAGGCGCGAATATGGTCAAAGTTCTCTGGCAACAGATGCAGGGGCAGCGCCATGGGCAGACTGTTTCGCCCCCTGAGGATCAACGAGGCAAAGTCGCTTTCACGAAACAGGAATGTCCCTGCCGCCCGTGCAAACGCCCCGGCAAGGCGGTGTTCCACCTGCTCAGCTGAGGGGAGAAATGCGCCGCCGGGTTCGCCGATGACCTTGGTCCAGACCCAGGGACGGCCCAACAATCGGATCGAGCTGCGCCAGATGCGATCATCAAAACGGCGCGCCCAAATGTCTTTCTGCGTTTCGATATCCTTGGCGGCGAACAAGTGGTCGATGGATTTGCCGCGGATCAACCGAATGCCAAACGCCCCAAAGCGCAACACTTTTTCCCAGCGTCCCGCGTACCAAATACCGCGACGAATGCTGCGTTTCCGCCTTTCCCAGAACAGCTGTGTAGAGGCCGGCAGGGCCTGCGCGACCCGCTCATGCAGGGCCCAGCGATCGGTGCAGGATGTGATCCCAAGATAGGCAAGCAGGTCCGGATGGGACAGGGTTTGAATGGCCGCAATTTTCAGGCGCAGCAGTTCATTCTGGGTCGGATTGATGTCAATCGCGATAACCTCTTTGGCCTCGGACAACAGCATATCCAGCGGTCTTGTGCCACTTCCGGTTATACACAAAAGCCGGTTTGCCGGCCCCGACAGCGCTGCCAACTCGGTCCGGCCATCCTCGTTGGACGAGGTAAAGTTCAATGCGGAAAAAAATGTCATCAGGCTATATGTCTTCTTGGAAACGGTTTTCTATGCGTCGCAGTTTGGGCCCCGTTTCGTAGTCCATCGGGTCCTGCCTGATGTCGATATTGGGGCTAAGACCACGGCATGAAAACTGTTGCGACAGGGCCTGTTTCGCCTGCTGGGCCAGGCTAGGGGCCAGTCCGGGATGCAGCGTCAGAAGGATGGCGTCACGGCCGGTTCGCTGAATACGGAAATCTGTGATGTCCCGCGAAACATCAAGAACCGCGTTACGCAGCACGTCCGGGGTGATCAAAACATCCAGTCCAGCCGGACGACGAAACACAAATGCGTCGTCCATTCGCCCCACGATCTCGTCAACTATCCGAAGGGGCGATCCACAGGCGCATACCTTCGAAGACAATCTCAACAGATCATTCATCCGGTAGCGCGCCATGATTTGAAACCGACGTTGAAAGCCCGTGATTAAGGGCGACACAAGCCCGTCGCCAAGCGGCTCAAACTCAAAGTAGTTGGCATCCTCGGCCAGATGCAGGTTGCCGCATTTACAGGACACACCCAAAAGCCCCTCGGAGGCCATGTAGATCTGACCGAGGGTCAGATCATATCGGTTTTCGATAATGATCCGATCCATTGGATCCAGCGTTTCACCCCCCGCAAAAAGCCGACGGGGAGACAGGCGGTCAGAGTGCTCAGCCAGAAACCTGAGCACGCGCGGCGGGGCGACAATCGTCGTGGGGTCAAAGGCTTCAAGCGTCGTTAGCCAGCTTTCAGGGCCATCGCGTAAATCAAAGAACCTAAGTACGATACGCCCGGTTCCGTTCGCCGCTTCGTATAACACAGAGGCCTGCGGCAACAGGATAGCCACCCGCTCTGGCCTGAACAGGAACCCCGGTATTGTCTTGGCAAGGATGGTGCCCAGCCATCTGAACCGCTCTGCCGGGGTGATGGCATAAAGCGACCGGTTGCCGCTGGTTCCGGTACTTGCGCCGATGCTGATGCCGTCGATATCACCCGTGGTTCTAAACGCATCCCATCCGGTCCTGGCGGTGATCCGTCCCAGATTAAAGGCCTCGAATTCGGCCATCAAACTGTGCTTATCCACTATCGGAAGCGCGCTTAGGACGGGTTTCACCCCAGCATAATAGTCCACCTTCGACAGATCATTGCGTAACCAGGCCGCAAGCCGTTTGGACTGCCACCGATCAAAGCCTGCGCGGTTTTGGGCGGCCCGGGTGACCCAAAGCGTCTGCGCAAAGGCAGAGGCAACCTGAAGCGTCTCATGCATTGGAAGTCTCGGGCAGATCATAGGGGGTTTGTTCAGGATCATGACACAGAACCACATCGCCGCCTTTGGCCCTGAACTGGGCAACACGTTTGGCCGACATCTTTCCCGCCTCGGCATCTGTCGCAACCAGGTTTGCGGGAAAGCCGGGCAAACGCTGGTCCACGACGGCCTTCAATACCCACTGCACGTCAACCGCATACAAGAGCGGCTTTTCGAGGCGCGCAAAGCACAGGCCAAAATGACCCTCGGCATGCCCCGGCAGATCTATCGCCAGCAGACTGCCATCCCCCAGCAGATCTTTCCCAGGGCCAAGTCGCAACGGTGCCTGCACGTCCTTCAGGCCAGCGACATCCACAATCCTGTCAGTCAGATCGCCCGGCAACAACTCTTTGAAAATCCCATGTCTGAGGTTTGCAATTTCGGATCTGGCCTGAATGGCATCAAACGTCGTGCGGCACGCCATTATCCGGGAGTTCGGGAAAAGTGACAGCCCAGCAACGTGGTCCGCGTGAAAATGGGTCAGAACAATGGTGCGCACAGCATCGCAGCTATAGCCCAGACGCCGCAGAACGACATCAGGCGCACCGTCGGGAACAAGTGCAGGGCCAGTCATGCGGGCATATGCTTTTAACGCAAGACTGCGCGCCCTACCCTCTGTGACGCTGGGCCCGTATCCACTGTCTATCAAAACCGGTCCATGTGTCGGATGCACAACAACACCATAGCGGGTTTTCAGGTTTAGCGAGGTCCAGCACCCCCCCTGCAAGACCAGCTTTTCAGACACCCTGATGCCCGCGCTATTGGCGAATATCGGGATCAAGGCCCCGCCCTTTCAGATAGGGTCAGATCAAGCCCGGCATCAAAGTCTATCAAGGGACGCCAGCCAAGGCACCGTTCCGCTTTGGAAATATCAAGACTCTGACGAAAGGCAAAAAGGCCCACTTTGTAGCAAGTCAATCGTGGCTCTGTCGCGGGCTTAAACCGGGCGTGAAACCCTTCACTCAGGCCTGCCACAGCCATAGCAGCCCGCCAGGGCAGGCTGCGCCAGCGGACAGGCACAGCAGAAAGCCTGCAAACATCATTAACGATGTCTACCACGCGTCGCGGCTGACCGCCGGAAATGTTGAAGGTTTGACCGTCACACTGCGCACTGGCATGCACCGCAGCCTCAATCGCGCGCACGGCATCCGACACATGGGTCAAGTCAATTTCTGCCACACCGCCGCGCAGCAATGGCAACGGGCCCTGACGCGCCGCTGCCAGAAGGCGCGGCAATAGCGTGATCTCTCCGGCGCCATAAAGACCCCGGGGCCGCAGGTTGATTGGGCCCAGCTGAGGGTTATTCAAAACCAGTTTTTCGGCCTCTCGCTTGGTTTCTGCATAGGCATTTATCGGCCGTGGTAAGACCTGATCTTCGGCAAATCCGATTTGATCACGATTTGCATAGTAAACGGTTGGCGAAGAAATATTCACAAACCGACGTACCCCGGCATCCGTGGCAAGCTGCAATGCCGTTGCTGTGCCGTGAACATTGGCCGCCGTAAACGCAGCCTTTGCCCCCCAGGGAGAAGACAGCGCCGCGCAATGCACCATCGCATCCGCAGCGCCGATTAAATCCGTTACGGCTGACGGTATGTCTTGGGTCAGATCCAGTGCCACGGTTCTGATCCTTACACTGCGAAGAGCCCCCAAAGCCGCGCGCGATCTGCCCAGAGCGATGACGCTATGGCCACCTGCGTGCAAATACCGGGCCAATGCTCCACCTAAAAACCCAGTTGCGCCGCTTACAATAATTCGCGCCATTGTCAGAAGTCCAACGCCATGCCACCAAAATTAACCCCGGCGGATGTCCCAAGCATCAAAACGCGGCTTCCCGATCCAATGCGCCCCTGCTGCAAAGCAAAATCGAGCGCTGTTGGCATTGATGCGGCTATCTGATTTCCATAGCTCTGAGAGATATCGACGATCTGGTCCGGGTTTAGATCTGTCTTTGACACCATATGTTCCAACGCCAATGGGCTGGCCTGATGCGGAACCACCACATCAATATCCGCTGCTGTCCACTCTGCACGGTCCAGCAGCTCCTGGACAAATTGGGGGAAGTATTTGTGAGTGATGCGAAATAGGTTTTTGCCATCCATTCGAAACACCGCGTGTTCATTGAAGCCCTTGGGGTCATTGTGATAGTCGAACCGGGTTCCGCCGGCCCCCACTTGGCATGCATCATAATGTGAGGGATAGCTACGCATCAAACTGGCCCGCAACCTGGGCCCTGCGTCGCCGGGCGCTTTCAGGACTGCCGCACCAGCCCCGTCGCCGAACAATGCCGCGACGTCCGGTTGCTCTTGCCAGGGCAATGCGCGCGACGCTACTTCGGATGAGAACACCAGAACCTGTTGGTTTTGTCCTAAAGCTATTTTGGATGCGGCCAGTTCAAACGCGGTAAGAAAGCTGAGACAGCTGGCATTGACGTCAAACCCGGCTGCACATCCGTCTGCCATTCCCAACCGCCCCATAACCAGCGGTGCCATCGCCGGAAGCGGCTGATACGGCACGGCGCAGGCCCCAAGTACCAAGTCAATATCGCCGGGCGTTAGCCCTGCCGCCGTGATCGCCTTTTGGCAGGCGTCGACTGCCATATCAACCTGGTCTTCCTGGTCACAGACATACCGTGACCTCACGCCGGATGCGCGCGTTAGGTAACCGCAGGGGAAGCCCATTTTAGTGTCGATTTCTTCGGAGGTCACACGTGTGGATGGGACGCAATGGCCCGTTCCAGCGACCTGAACTGAAAGGCCCAAGGGGAATTTACTTTGCATAAAATCGGTATCTTTGGTGTTCTTAAAACATTTGGGCATTGAGTTATCATCGCGTGTTTTCAAGATATTAAACAATATATAATCTGCATCACTTGGGAGGAAAGACGGATCAAGCCTTGGCCCAAAGCGCTAGCGCGAAAAAACCTGCCTATACAGTCTATAACCTGCTGAAAAGAGGCAGGCTATCAACGTTCTGTCGCAAAGCAATTTTCTATCTTGCCCCTGTTTTCTGTGGTAGCGCAGTCTTGTGTTACATGCGTTCAAAGATAACTGGGCCCTGTTTTTGGGCATTTTGCTGCTGATGGTTTCTAACGGGCTGTTAGCGACCCTGTTGACCATTCGCGGCGTTTCCCTCGGGTTTTCAGAAATCACCATTGGCTTCATGCAGGCGGGGTATCCGCTGGGCGCGCTGCTTGGGGCTGTCGCGGCACCAAAATTGGTCGAGAAGGTTGGTCATATCCGGTCCTTCGGCGCGCTTGCATCCCTGTGCTCAATCTCGGCCGTGGTACATCTTTTGACGAATGACCCGATGAGCTGGGGTTTGATGCGGGTTCTTGCGGGATTCTGCTATCCCGGCCTGTACGTCATTTCTGAAAGCTGGCTGAACGCAAAAGCCGAAAACCGGTATCGAGCGAGCCTGTTGTCGATCTATTTCATCGTGATCGCGGCTGGGGGGTCAATAGGCGCGGCAATGGCCGGGTTTGACGATGGGACCGGCACCCAGCTGTTTGGCATCTGCTCAATCCTGATTTCAGTTTCACTGGTTCCCATCCTGGTTTCTGATAACGCAGCCCCTGAATATTCTGCCCCGGAACGGCTCCCTATTTTACGCCTGTTGCGAATATCCCCTTTGGCAATAACCGGATCAATTCTGAACGGGATCCTCGTTGCTGGGATATTTATATCCTTGCCACTTTTTGGACTGACACTTGGGCTAAGCGCAGCGGGCGCGGCATCGCTATTGGTGGTTGCAACCCTTGCAGGCGCCTTGTTTCAATTTCCAATCGGTTGGCTGTCAGACCGAATAGACCGACGATTGGTGGTCGCTGGGGCTTCGGGAATTGCTGCCTTAACTGCATTGGGCATAGCAAGCGGCCTGCTGGCCGGACAGTTGCATCTGGCCGTGGGCCTGATGGCGGGGATGCTGTTACCCATCTATTCAATCTGTGTCGCACATGCGAATGACCAATTGTCACCAGCCCAGATTGTACCGGCCAGCGGAACCTTGGTCCTGGCTCTGAATGTGGGCATCCTGATCGGGTCTATGGTGGGACCAGCAGTACTGTCTGTGGGTGGACCAACCGGCTTGATGCTGCTTTTTGTGCTTGTCAGTTGTTTGACCGTTTTTGTGGCGATTTTCCGTATCACGCAGTCCGCCGCACCCGAGGAAAGCCGCGCCGCGCAGGCTATCTCTTCACAGGGTGGTCAAATGGCTGGCGAATTGCACCCTGAAGCCGAGCAGCAGCAGTAGGGACGTTCAATTCGGGGGCGTAAAGGCTGTCTTCTGTCGGTCAGTTTAGGCACATCAGGATAAGGGCTGCCGGGTGCCGGACGGGGCAGAAACCACATTATATGATTCTCGCGGGAACAATCCTGACGATAGTTGGGCCTGAAATGGCAACAGCGGACAGGCAGTAAAACGCAGCCATCCAGCCAAAATGGCAAATACCACGCACTAAGCGATTTTCCTTACCCCAACCTGAGACTGAAATGCTGTACAATCCGGTGTAACATTGCTATTGGGCGTCCCAAGAGAGACATTTACAATTTCAAACTAGAAAAACGGTGTAGACCACATGCAGGTTAGTGTTCGCGACAACAACGTCGATCAAGCCCTTCGGGTGCTGAAGAAAAAGCTCCAAAAGGAAGGCGTTTTCCGTGAAATGAAGCTTAAGCAGCATTTCGAAAAGCCGTCCGAGAAAAACGCACGTCAAAAAGCTGAAGCAATCCGTCGTGCTCGTAAGCTCGCTCGCAAAAAGCTAGAGCGCGAAGGTATGATGTAAATCATACAGTTACGTTGAATACCTTAAAACCCGTGGCCAGTTGGCTGCGGGTTTTTTGTTTTGGGTCACGGTTTTTTCCATAACCCTCACAAATATCTCATCCACTGTACGCCGTAACTGGCCTTGGTCTCACGCCGACCCTCTGACAAATCAGACTGCGGTTGGTCAAAATCGTTTTGAAACCCCAAAAGACGCGATTCGGGTTTCCCCGGCAAGCCGAGCGTGACTGCCTGTTGTAAAAGCGTCCAATGTCAGCTTCATGCAAATATTGTGATAAAGGACACCTAACGATTTTCTGGTAAAAACGGCGCTGGAAATATTTGGTGGTGCAATAGGCGAACGCGCCTTTGCGCAACATTGCCGAGTTATCCAATCAAAAGAAGAAGCCACCTGCCCGCTATCCAGCGCACGACATATATTCGCACCCGCTGAAACCGACGTTTGAGTGAGACGGGAATTTGACCCATCTCGTCGGGTCATCAGCCAACATTACATGCAAACGTGAACGGGATGCCAAGCACAGCGAGTGTCGTATCATCGCCCTCACCGCCAATGCTCACCCCAGCAATGCTCAGGCCTGCCCTGCTGCCGGCATGAATGACTTTATAACGAAGCCATTTCGCAAATCCGATCTTTTGGCGCTGATCCGTCATGACATCACCCGCCGGAAGGTTAACCGTAGACTACAGCGTCCGCAGCAGGATCTGTCCGGCTAAAACTGCCACCACAGTACCTGCAAGGATCTCCAGCATCGCCGCCGCGCGCAGGGCACCCGGACCCTGCAATTGCAGCAGCGTGCCCTTTCGGAGAGTGACTGCTGCCACCGCAACAGCAACGGTAAGCAAGGCCGTGCCCAGCCCCATGGCAAAGGCCCCGGCAATCCCTGCCCATAGGATCCCCATACGCCAGGTCAAAAGCAACAGGAACACGGCTCCGGTACAAGGCCGGACCGCCACGGCACCAACAATGGCCAGTGCATCCCGGAGTGTAGACATATTTGCTGCCTCCTCTGCTGTCGGTCCATGCCGGTGCCCGCAGGACGGGCAATTTTTGATATCATCGGCGCTAAGGCCTTCATGACTATGATCGTGGTGCGGCGTCGGCTGCCATTGAAACAACCGCCGAAGACCCCGTACCAGCAGCCACAGTCCCAATAGTGTTATCAACCCATAAGACAGCGGCGCCATTACATCGTCCGCAGCGCTGGTTAGCTGTTCCCTGCTCCAATCCAACAGGGTTAGCCCACCAACGACAAGCAAGACCGCCGTGGCCGCCTGCGCCAGAGATGCCACAACTGATACCCCGGCAAGCTTCAGTAATGGCACCGGTTTTCCCAGGCCATACCCTCCAATCACCAGCTTGCCATGCCCCGGACCAGCCGCATGAAAAAATCCATAGGAGAAACACAAGGCCAGCAGTGCCGCGAGGGCCCCCGGCTCTTTGGTGCGAAGCGCACGCAAACTCCTAGCCATGGCATTCTGCACATCACGTTGACCATCCGCTGCCCAGGCAAGGATAGTTTCGGAACCGCCAAAACCCCACATCCAGATCAAGGGGATCGCAACTGCTGCTACGACTAAGGGCACACCGCCACGCATTACTAATCTCCGCAACTGAGCCTCACTGTTTCGGCAAAAGCTTCGCCAACTTCAGGATAGGCCTCATTCGCCTGGTCAGCGGGCATAGAATACAGCAGCTCTTCCACTTTATCGTAGGCAGCATTCAGATTTGGCGGGGTCGCTTCGCCGGTGCAGCCGCCAGTGACTTCAAAATCCAGGTTCAAAGTATATGCTGTATAGTAGGTGGGGTCATAGGCCTTGAAAACCACTCCGTCCGCCGCAACCGGTTCCACCAGCGTTCTACGGTGGCGCGTAGTGATGCGCCCGCCCGAAACGACCGTCTCCAAATGCTCCGCACCACTCAGCACCAGCGGCACCCCGTCCCTTATCAAATAACTGTCGCCGTCGTAGTCTTCGCTCCACTGCAAATCAAAACTTTGCAACTTCACCAGTTCTTCCGCCGTCAGCTCTCCGTCGTAATCCCCATCCAATCCCAGATCCTCAAAGATCAGCAGTGAATAGAACTCGTCATATGCCCAGGTGACCTCCACAGCCTCAAGCTGCCCGTCATCCATGACAAGCACTTTCAAGGCGGTGTCGACAAATATATGCGGATGCGCCTTCGCAGCACAGGGAGCCATTGTGATGGCAGCAAGGGCAAGACTGTTCAGTTTCATGCTGTGATCTGTAGGGTGCAGATCGTTTCTGGGCAAGCAATGACCACAATGGGCTGGAGCTTGCATGCATTGCACGCGGATCGATTTCTGGATTTGGTTCACCTTGGTGGTCTTGATCAGGCCGCGACGGGGGAGTGACTGGAGGTTTCCACTGCAGGTCCTCTGACGGCATCCGCGCGGTGTTTTGTTGTTGGAGCCGACTGCCGTTGTTTTGTTGTCTGAGCTTTCAGTGGTTGGGTCCAAATGCAAACAGCCCCGCTGGAGCGGGGCGTAAGATGTGGTATCGTTGTTTTAAGTTGGTTGCGGGAGTAGGATTTGAACCTACGACCTTCAGGTTATGAGCCTGATGAGGTGAGACCGTTAATCAAACAGTCCGGGGGACTGTTTGTAGGTCGAACGGGCTGTTGCGATCTTGAATTTGGTTGCGGGAGCAGGATTTGAACCTGCGACCTTCAGGTTATGAGCCTGACGAGCTACCGGGCTGCTCCATCCCGCGACAGGGTTTGTAACCGGTTATATTTAATATTTATCGTTGTTTGAGGATTTTTCTAGGTTTGGCGGTGCCCTACTCTCCCACACCTTAAGATGCAGTACCATCGGCGCAACAGTGCTTAACTTCCGGGTTCGGGATGGGACCGGGTGTTTCACTTGCGCTATGACCACCAAACCGAGGAAAATCCTCGATTTGAGAGATACACGCCGTGTTTGCATGGCAAATCACGGCGAGTGGGAGACAGTGTCTTTGCGAAGCAAAGGCGCGTTCCCACATCAACATGTTATTCAAGTCAGTTCGTCTGATACGTATTCGATTTCGTTTCGAATACGGTTGGAATGTATGCTTTGATTGTCGTTCACTTAAGTCTGACATAGTCAGTCTGTCTATTACTGGATCAAATCAAGCCTATCGGGCAATTAGTACCAGTCAACTGAACGTGTTACCACGCTTACATCTCTGGCCTATCGACGAGGTGGTCTACCTCGGCCCTCAGGGATACCTTGTTTTGAGGGGCTTCCCGCTTAGATGCCTTCAGCGGTTATCCTGTCCGAACATAGCTACCCAGCACTGCCGTTGGCACGACAACTGGTCCACCAGTGGTTCGTTCACCCCGGTCCTCTCGTACTAGGGGCAACTCCTCTCAAGTATCCTACACCCACGGCAGATAGGGACCGAACTGTCTCACGACGTTCTAAACCCAGCTCACGTACCTCTTTAAACGGCGAACAGCCGTACCCTTGGGACCTGCTCCAGCCCCAGGATGAGATGAGCCGACATCGAGGTGCCAAACACTGCCGTCGATATGGACTCTTGGGCAGTATCAGCCTGTTATCCCCGGCGTACCTTTTATCCGTTGAGCGATGGCCCTTCCACTCGGGACCACCGGATCACTATGACCGACTTTCGTCTCTGCTCGACTTGTCAGTCTCGCAGTCAGGCTGGCTTCTGCCATTGCACTCAACGACCGATTTCCGACCGGTCTGAGCCAACCTTCGCGCGCCTCCGTTACGCTTTAGGAGGCGACCGCCCCAGTCAAACTACCCGCCACACAGGGTCCCGGATCCAGATAATGGACCGCGGTTAGACATCAAGCAGAGCAAGGGTGGTATCTCAAGGGAGGCTCCACCAAAACTAGCGTTTTGGTTTCGAAGCCCACCACCTATCCTGCACATGCTCGGCCTAATGCCAATGTGAAGCTGTAGTAAAGGTGCACGGGGTCTTTCCGTCTAACCGCGGGAAGCCTGCATCTTGACAGGCAATTCAATTTCGCTGAGTCTATGTTGGAGACAGCGGGGAAGTCGTTACGCCATTCGTGCAGGTCGGAACTTACCCGACAAGGAATTTCGCTACCTTAGGACCGTTATAGTTACGGCCGCCGTTTACCTGGGCTTCAATTCAGAGCTCTCACCCCTCCTTTTAACCTTCAGGCACCGGGCAGGCGTCAGACCCTATACGTCGTCTTACGACTTCGCAGAGCCCTGTGTTTTTAATAAACAGTCGCCACCCCCTGGTTTGTGCCCCCAGCTCCCACTTGCGTAGAAACCGGGCCTCCTTCTCGCGAACTTACGGAGGTATTTTGCCGAGTTCCTTCAACATAGTTCTCTCAAGCGCCTTGGTATTCTCTACCTATCCACCTGTGTCGGTTTAGGGTACGATCTCATGGAAGGGCTATTTCCAGGGACCTCTCAGCAGCCCATTCAATCCAATAAGGATGAACTACCTTCGAGATCCGTCACCACTTCCTGGCCCAGGAATATTAACCTGGTTCCCATCGACTACGCCTTTCGGCCTCGCCTTAGGGTCGGCTTACCCTGCTCAGATTAGCTTTAAGCAGGAACCCTTGGATTTTCGGCGAGAGTGTCTCTCACACTCTTTGTCGCTACTCATGTCATCATTCTCACTAGTGATCTCTCCACCAGATGGCTCACGCCCCGGCTTCATCGAAAGATCCGGTCCTCCAAGGTGCCACACGGAACTGGTCCGGGGGACACTAAAGAGGATAGGATCTATGTCACACTACGCTCTGCTACCATGCACTATGTGCATCCTCGGCTTCGGCTCATGGCTTGAGCCCCGTTACATCTTCGCCGCAGGACAACTTAATTAGACCAGTGAGCTGTTACGCTATCTTTAAAGGATGGCTGCTTCTAAGCCAACCTCCTGGTTGTTTTGGTCGTCCCACCTGCTTTCCCACTTAGCCATGAATTAGGGGCCTTAGCCGGAGGTCAGGGTTGTTTCCCTCTTCACTACGGACGTTAGCATCCGCAGTGTGTCTGCCGTCTAGTACTCCCGGGTATTCGGAGTTTGGTTAGGGTCAGTAAGGCTGTATGCCCCCATTGCCCATCCAGTGCTCTACCCCCCGGGGTATTCGGACGACGCTCTACCTAAATAGATTTCGCAGAGAACCAGCTATCTCCGAGTTTGATTGGCCTTTCACCCCTAGGCACAGCTCATCCCGATCTTTTTCAACAGATGTGGGTTCGGTCCTCCAGTGCATGTTACTGCACCTTCAACCTGGCCATGCCTAGATCACTCGGTTTCGGGTCTGATCCCACAAACTCATTCGCCCTATTAAGACTCGCTTTCGCTGCGCCTACACCTAACGGCTTAAGCTTGCTTGTGAGACCAAGTCGATGACCCATTATACAAAGGTACGCTGTCAGGCCGCAAGGACCCTCCAACTGATTGTAGGCGTTCGGTTTCAGGTACTGTTTCACTCCCCTCGTCGGGGTGCTTTTCACCTTTCCCTCACGGTACTGGTTCACTATCGGTCAGTAAGGAGTACTTAGCCTTCGAAGGTGGTCCTCCGATCTTCAGACAGAATTTCACGTGTTCCGCCCTACTTAATACGTCCATCAAAGCTTAGAATACGGGACTATCACCCGCTATGGTCATGCTTCCCAACATGTTCTTCTCACTCATCTGGCTCGGCTGGTCCCCGTTCGCTCGCCGCTACTAGGGAGTATCATATTGATTTCCTTTCCTCCGGGTACTTAGATGTTTCAGTTCCCCGGGTTTGCCTTTTAACCCTATGTATTCAGGTTAAAAATACCTGGTTTACCTTATTATTAAGAACACTCCGTGCTCGCCCTTGGCGAGTCTCACCAGCAAGCTGGTTCGTCCCACCGCAGAACGGTCAGAAGAGTATAATAATAACAAAGTATCAGGTGGGTTGCCCCATTCAGAAATTCATGGATCAAAGCTTATTCTCAGCTCCCCATGACTTATCGCAGAGTATCACGTCTTTCATCGCCTCTTACTGCCAAGGCATTCACCAAACGCCCTTTTCGCGCTTGATTTGATCCAGAAATAGAAAGACTGGTTATTTGTCCTACCGCCTTGCGACCGCAGAACCAACCAATCGATCGAAGAACAGAAGCTGGTAAGAAACTGTTCCCACATATCCCTGGGATCAAAAGCATACTTTCCCGCTCGCACCACGTATGATGCGAACAATTTGAACACGTCCCGTATGCAACCACTATCCGTGCGGGAAGCGGCTGAAGACGTGTTCGGGTTAGTTTACTTGACTTGGACAACACCGTCGTTTCAGGCTGGCATACTCATGGACGTCCGAGGAAACAGACGTATTCACAAGCTCGCTTCACTTCCGAAGAAGATCAGCACCAATCTGAGGTCAATCCCTTACTCGGGCGACCAACAGTATTGTTGATTGTATCTCTCTAAACGATGTCAATTCCCGGTACTTCCGAAGGAAGTGTCCGGAATGCGATGTAGCGTATTCTCGAAGAGAATGCGCGTTCGCACCGTCCGATTGGACGGAACAGAAGTTCTAAAACTGCTGTTCGATCTAATCGATACCTAATCCTGTGAGCCGCTCTCGGGACATCTTACTGCGTAAGATACCCTGCCGCTTGCCGCCAAGAGGAGGTGTTGTTCTTCTTCGTTTTGCCGAAGGCAAAGAAGAAGTGGTGGGTCGAGGAGGACTTGAACCTCCGACCTCACGCTTATCAGGCGTGCGCTCTAACCACCTGAGCTACCGACCCAGCGGGTTTTGCATCGCAAAACCGCGTTGCCGACAGGCGATTTGCAAAGCAAATCTGCCGACAGGGCCGACCCGTGGTGGTTATCACAAGGGCCAATGCTTGGTGGAGCCTAGGAGGATCGAACTCCTGACCTCCTGAATGCAAATCAGGCGCTCTCCCAGCTGAGCTAAGGCCCTTGCTGAACCCTGAGATCAGGGCTCGGTTGTCTGAAGAGATATGAGGACGGCCTGGCTCTGCCTAAGATCTTGCGATCCCAGACTGAGACTTGCGTCTCTATGATCATTCACCCATTTCGGGCGCCCCTTCGTGAGAAGAGGAGATCTGCTAAGTGTTTCATGAGATCAGCAAGCTGATCTGGCTAGAAACATCCTTAGAAAGGAGGTGATCCAGCCGCAGGTTCCCCTACGGCTACCTTGTTACGACTTCACCCCAGTCGCTGAACCCACCGTGGTCCGCTGCCTCCTATTGCTAGGTTGGCGCACGGCCTTCGGGTAGACCCAACTCCCATGGTGTGACGGGCGGTGTGTACAAGGCCCGGGAACGTATTCACCGCGTCATGCTGTTACGCGATTACTAGCGATTCCGACTTCATGGGGTCGAGTTGCAGACCCCAATCCGAACTGAGACAGTTTTTGGGATTAACCCATTGTCACTGCCATTGTAGCACGTGTGTAGCCCAACCCGTAAGGGCCATGAGGACTTGACGTCATCCACACCTTCCTCCCGCTTATCACGGGCAGTTTCCTTAGAGTGCCCAGCCGAACTGCTGGCAACTAAGGATGTGGGTTGCGCTCGTTGCCGGACTTAACCGAACATCTCACGACACGAGCTGACGACAGCCATGCAGCACCTGTCACTAGGTCCCGAAGGAAGGCCTGATCTCTCAGGTTGTCCTAGGATGTCAAGGGTTGGTAAGGTTCTGCGCGTTGCTTCGAATTAAACCACATGCTCCACCGCTTGTGCGGGCCCCGTCAATTCCTTTGAGTTTTAATCTTGCGACCGTACTCCCCAGGCGGAATGCTTAATCCGTTAGGTGTGTCACCGAATAGCATGCTACCCGACGACTGGCATTCATCGTTTACGGTGTGGACTACCAGGGTATCTAATCCTGTTTGCTCCCCACACTTTCGTACCTCAGCGTCAGTATCGAGCCAGTGAGCCGCCTTCGCCACTGGTGTTCCTCCGAATATCTACGAATTTCACCTCTACACTCGGAATTCCACTCACCTCTCTCGAACTCTAGACCAGGAGTTTATGAGGCAGTTCCAGGGTTGAGCCCTGGGATTTCACCCCATACTTTCTGATCCGCCTACGTACGCTTTACGCCCAGTAATTCCGAACAACGCTAGTCCCCTCCGTATTACCGCGGCTGCTGGCACGGAGTTAGCCGGGACTTCTTTACTAGATACTGTCATTATCATCTCTAGCGAAAGTGCTTTACGACCCTAAGGCCTTCATCACACACGCGGCATGGCTGGATCAGGCTTGCGCCCATTGTCCAAGATTCCCCACTGCTGCCTCCCGTAGGAGTCTGGGCCGTGTCTCAGTCCCAGTGTTGCTGATCATCCTCTAAAACCAGCTAAAGATCGTAGACTTGGTAGGCCATTACCCCACCAACTATCTAATCTTACGCGGGCTGATCCTTCACCGATAAATCTTTCCCCCGAAGGGCGTATAAGGTATTACTCTCCGTTTCCAGAGGCTATTCCTTAGTGAAGGGTACATTCCCACGCGTTACTAACCCGTCCGCCGCTCGCTCCCCGCCCGAAGGTTGAGAGTGCGCTCGACTTGCATGTGTTAGGCCTGCCGCCAGCGTTCGTTCTGAGCCAGGATCAAACTCTCAAGTTGAAAGCATCTTGCAATGCTATCCTTGACGTCGAACCTCTGCACATATCGTCCCATTGTTCAAATGGGACAGTTTAACCGTTTGGTTGTGCTCAAGTTTCCAAAGAAACAAAAGCCGTCCAAACAGTGAAGCTGACACTGGTCATCGGTACCGCATTTACATACAATCCCTACCAGCGTTGATATATGCACAGGTTGATCCATCGAATGAACCAAACCGCCCACATATCTCTTCAGATATATAAATTTTCAAAGAGCAAACAGACCAAAGGTCCTAGATCATTAGATCCCAGAGACAAAAATCAAACAGATGCGCCAATCTCTCAGCGCGCCCGCTTTAACCCTCTCCTCCATTCCCCGTCTCTCCGAAGCGTCCCAGTGTCTCTCCACCGCGTCCCCAACAACACCTCAGCGCCGCCGGTAAGGGGGGTTCTAGGGATATCACAACAAACCCGCAACCCATAAATCAACGAAAACTCACCTTTTTCACAAATCCAGCAATTTACGCATGAAAACATACTCTTAGATCAGATCATCGCCGAACTTGGTGGCGCTACCCCAAACAAATCCACCGCCAAAATTCTGAAACAAACAGAACTCCACCAGATCTTGTGGAATGGCACCGGGCAGACACTAACAAACCCGGGAATCAATCCACCCCAACTCCAGTGACCAACAACCGTAATCGGAGACATAGGATAAGTAAGCACCGTCTAGACGCCCTGGCGGCGAACCCGACCAGAGGACGCAGCGCGACCCGTGGGCAGCCGAAGCAGCAACAAACCGACGATCAGAGCCAGATAGATCAGTGGTTCGATTTGAACCCCTTTGACCAACAGGATGAAATGTACTGCGCCGAGCAGGCCGATGACATAGCTGGCCCTGTGCAGTTTTCGCCAAAGGGGCCCAAGTCTGCGGATCGACCAGTTGTTTGACGTTACAGCCAGTGGCAGCAACAGCAGGAAACCGGCCATGCCGATAGTAATATAGGGACGTTTGAGGATGTCCGCCCAAATCTGTCCGGGGATCTGCACGTCAAGCACCAGCCAGACCATCAAATGGCAGGTCACATATAAAAAACACAACAGCCCCACCGCGCGGCGGAATTTCAGCAGGTTGATCCCAGCAAACTTGCGCAACGGCGTGATCGCCAGACTAAATACCAGCAATTGCAGGGCCAGTTCACCATACTCGTGTTCCAGCGCTTTGATCGGCTCGACCCCTAAGCCGCCGGTCAGCCCCTGATAGAACAGCCAGGGAGCCGGCAGGGTTCCCACTATGTAGACGACCCAAGTCGGCAAATGGCGTAGCGACTGATTGAGCCGATCCCGCATTAAAAGGATTTCCTCAGGTCCATGCCTTCGTACATCGCGGCAACCTCGTCCTGGTAACCATTGAACATCAGGGTTGGCTGACGTTTGGCAAACAACCCGCCACCGATTCGGCGCTCCGTCGCCTGGCTCCAGCGGGGGTGCGACACCTCGGGATTCACATTGCTGTAGAACCCATATTCACGGCCATTGGACATGTTCCAGCTGGTTGGCGGTTCTTCGTCGGTCAGAGTAATGCGAACAATCGCCTTGATTGACTTGAAGCCATATTTCCAGGGCACCACCAACCGCAGAGGCGCGCCGTTCTGGTTAGGGAGATCCTTGCCGAAGATACCCGTGGCCATCAGCGTCAGTGGGTTCATTGCCTCGTCCAGACGCAGACCTTCGCGGTAGGGCCAGTCCAGCACACGGTAGGCAGTGCCAGGCATCTCTTCGGGGCGGTACAGGGTTTCAAAGGCGACGTATTTTGCACCGTCCTGCACGCCCGCCATAGCCAGCAGGTCTGACAGCTCAAAGCCATTCCAGGGCACCACCATCGACCAGGCCTCGACGCAGCGGAAGCGGTAGATGCGCTCTTCGATGGTCATCTCGGACAGGATGTCCTTGAAATCATATTCGCCGGGGCGATCCACCAGACCATCGATGGTCACACTCCAGGGTGAGGTGGTCAGCACATGAGCATTGTCTGCCGGGTCACCCTTGCCGGTGCCAAACTCATAATAGTTGTTATAGCTGGTGACGTCCTCCCAGCTGTTGGGTTCCAGCGCGTCGTCTGCCTGCGCACGGCCAGCCATGGTGCTAAGCCCCAGTCCTGCCATGCCCGCCATGATTTGACGGCGGTTCAGAAATGCACCCCGAGGGGTGACATCAGCGTGGGTCAGGTCATTGGTCCAGCGGTAGGCCATCAAAGGCTCCTTTAATCTCGTTTCGACAGAGATACGCGCTATGGCTTAAAGAACCAAAACATATCCTGTCACGTTTCGGCGACGGGACTGTAACTTGGCATGATCTCGTTCATCGGGCGTGACTGCCCACCATCTTGCATGATGCGCACATGGCGGCGGCGGATTTGACGCGGTTCGGCCACCCCAACTGAATGGGCGATGATCTCGACTTCGTGGCTGATCTCGCGGGCGTATTTGGCAACACGGATGTATTTATCCTCGACCACCAACCCTTTTTGGAACCGGCGATCATGGGTGGTGATGCCGGTCGGGCAGGTGTTGCGATTACACTTGAGCGCCTGAATGCAGCCCAGCGCAAACATAAAGCCACGCGCCGAGGTGACAAAGTCAGCCCCCGCCGCCAGCGCCCAGGCCACGTCGCCGGGATTGACCAGCTTACCGGACGAGATCAGGCGGATGCGGTCCTTCAGCCCATATTCATCCCGCAGATTGGCCACCATGGGCAGCGCCTCGCGCACTGACATGCCGACCAGATCAATCAGGGGCATCGGCGCCGCGCCAGTGCCGCCCTCACCGCCATCAATGGTGATGAAATCGGGCGCCGCATCACTGCCACGGGTTTTGATACAGTCAAACAGCTCGCGCATCACCGCTTCGGAGCCGACAACGGTCTTGATCCCCACCGGCTTACCTGTCACCGCACGGATATGGGTGATCATATCCAGCAGATCGCCAAAATTCTCCATTTCCGGGTGACGATTGGGCGAGAGGCTGGCTTGCCCCGCCGCAATGCCGCGAATGCCTGCAATCTCATCCGTTACCTTGGCAGCAGGCAGAATACCGCCCTTGCCCGGCTTGGCCCCCTGCGACAGCTTGAGTTCGAACATCCGCACCGCGTCATGCGCGGCGACCTGCTTTAGCTTGTCGTCGTTTAGCCCACCGCGATCATTGCGCACACCGTATTTGGCGGTGCCGATCTGAAACACGATGTCACATCCGCCCTCCAGGTGAAACGGGCTTAGCCCGCCCTCACCCGTGTTCAGCCAAACGTCGGCCTGTTTGGCCCCCCGGCTTAACGCCTGTACGGCGGGTTTGGAAATGGCACCAAAGCTCATCCCTGAGATATTGAAGATCGAAGGCGCCAGATAGGGCGTGCGCGCGGTTGGGCCAATCTGCAGCGGCGCGGTTTTGGCGCTTTGGTCATCCAGTGGCGGAAACGGAGCATTCACGAAAATCGGTGTGCCGGGTACATTGGCGTTGCGGGTTGAACCAAAGGCCACCGTGTTGCCCTCGCCCGACGAGGCCCGCTTTACCCAATCGCGCTGTGCCCGGTTGAACGGCAGCTCTTCGCGGTCCATGGCAAAGAAGTACTGACGAAAGAATTCACCCAGTTCACTGAACAGATGGCGAAAACGCCCAATTACCGGATAGTTGCGCCGGATGGCATCGCTGGTTTGAAACCGGTCCACCACAAACAATACCGCAACACCCACCGCAATTGCGCCCAGAATAAATACGAAACTCAGCGCCATGACCTCTATGACGTTTGCTGCAAAATCCATGTAAAATCTCCTGACTAATACCTTTGGCGCGTCCTGGCCACCGAACATGGACCTGATGTTGGGCGTGTTCGCCTGCCTGCACAAGTCTATGTTGCCTGAGGCGCGCTCAGATCCAGCGCCGGGCTTTGGCCAGCTGATGCAACCCGCAGACCAATATCACCCCAACACCCGAGACAGTCAGCAGCATCGTCCAGCTCAGCTCTTTCATCTGCGCCCCAAGATAGGCCATCAGCACGGTGAACGGCAGGATGCCCAGACCCGTGGTCCAGATAAAGGTCCACAAAGGCACCTTGGTCAGGCCGGCCGCGTAGTTGATCAGATTAAAGGCAATCACCGGAATAAAGCGGCTGATCAACAGGGCAAGCACGCCCCTGTCTTGGGTCCAGTCACTCATCCGGCTGGCCTGTGACGGGGTCAGCCATCCGTGAACAACCTGCTGCCCCAGCCTGCGCGACAGCCCAAAAGCCGCCAAGGCCCCCAGCATGGCCCCCATCCAGATCAACAGGCTCCCCATCAGTGTGCCAAAGACCGCCCCGGCACAAATCGCCAGAATTTCAGCCGGAAAGGGCACGAAACTATGCAGGATCATCAGGACGATCACCGCAACCGGAGCCCAGGCGCCGACCGCCCGCAACTGTTCCGCCAGGGCCTCGGGGGACAATGCATACTCACTGACAACAACGCCGATCGCGCCGCCGATGACCAATAACAAGGCGACGCCAGCAAACACAGTGCGACGTCGGCTAACCTGTTGCGAGTGATCTTTTGGCTGGGTCATGTCGCTAGATATAGCCAGAAACGCCACGCTTACCACATGTTACAACTGGTGGGCTAACGATATGTGCTCTCTGGCGCAGACCACGGCGGCCATTTGGCCATTCGCAGCGGTCACGCCAAAGCGCCCGACTAAGCCGACGGCTCATCAGGGTGTGGCGGTTAATGGCACTGTCTGTTGCTGACTGTGCTGATTATAAATGGCGACGTCGCCAAAACGGGTTTGGCCGGGGATTTTATCCCCCGTGCGTAGATGCATCCCAATAGCGCCTCCGGTCAAACAAAGGCCCTGATCCTGTGCCGGGGGTGTCAGACCCAGCGGTAATCGCGATTGCCGGGAACAATGCTGGCGAAAGACGAAATCGCGGTGAACAGGGCGTGCGGCAGGGCGGCAACAACGGTCATGTTAACAGCCCCATTCCAAACAGCTTGCGTTGATTACAGCCTCTTCGCATGGTGCACTCAGCGCCTTGGGCACAGTGGCAATAAGCAGGACATCATGAAACAGCTGATCAGCTCTTTGATACTTTTAAGCACAGTGATACTCGGCGGCTGCGCTCAGGCGCCTGTGCCGCTGCACGACCCGGTTGCGGAGCTGACCCTGTCCATTGCCGCGCTTGGGCCTGACGTGGACCCGAATGAGGCCCGCCGCGCCGCCGAGATTTCATACAGCTATGCCAGCCAGTTGGCGCAGGATTATGGCGTCACCACCGCGCCGCTGGTGCACAACAGCAAGGTCAACGCCGGCATCAAGGACCGGGGGTTGTGTTATCACTATGCCGAAGACATGCAGGCACGGCTGGATCGCGAAAGGTTCAAAACCCTGGTAATGCTGCGCGCCATTGCCGAGCCCAAGGTTGTTTTTCTGATCGACCACAGCACCGCCGTGATCGCACCGCGCGCAGGGGATATATATGACGGTATCGTCCTGGACGCCTGGCGCGATGGCGGTGCGCTGTTCTGGTCCCCAACGGTTGAGGACACCCGGTATAACTGGGAACCCCGGATGCGGGTGCTGGAGCGAAAACGGGAGCTGCGGGTGGCTAGGGAGGCGGTTGCGGGGTGAAACTGTTTTGAATTTCGGCTAATGTAATTCTTCTTCTAAATCTTCAAGATTGTTTGTGCCTTCCGCTTCATCCTCTTGTTTTGCGGCCTCTCTCAAAGCCCTGGCTCCAGTGTAGTTAAAATCTCTCGTGATATAGTCTTTTAGATGATCACGCAGCAGCTCCATTTTAAGCTGAGTCCGCAGCGTGTGGCGCTCTTCCTCCGAAAAAACCAAGTCAGTCTCTGACGCCTTTGAAACATCATTCGCTATAATGCTAATCTTTGAAAGGTTTAAGCGCTGTTGATTAATCCGCATAATTTCACCTACAAAAATTAGGGACAATTTTAAACTAGCCGCAATTATCGCCGAAGAAACAATTACGTACGGCATCCGAGTAACAAGAATTGACCAAATTCTTGCATTTTCAACTTCGTCAAGAACGGTGGTAAGATTTGCTGCATTGAACACCAAAAGGCCTGAAATCAACACGATCGTCGCTATCGGAACAACGGCCATCTTCCAATATGACCTTATGTTGTCCGCGCCTTGCTCAACAAATGCGGAAATCTCAGTCGGGAACATGTTAATATTCTCGCGAAGCCCTTGCAGTTCAGACTTCCCGGCAACAATTGATTGCGAAAGAAGTTTCCGCTCTTCCTCTCGCTCAGCGATTTTATCTTCTACTGCTCGAAACTCAGATTTACCCGCCCTTACGGTGTCACCAAGTGACTTCAAGTTTCCATTTAGCGAGTTTCGTTCCTCTGTGAGGCGTCCAATATCACCCTGCAACGCTACAACTTCACTTTGCCGAGTATCTACTTCCTCTTGCAGCGCATCTAGCTTGTCTTCTGCCTCGGTTATTTTGAGGTTTGAGGCCTCTGCATTCTCTATTGCCTTGTCACAGTTTGCTTGCACTTGGTCGCGGTAGACATTGAGTTGTTCCAGAACTCCTAGCAAAGCATCCATATTACTTCGCGGAAAACCACTTAATGTAACACTACCGATCTTTGGAGAGCGTAAAAATGCGGTTGGCGGTTTAAACCGAACAGCCTTCACCATCTCTCTTATGGGAAGCGAAAATACCTCATCTTCCCCCTTGGAAACTACTTGTCGAAAAGTTTGCCCTCCAGCGACCTCCCATTCGAATTCAAAACTGTGATATGACCCATAATCAACAGTTGAAACCGTTATCTCAGTTAAAAAAACATCTTCTTTAAAGTCATAATTAAACCAAACGTTTTTACCGCTCATTTCAGTTGGCTGATTAGATTTCGCAGCTAGTCTGGTTGTCTTATTTCCAGGTCGCTCCAGAAATGAGAATTCTAAAACTGGGGTACTTCCGACTTCAATTTCTGATAATTTTTCACGTGCACTTGCTGCGCTGTTCAAACTAACTTCCGGCAAACTAATTTCCCCAAATATTTTATCACGCCATACGGTACCACTTCGGAAACAATCGCGCAAATGCTGCGCCGTGAAAACATGATCGGGTCAATCGCCAAATCTTCGATTTGGCAGCGCCCGGACCTCCCCCACGGGGAGGGCGCTACTCGCCCACCCCTCGGTCCGGGCGCTGGGTTCTGTGGGAACCGGCCCGAAATCTACCGCTCTAGCCGGCCATTGCGGTCCCTGTCCGGTTTGACTGCACCTTCTCCGCCAGCCCCTTTAGGTTGGCGTCCAGCAACTTGCCCATCATCAGCTTCATCATGGTCTGACCCATCAGCCAGCCAAGGGGGCCGAATTTGACCCGATAGTCAAAGCTCCACGTGACGCGGGTCATGCCATTTAGCGTCGGGGTCAGTGACAGTTCGGCCTCGGCCTGGTGCAGGGGCATGGCGTCCATTTCGGACAGGCGCACGCGATAGCTGTGGTTGACCTTCCAGGCGATGACTTCCTCGACCAGCGAGGTGCCGTTGTCGAAATGGCAGCGACGTTTAGAGCCCACGCCATTGTCGCCGGTAGTCAGCGCATCAACCGAGGCGACCTGCGGGGCAAACTCGTCGATATGCATATAGCGCCCGATCACGGCCCAGATGGCGTCAGAGGTGGCAGGGATATCGAGTGTGCGTTGGTGGTGTATCATGACTGTGGCCTACAAGGTTGTTTGGTTGATCTGTTGAGACCACACTAACAAGGGCTGATGACAATTAGTGTCATTAGATGAGCGACAGCTTGCAAAAAAGGCCCGCCATGTCTGACGGGCCTCTCGCTCTTTAGTGTACCACCGCGTCGTCCGGTTTGGGACGATTGGTGGATCCGACACGGTCACCGATGATCAGCCCCTCGGCACCGGCCGAGACCGGCACGGTGTCGCCGTCTTTGACATCGCCCCCAAGCAGCATTTCGGCCAATGCGTTTTGCAGGGCGCGTTGGATCACCCGTTTCAGGGGACGGGCACCAAACACCGGGTCATAGCCTTCGTCGGCCAACCATGTGCGGGCCTCATCGTCCAGCGCCAGCGTGATCTTGCGGGCAGCGAGACGTTTGATCAGCCGCGCCAGCTGGATATCAACGATGCCATCCATGTCCTCGCGTTTGAGGCGGTCAAAGATGATGGTTTCATCCAGACGGTTCAGGAACTCAGGGCGGAAATGACCGCGTACTGCCTCCATCACGTCACGCCGCGCATCAGATGCATCGGCACCGTCGGGCAACTGGCTAAGGGCCTGCGCGCCAAGGTTCGAGGTCAGCACAATCAGCGTTTGCTTGAAATCAACCGTGCGGCCCTGACCATCGGTCAGCACACCATCATCGAGCACCTGCAACAACACGTTGAACACGTCCGGATGCGCCTTTTCGACCTCGTCAAACAGCACCACCTGATAGGGACGTCGACGCACGGCTTCGGTCAGGGCACCGCCTTCGTCATAGCCAACATAGCCCGGAGGCGCGCCGATCAGACGGGCGACCGAGTGTTTCTCCATGTATTCCGACATATCGATGCGCAGCATGGCGTGTTCGTCGGCGAACAGGAATTCGGCAACAGCCTTGGTCAGCTCGGTTTTACCCACGCCGGTTGGGCCAAGAAACAGGAAGCTGCCCAGCGGGCGGTCTTCGTCGTTCAGCCCCGCACGGGCGCGGCGGACGGCGTTGGCGACGGCGGTGACGGCATCGTGCTGGCCAATAACGCGGCTATGCAGCTCATCCTCCATCCGCAGCAGTTTCTCGCGGTCGCCTTCCAGCATCTTGGACGTCGGGATACCGGTCCAGCGTTCCACCACGGCGGCGATCTGTTCGGGGCGCACCGCTTCTTCGACCATCACCCCGGTGTCTTCGCGGTTTTCGGCGTCGGCCAGCTGTTTTTCCAGATCGGGGATGACACCATAAGACAGCTCACCCGCCTTGGCGAGATTGCCTTGCCGTTTGGCAATTTCCAGATCGGCGCGGGCCTTTTCGAGCAATTCCTTGATATCGCGCGCACCGGCAAGCTTATCCCGTTCGGACTGCCACTGCGCCGTCATCTCGGCACTGCGTTCCTGTAGCTCAGACAGATCCAGCTCCAGGGTTTCCAGACGATCCTTGGAGGCCGCGTCGTCTTCCATCCGCAGGGCTTCGGCTTCGATCTGCATCTGCATGATCTGACGGTCAAGCTGGTCCAGTTCTTCGGGTTTGCTGTCGACCTCCATCCGCAACCGGCTGGCGGCCTCGTCCATCAGGTCGATGGCTTTGTCCGGCAGAAAGCGGTCGGTGATATAGCGGTTCGACAGGGTCGCCGCCGACACCAGTGCCGAGTCCGAGATCCGGACACCGTGGTGCAGCTCGTACTTTTCTTTGATGCCACGCAGAATCGAGATGGTGTCCTCGACTGTGGGCTCAGAGATCACAACTGGCTGGAAGCGACGGGCCAGGGCCGCGTCTTTTTCAACGTATTTGCGGTATTCATCCAGCGTGGTGGCGCCGATACAGTGCAATTCACCCCGCGCCAATGCCGGTTTGATCAGGTTGGCCGCATCCATGGCACCGTCGCCTTTGCCAGCGCCAACCAATGTGTGCATTTCGTCGATGAACAGGATGATTTCACCCGCCGCCTCGGTCACCTCGGTCAGGACCGCTTTCAGGCGTTCTTCGAATTCGCCACGATATTTGGCACCGGCAATCAGCGCGCCCATATCCAGCGAAAGCAGTTGTTTGTCGCGCAGGCTCTCCGGCACATCGCCGTTGATGATCCGCAGGGCCATGCCCTCGGCGATGGCGGTTTTACCCACACCGGGTTCGCCGATCAGAACCGGATTGTTCTTGGTGCGGCGCGACAGCACCTGCATGGCACGGCGGATTTCTTCGTCGCGGCCAATGATAGGGTCGATCTTGCCCTCGCGGGCGGCCTCGGTCAGGTCGTGGGCGTATTTCTTGAGCGCGTCATAGCCGTCTTCGGCAGTGGCGCTATCGGCGGTGCGGCCCTTGCGAATATCGTTGATCGCCTCGTTCAGACGCTGGGCAGAGACACCGCCGGCATCCAGTGCATCCTTGGCCTTGGACTTGACCATACACAGGGCCATCAGGACACGTTCAACCGGGACAAAACTGTCGCCAGCCTTGGTCGCCAGCTTTTCAGCCTCAGCCATGACCTTGGCGGTTTGGCCATCCATGTAGATCTGACCAGCGGCCCCACCACTGACTTTGGAATGCTTTGACAGCGCCGTTTCCAGCGATTCCACCACGCGTGATGGCACCCCGCCTGCCCGGCTGATCAGGTTACTTGCCAACCCCTGATCATCGTCCATCAGTGCTTTTAGAATGTGTTCCGGAACCAGTCGTTGGTGCTCTTCGCGCACCGCTATGGTCTGAGCGGCCTGCACAAAACCACGTGCCCGCTCGGTGAACTTATTTAAGTCCATCTATCTCTCCTTTTAAAAGCGCCCGGCAATTTGAAACGCCCGCTTGGCGGCACGCCCCGTTTTGGGCCTCAACATCAATGTGGGTAGTTCTACCATCTCTTCAAGGGGCATAATCCACGGAAAGGATGAGAATTTCACTTACAGATCTCAAAGAAGATTGTTTCCATTTTGGCCACAGTTTCGCCGGCATTTTATGGAATTTTTAGAGAATCACAATTTTAGGACTTACAGTCGGAGGTCACCATGCTTGCGAATAACATCGAGATCTTTCAGCGCCGTTTCAAGCGCAACAGCGCCCGTCGCCGCGCCAATGTGGCGCTGTCAATGAGCTATCGGTCCGTCAGCCTGTATTGCCAGATCACCCTGCCCAAGCGGCAGAACGCACCCACTTGTCAGTCTTCAGAAGTTCAGTCGGGTCGCGGAAACCTGCGACTGGTTACCCCCTGACACACCGGCACTGATCCAAAATCAGTCGACAAATCTGCCCCAGCGCAGATACTGGCAGCATGAGTCGCCTGGATGACATTCGCGCCCAAAGCACTTGGAAAGACCTGTTTGAGGGTCAGCCGCAGCATTTGGGCTTTGCAATTCTGCTGAGCGCCGGGGCGATTTCGCTGCTGATTGTCCCGCAGGACGCACCACACATACTGGGGCTTAGTTCTGTCGGCTGGGCCAAAGTGTCGATCGCGTTGGCGGTGCTCCATCAAATCATTGTTGCGCTGGTGTTTCGCCTGCAACTGCATCGAAACGTCCTAAGCCGCTGGTTGGGTGATCGCGATATGGTCGTCTGGCGTTTGGTTTTTATTCCGCTTCTGATCGCGCGGCCGCTCTCATTGATCATGGCCGCCTGGGCCGATACGGCGTCAATTTCGCAGTATCCCCTTACTGAAGCTGTCATTGGTATCTTGTTCCTGGGATTATCCATCTGGGCGTTGCATTCTGTCCTTGTGCACTTTTCCATCCGCCGCGCCCTGGGCGGCGACCATTTTCGAGATGAAATTGCGGCCCTTCCGCTGGTGACCAAGGGTGTCTTTAAATACACCTCAAATGGAATGTATGGGGTCGCGTTTCTGGGCCTGTGGGGCATTGCTTTGGTATTTGGGTCGTGGAATGCACTGGTGCTGGCGCTGTTTCAGCACTGCTATATCTGGGTCCACATGTACTGCACCGAGAGCCCCGATATGCGCTGGATTTATGGTGTATCCTAGGCCCTTGTGCTGACGTGCAACGGGCCATAGACAGGCGCAACCCAAACAGAACCGGAGCTTCCCCCATGTCCGACGACCGCCTGATTGTTGCAATGGATGTCCCCAACGCCGTGCAAGGCCTGCAACTGGCCGAGCAGCTGGGCGACGCCGTATCATTCTACAAGATCGGCCTGGGCATGTTGACGGGCGGCGGGTTGGCGCTGGCCAACGAGCTGAAGCACGAGATGGGCAAACGCATATTTCTGGACATGAAGTTGTTCGACATCGGCGCTACCGTTGAAAATGCGGTACGTGGACTGGCGCAGTTTGATTTGGATTTCCTAACAGTGCATGGCGATCCCTATGTGGTGTCAGCCGCCAAACAGGGCGCTGCGGGCAGTGACATGAAAATTCTGGCGGTGACCATCCTGACGTCTCTGGACCGGCAGGATCTGGATGGCGCGCTGATCAAAGATGGCGCCATTAAAGATCTGGTGCTCGAGCGGGCAGGCAATGCCTTTGCCGCCGGATCGGACGGTGTCATTGCATCGCCACAAGAGGCCGCACTGATCCGCGCCCTTCCCGAAGCAGAGGGCCGTCTGATCGTTACCCCGGGTGTGCGCCCCGCCGGTGCTGACCTTGGCGACCAAAAGCGTGTGGCAACCCCGGCCAAAGCCATTGCAGACGGCGTCGATCACATTGTTGTCGGACGGCCCATCTGGCAAGCCAAAGACCCGCAAGCCGCGGCGCGGGCCATTCTGGATGAAATGAAAAGTCCATAGGCTAGCATTCCGAACCCGGGCTAATGCACCGAAAAACAGTGGTTCACCTTTGTTACAAGGGTGAACGCACAAAATATCAGCAAAATAAAAACTTACCGTAAATTCGGCGCCACCCTGAATTTACGGATGGGAACTGGCCGCTGACCTTACGTCAAGCGCCTTTCTATAAACGAAAAAATTGCGCCCAAGGCCTAAAAGCGCGCCAAATTGTCTCTGTGCCGGCAAAGTCACATTCATGACTCTCAATTGCGCCTATTTGCATTCCAAACTTTGCGATATTCAAAAAATCGATGAACCTGTGCTCAAGACACTCCCCTTGCGGGCTCTCTTCCTGAGGTCCGTTAACTTGCCCCCGCCTCAGCAGCGGGGGATTTTTCTTTGTGCTCAAGCCTCATCATCGTCGAGATACTCCTGCAGCCGCTTCGCAAAATGCGGCACCGCCAGTGGATGCGCGCAATAGTCCCTGGGTGACATCAGCTTCCAGCACTGGCCCTCAGAGCCAAATCGAATTTGCTTTATTAATGAAACAGGCTGTCGGGCCACAAAGAACCAAACCAACCCTCGGGGTCGGCTATACTGCCGCGTCCAGATCAGGTCAGTTTCCTGCAGCTCAAGCCCGACTTCCTCATAGGTTTCGCGCAGGGCACAGTCTGCTGGAGTTTCATTGCCCTCGCGTCCACCGCCCGGCAGATCCCAATGCCCGGGATAGGGGATATCCGCCTTGTCATCCCGCAAGATCACCAATAGTTCGCGCCCCAGAAACAAGGCTAATTTAGCGCCAGAATACGTCATCTGAACATGATTGACGCGCCTATGGGATAAAGACAATACCCTGCTGACAGGCTAGACTGGGCAGCAGATGTAAGACCCTTGTCCCACCAATGCCCAAATGAGCGCCACCATGCATGCCATATGCCGAGATTGCCTGAGCCAGGTCGCACCAGCGCGACGCTGTCCGCACTGTGGCAGCCCAAGGGTGAAGGCACATGAAGAACTGTTTGCCTTGCAGATTGCCCATATGGATTGCGACGCGTTTTTCGCCAGTGTGGAAAAGCGCGACAACCCGGAGTTGGCCGACAAACCGGTGATCATCGGCGGTGGTAAGCGCGGCGTGGTCTCAACCGCCTGCTATGTCGCCCGCATTCGCGGAGTGCGATCGGCGATGCCGATGTTTCAGGCCCTGAAACTTTGCCCCTCTGCAGTGGTGATTAAACCGCGCATGCACGCCTACGTCGAGGTCTCCCGTCAGATCCGCGCGATGATGGATGAATTGACCCCGGATGTTGAACCGCTGTCTCTAGACGAAGCATTTATGGATTTAAGTGGCACCGAGCAGCTGCACGGTGCACCGCCAGCCGTGATGCTGGCGCGGCTGGTGAAACGGATGAAAGATGAGCTGGGGATTACAGGATCAATCGGCTTGTCTCATAACAAATTCCTCGCCAAAGTCGCGTCAGATCTGGACAAGCCCCGTGGTTTCTCGGTGATTGGCAAGGCTGAAACCGATGCCTTTTTGTATGACAAGCCAGTCCGTTTGATCTGGGGCATTGGCCCGGCAGCTCAGGCCAGTCTGGACAAGGCCGGTATCCGGATCTTTGCCGATCTGCTGCGCTGGGAGCGCCGCGATCTGGCGGCGCGCTTTGGATCTATGGGGGATCGCCTTTGGCATCTGGCCCGCGGCGAAGACCGGCGCCGTGTTTCAGCCCATGCCCCGATGAAATCCATCACTAATGAAACAACATTTTTTGAGGACACTGCCAATCCCGACATACTCGATGGCCATTTGTGGCGGTTGGCAGAAAAAGTGTCAGGTCGCGCAAAAGCCAAACAAAAAGCTGGGCGTGTGGTTTCACTCAAGCTGAAGCGCGCCAACCATTCGGCGCTGACCCGGCGCATTTCTTTGCGTGATCCGACCCAAATGGCCGAGGTAATTTACCGCACTGCCCGAGAGTTGCTGGATCAAGTTGGCGACCAGGGCCCCTACCGGCTGCTTGGTTGTGGGATCGCAGATTTGGTGCCCGAGTCGCAAGCGGACATTACAGGTGATCTTCTGGATCCTCAGGCTATCCAACGGGCCAAGGCCGAACGGGCAACCGACGCGATTCGCGACCGGTTCGGCGCAGACGCCATCCAGAAAGGCCGTGCGCTTCGCTAACCCGCCTTCGGCGGCTGGGGCTTTACCCCAGACCCCAGGATATTTACCAGCCAGATGAAGAGGATCCACCCTTCATCTGGCCAGAAATATCCCGGGGGATGAGCAGGCCATACCTGCGAAGGGGGCAGCGCCCTCTTACTCTGCCGCCAGGGCCGTCGGCTCGTCGCCGATTTGAGAGATTTGGACAATAACCTCCCGCAGCAGTTCTTTTATGGCCGCGAAATTTCCGTTCGGCTTTATCGCCACCTCATCCATATATAACGCCCGGTCAATTTCCACTTGTACCGCATGTTGGCCGCGTGAGGGGCGGCCGTAGGCCTGCGTGATGTAAGCTCCGGCAAACGGAGTGTTGCGGGACACCTTCAGACCTACCCCGACGAACGCTGCCTCAATCTGATCCACCACGTCGCCGCTGGCTGAGGTGCCAAATCTATCACCGAGAACCACTTGCGGCTGATGATCACCGCGTTTTCCCATGGTCTCGATCGCCTCATGTGGCATCGAATGGCAATCTACCAGAATTGCCTGACCAAATTGACCATGTGCCTGCCGAAGCAAGTTCTGCAATGCGGCATGATACGGTACCCAATGAGTGTTGATCCGCTCTTGCGCCTCAGCCATCGATAGTTTGCCGCGATAAATCGCCTGCCCTTGAGCCACCACACGCGGAATCACCCCTAATCCAGAGGCAATCCGGGGATTTTGACCCTTGCGCGGCACACCTTCGATGAGCGCCGGGTCCAATTCGTCAACGGCGCGATTGAGGTCCAGATAAGCCCGGGGTGCTAGAGCCGTCAGAAAAGGCGATCCGTAGTCCGGGGCCGCAGCAAAAAGCTGATCTACAAAAGCGTCTTCCGAACTTCGGATCTGATGGGGTGACAGAATCGACCGGGACAGAAAGGATTCTGTGTATTCTGTACCGCTATGTGGCGAGGCAAAAACCACTCCAGACTGCAGTTTTTTTGGCGAAAACACGTGAAAAGCAGCTTTGGGCATCCTATCTCCGGTGTGTCTGGTTCAATAAACAGCATAGTACAGAAATTTCTATGGTCAAAAGCTCTTGCGCCCCTGCACGACTCCTTTTATAGACCCCTTCACCGGCGCAGACCTCTGCGCCCCATTCATTTGGGGCTGGAAATAAACGCAGGTATTCATGGGCGCTTAGCTCAGTGGTAGAGCACTTCGTTGACATCGAAGGGGTCACAAGTTCGAACCTTGTAGTGCCCACCATGAATTCATTGTTGTGACTGTAAAGTCAGGACACCCGTAACCTAGGCGCTGGTTCGCGCCGCAGAACAGGAGAATGACTATGAAAGTCAAGAACTCGCTCCGCTCGCTCAAGAACCGGCATCGGGATTGCCGCATTGTGCGTCGTAAGGGTCGCGTCTACGTGATCAACAAGACTCAGCCCCGCTTCAAAGCACGCCAGGGCTAAGGTCTAGCACTGCTAGAGACTTTTTGAAAACCGCATCCTCGGATGCGGTTTTTTTGCGTTTATCACCACCCTTTTGTACCGGTGGTCTTGCCCTGGCCCCGGCTAATCTACCGGACCCAAAAATTTACTGTCTGAGGCAAGAGTACGGGCGGTTTAAATTTCCGAGTAATTCTGTCAGTTTATATTTGCATCCCGCTCAATTTCGTATAATTGACTAAATAAGTCGGGAACTTTCTCGGATCAGAGATCTACATTGGGACATGTTATGTTGAAATCATCTACTTTTATCGCCTCTGCCCTTATTGCAGTGGTCGCCACGTCGGCTGCTGCAAGCGGCGAGCTGAACCTGTATTCGTCGCGCCATTATGACACTGACGAGCGTCTGTACTCTGATTTCGAAGAGGCCACCGGAATCACCATCAATCGCATCGAAGGCAAGGGTGACGAGCTGATTGCACGTATGGAAGCTGAAGGGGCAAATTCTCCTGCTGATATCCTGCTGACAGTAGACACATCCCGTTTGGCGCGTGCCAAAAACTCTGGCATTCTGCAGTCCATCGACAGCGCGGTTCTGGAAGATAAAGTACCCGCCAACCTGCAAGACACCGACAATCAGTGGTTTGGATTTTCGCAGCGCGCCCGTATCATCTTTTTCGACAAGGCAGACGTGGCAAACCCACCTGCAACCTACCTTGACCTGGCCAAACCAGAGTACAAAGGCCTGGTTTGTATCCGGTCGTCGACCAACACCTACAACCAGACCCTGTTGGCGTCGATTGTGACCCATCATGGTGAAGACGTTGCCA
This sequence comes from Parasedimentitalea marina, assembly GCF_004006175.1. Classification (GTDB taxonomy): domain Bacteria; phylum Pseudomonadota; class Alphaproteobacteria; order Rhodobacterales; family Rhodobacteraceae; genus Parasedimentitalea; species Parasedimentitalea marina. Next base: position 3,916,281 of record NZ_CP033219.1, read on the forward strand.
AAGAGTGGGCAACAGGCGTGGTCGCCAACATGGCACGGGACCCCCAGGGTGGCGACACTGACCAGTTGCGCGGCATCATCTCTGGCGAGTGCGAAATCTCAGTTGCCAACTCATACTACTTTGCCCGTTCAATCCGCAAAAACGTCAAAGGACTGTCTGACAGCCGCGACATGATTGGCTTGAACTTCCCGTCGCAGGATGCTGAGGGTGCGCATATGAACTTGTCTGGTGCCGGCGTTGCAGCCCATGCACCAAACAAAGACAACGCCATCAAGTTCTTGGAGTATCTGGCGTCACCTCAAGCGCAGGAATATTTCTCGAACGGCAACGATGAATACCCCGTAGTCGCCGGTGTGGAGCTGGCCCCAAGCGTTGCTGCCCTGGGTGACTTCAAGGCGGACGATATCGTGCTGGCTGACGTCGCCAAGAACATCCCTGTTGCGCAGAAGATCTTCAACGAAGTGAATTGGAAATAACCCTCTCTTCCTCCATTTGAGAGAGAGGCAATCGGACAAGGCGCGGAGATTTCCGCGCCTTGTTTGCGTTTGAGCAGACGTCAGTCAGAAAGAAGAGATCTGTATGCCCGCGACCAGTGTTTGCGATTACCTGTCGTAAAGTGGCCAGTCGTTTTCCGATCCTTCAAGCAAGGTGTCCAGCATTGAGCAGTCTTGCTGCCCCGCCTGACAGGGGAGCATCAGTTGCTCCAAGGCGGTCTCCATCTGTTCCAAGTCAGAGATTTTTTGCCGGATGCTTTTCAGGTGACGTTGCCCCAGCGTTTGCGCATCCTCACAGGCCAGATGATCTGAGGATGCAATACCAAGCAGCGATTTTGCCTCTGCCAGTGAAAACCCTAGATCCCGGCACCGGCGAATGAAGCGCAAGACATGAATTTCGCCAACCTGGTACTCTCGGCGCCCAGCCGGGCTGCGGTCAGGGCCTGCTACCACGCCTGTTCGTTCATAATAGCGTATCAATTCAATGCCCACGCCACTGCGACGGGCGGCTTCACCAATTGTGACCACGGCAAATCTCCTCTTGCTCCTGTAGCGCCTACAGCTTGCAAAATAGCCCAACCTTTTAACAGGCTGGGACAAGATACCGTGATCAAGCCCGCATTGATGTCTACTTTTGCTGCACTTGGTGTGGCCAGTTGCTGCATCCTGCCGATGACCCTGATGATATTCGGGGTAGGTGGCAGCTGGATGGCGGTCTTTGCCCGCACCGCGGCTTGGGCTCCCCTCTTTATAGCAGTTGCAGCCTCTATGACCGCCCTGGCTTGGGGTATCGCCTGGCGACGCCATCAAGTGCGGCGGCTGATACCGACGCTGGCAATACTAACCGCTATGACACTGCTGGCCTGGGGGATCTGGGCCAATGAAATGGCTATCAATGACCTGCTGATCAGCTGGATGTAAGGACGACGAATGCAAATAGAATTGAACTCTACACTGACCTGCCCACACTGCGCCCATGCTCAGGTTGAGACGATGCCCACGGATTCCTGCCAATGGTTCTATGACTGCACCAAATGTGGTGCGGTCCTGAAACCTCTGCCCGGTGATTGCTGCGTCTTTTGTTCTTATGGAACGGTGCCCTGTCCGCCAATCCAGCAAGGCGACAGCTGCTGCGGGTGATGCTTCTTAGCTGCGCCGTCGGACCTGCCTGCAGATCAGAACCACCGGCAGCAAGCCAACAGCCACAATCACCAGTGACGGCACCGCAGCACCTTCTAGCCGCTCGTCCGAGGCCAGCCGGTAGGCCTGTATCGCCAGCGTATCAAAATTAAACGGCCGCATGATCATGGTGGCCGGCAGTTCCTTCATCACATCGACAAAGACAATCAGCAGCGCGGTCAGCAGACTGGGTGACAGGATCGGCAGGTGCACCCGGCGCAACATGCCAAAGGGGCCCTGCCCCAGTGATCTGGCAGCGGCGTCCATATTGACATGAACCGTGCTTTGGCCGCCCTCATAGGCCCCCAGTGCAGCCGCCAGAAACCGCACCACATAGGCCGCAACCAGCAACCAGATCGACCCGGTGATCAATAACCCGGTCCGGATGTCAAAGGTGCTGCGCATCCAGGCGTCCAGCGTGTTGTCGAATGCAGCAAAGGGCACCATCAGCCCAACGGCAATCACACCACCCGGCACGGCATATCCCAGCCGCGCTGAATAGGCTGCAGCCGTCGCTGTTCGTCCGGGTTGCAAACGTAGGTAAAAACCAATGCAGACCGCTGCGCAGACCGTGAGCAGGGCGGCGACGCTGGCCAGTGTCAGTGAATTCTGGATAAAGCCGATATAACGGCGACTAAACAAATTCTGCTCGGACTCGAGCCCCATATTGATCAGGATCACCAAAGGCAGCAGAAACCCCAACAGAACCGGAATTGCGCACAGTCCCCAGGCGATCACCACTTTACTACCCGTCAGATCGGCGGGTGGCATTTTGGTATGCTGCTTACCGGCCTGATGATAGCGGGCCTTGCCACGGGTCGCGCGTTCGACCACCGCCAGTGTCAGCGCGAACCCCAACAGCACGAGCGCAAGCTGCGCAGCACCAGCCCGGTCGCCCATGGAAAACCAGCTGGTGTAGATGCCGGTGGCAAAAGTCTGCACGCCGAAATACGAGACGGTGCCAAAATCAGCGATGGTCTCCATGATCGCCAGCAGCACACCCGAGGCGATGGCAGGTCGTGCCATCGGCAGGCTGACCCGCCAGAACGCCTGCCACGATGTATTACCCAGGGCCCGTGCCGCCAGAAAGGCGCCCGAGCTTTGCTGAAGGAAGGCCGCGCGGGCCAGCAGATAGACATAGGGGTACAGCACCAGCACTAACATCAGCGCAGCGCCAGCGGTCGAGCGGATCTCGGGGAACCAATAGTCGCGCGGCCCCCACCCTGTGACCTGCCGCAGAGTGGTCTGCACGATACCGGGATGATCCAGAACAAATGTATAGGCATAGGCCAGCACATAGGCGGGGAAGGCCAAGGGAAGAATCAGCGCCATTTCAAAGAAACGCACACCGTGGAACCGGGTCATTGTCACCAGCCAGGCCGCGCCCACCCCAATTGAAAACGTCCCCAGGGCCACCAAAAGCACCAACACAATGGTGGTGCCTGTATAGCGCAGCAGAACGGTCTCCATCAGATGAGAGACTGTGTCGGTGCCGCCAGTCACTGCGGCCAAAAACACCGCCACCATCGGTAAAAGACAGGCCAGCGCCACGGTCCAGGCCAGGACCGACAACAGGCGGCTACCGCCCTTAGTGCGGCGGCGATTGCCCTTGGGGGCATATACTGGGGTATCACTCACGGCTTTGATAGTCCGCCTTTGTTACAGGGCTAACCTCTTATGCGACCAAATTGCTCGGAAACTCCAGATCGAAAGCTCATCAAAGACAAAAAGCCCCAAATGCTGTTGGAGCATTCGGGGCCATTTTTGCAAAATTCAGGAAGATCAATCGTATTTACGCTGATCCTCGATGACCAAACCATCCTTGGGGAGGGCTCCGGGTGTTATCATTTCGACCTTGGCCTTCAGCTTCAGCACCTCGATCACCGACCGGGCATAAGCAATTTCGTCACCACCCGGCGTTTCGATCTGCACCGTCATAGCGTCCATTTCGCCATCGCGGCGCACGATGACACGCGCCTTGGTGACCTCGTCATGCTTGGCCACCAGGGATGCCACCTGTTCAGGGCGCACGAACATACCCTTGATCTTGGTGGTTTGATCGGCGCGACCCATCCAGCCTTTGATCCGCATATTGGTGCGACCACAGGGGCTGACGCCCGGCAGTACCGCGCTGAGATCGCCAGTGGCAAACCGGATCAACGGATAGTCAGGGTTCAGTGTGGTGACCACGACCTCGCCGACCTCACCCGGGGCAACCGGAGTCCCAGTGCCGGGCGTAACGATTTCAACGATGACCATTTCATCAACGATCATCCCCTCCATTGCGGCGCTTTCATAGGCGATATTGCCCAGATCCGCAGTGGCATAGCTTTGCAGGCAGGCGATGCCGCGATCCGCATATTCCTGACGCAGACTTGGGAACAAGGCCCCGCCGCCCACAGCCGCCTTAGAGAAGTTCAGTTTGACCCCCATGGCATCCGCTTTGTCCAGGATCACTTTCAGGTAATCCGGTGTCCCGGCATAGGCGGTCGCGCCAACATCCCGGGCCGCAGTCACCTGCAGCTCGGTCTGGCCAGTGCCCGCAGGCAGAACCGTGGCACCAACAGCACGCGCTCCGCTTTCAAAGATCATGCCCGCAGGTGTCAGGTGATAGCCAAAGCAGTTCTGCACCACGTCACCCGCGCCAATGCCACAGGCATGCAGGAACCGCCCCATGCGCCACCAGTCATGGGTGATGCCACCGGGTTCATAAATCGGGCCGGGCGACTGAAAGACATGCGCGACGTTCGACACCGCAATACCACCAAAGGGTGGGTTTTCCTTTTGCCATGCGCTTAGCTCTGCTTTGCGCAGAACCGGATATTGTGCCAGATCCGAGAAGTCCTGCACCTCGGGTCCATCCAGATTGCAGGCATTCTTGGCGGCGCGTGCGCGGTCAATCTGGCTGCGCAGGCCGTCAAGCTGAGCCTTGGCCCGTTCGTCGGCTGACCGGGTTTCAAGCGCGTCAAAATAAGTCATTTCAGCACTGGTATCCATTAACTGAGCCACCGTTTGCGGCGGCGATATGAGCGCACATCGCGGAAGGACTTGCGGCCCTCCTCGGACATGCCCAGGTAGAATTCTTTTACGTCGGGGTTTTCGCGAAGTTCGGCCGCAGGGCCATCCATCACGATACGGCCGGATTCCAGAATATAACCGTAATGGGCATATTTCAGCGCCATGTTGGTATTCTGTTCGGCCAGCAGGAAGGTCACACCTTCCTTTTCATTGATCGATTTCACGATCTCAAAAATCTGTTCCACAAGCTGTGGTGCCAGGCCCATCGAAGGCTCGTCCAGCAGCACAGTCTCGGGGCGGCTCATCAGGGCGCGCCCCATCGCAACCATCTGCTGCTCGCCACCCGAGGTATAGCCCGCCTGACTTTTGCGGCGTTCCTTCAGGCGTGGGAAATAACTATACACCATCTCAAGATCAGCGGCGACATTGGCCTTGCCATCGCTGCGAGTATAGGCGCCAGTCAGCAGGTTTTCCTCGACGGTCAGGTGCTCAAAACAATGGCGGCCCTCCATCACCTGGATCACCCCCTGGCGCACCAGTTCAGCCGGGTCCGATTCATGCACGTTCTGGCCGCGGTATTTTACGGATCCCTTCGTCACTTCGCCGCGTTCCGAACGCAGCAAGTTGGAGATCGCTTTCAGCGTTGTTGTCTTGCCAGCGCCATTACCGCCTAGCAATGCGATGATACCGCCCTTGGGGACTGTCAGGCTAACGCCCTTTAGTACAAGGATCACGTGATTGTAGATCACTTCGATGTTGTTGACTTCGAGCAGGGTCTCGGCTTGCACATCAGTCGTTTTGGCTGCATCCAGCATCAGGCTTGTCCTCATCCGTCCCGGGTTAAATCCCGAATCTTTTGCAGAGTGTGGTGCGGCAGCGTGCCGCCGCACCGGGTTCGATTGGCTCCGGGCCAGGCCCTGGAGCCCGCCGGTTTTAGTTACAGCCGGACGTGATATTGTTTTCCGCTGCATAGGCGCTGGAGTCTTCCGCAACCAATGCACCGATCACATCGCCGTCGGTTGCTTTGAAGTCAGAGATCAGCGACCAGGTTTGGCTGCTTGCGTCCCACTGGGTTACACCAACCAGACCGGGGCCACCGTGGTTTTCACAAGACACGTTGAAGGTTGGACCAAAGTTGGGCATGCCCAGGTCAACCATCTTGGCCTCGTTCATTTCCAGGGCTTGCATACCATCGCGCATCATAGCTGCGTCGATATCTGCGGTGCCGTGAATGCCTTGGGCTGTTTTCACAGCTTCAGCGGCCAACATCGCTGCGTACATGCCACGGTTATACAGAACGGTACCGATCTGATCACCTGCGCCGGCGGCCTTACCCGTATCAACAACATACTTCTGGATATGGTTGAACACAGGGAAGTCACGACCAACGTTATGGAAGGTCACCGCCTTATAGCCATTGGCTGCATCGCCAGCTGACATCACGTCATGCTCGGCACCGGACCACCAGACACCAATGAAGTTTTCCATCGGGAAGCGGATGTTGGCGGCTTCTTGAATGGCCACCTGGTTCATCACGCCCCAGCCCCACATGGTCACATAATCCGGACGCTCGCGGCGGATCTGCAGCCATTGGCTTTTCTGCTCTTGGCCTGGGTGATCAACTGGCAAAAGGCTGAGTTCAAAGCCATGCTTTTCAGCCAGCTCTTCCAGGGTGCGGATCGGCTCTTTGCCATAGGCAGAGTTGTGGTAGACCAGCGCCAGTTTCTTGCCTTTGATGTCGCCATCATTCAGCTCTAGCAAGTAGTTGACCACGCCCGACGCACCGTTCCAGTAGTTGGCAGGGTAGTTGAAGACGTTCGAGAACACTTCGCCATTCGCAGCCGAAGTCCGGCCGTAACCCATGGTGTGCATTGGAATATTATCTGCCGTCACTTTTGGGATCAGCTGATAGGTGATACCTGTCGACAGAGGTTGATAAACCAGCGCGCCTTCGCCCTTGGTCGACTCGTAGCATTCCACACCTTTTTCGGTGTTATAGCCGGTCTCACATTCGATCAGCTTGGTCATCACGCCGCCGATACCACCGTCACGCTCGTTCAGCAGGGTGAAATAATCTGCATAGCCATCCGCAAAGGGAATGCCGCCAGCCGCATAAGGGCCGGTGCGATAGCTCAGCGATGGAAACACCAGATCCGCCATCGCGGGGCCAGCGGCCATCAAGGCGCTTAGCGCCAGAGTAGTCAGTTTCATTTTCATCGGTATTCATCCTCCCATGGTGTTATCCGATGTGGATAAAGAACGAGGGTTTGATCTTATTATTCCCTCGCAACTCAGGTGCCTGCCCCGCTAGTGCGGGAAAGGCCAAAGTCGTAGTTTTTCCTTAGCGACACGCCATAACTGTGCCATTCCGTGTGGCTCGGCGATCAGGAACACGATAATCAGTGCACCGACGATAACCAGCTGAAAATGCGCCACGATATCCGTGGGCCAGCCCAGTACATCAACGCCGACAACCTTTAGTACCACCGGCAGCAGCACCAGAAAGGCGGCCCCGGCGAATGAGCCAAAGATGGATCCCAGCCCGCCGATGATCACCATGAACAGCACCAGGAACGATTTGGAGATGCCAAAGGCCTCGCCCACTTCGACCGCGCCCAGATAGACCGAGAAGAACAGCGCCCCCGAGATGCCGATAAAGAAGCCCGACACCGCAAAGGCGGTCAGTTTGGCCTTCAGCGGGTTCACCCCAATGATCTCAGCGGCAATATCCATATCCCGGATCGCCATCCAGCTGCGGCCAATGGTGCCGCGTGTCAGGTTGCGGGCGATCACAGCGCAGAGGGTCAGGAAAATCAGGCTGAACATATAGGTCGCCCAGGCCGGCGCATTGGGGCCAGTGATCAGAATGCCAAACACGTCACGTTCCGGAGCACTGATCTGGCCTGAGGCCGAGTAGTTGTAGAACCACGGCACCCGGTTGAACAACCAGACCAGAAAGAACTGCGCCGCCAATGTTGCCACCGCCAGATAGAAGCCTTTGATCCGCAGGCTTGGCAGGCCAAACACCACACAGACAATGGCCGTCATGCCACCGGCCAGCAGCACGTGCACGAACATCGACACCTCGGGCATCATGGTCATGAACTTATAGCAGGCATAGGCCCCCACCGCCATGAAACCACCAGTGCCCAGACTGACCTGACCGGCATAACCCACCAGAATGTTCAGCCCGATCGCTGCAATCGCATAGATCAGAAACGGCAGCAGAATCGCGTTGGCCCAGTAATCATTGATGACAAAGGGCACCACCAAAAAGGCAATCGCAAGAACAGCATAATACCGGAACCGATCAAATTTGATCGGGAACGTCTGGCTGTCCTGCTCGTAGGAGGATTTGAAATCTCCGGATTCACGATAGAACATATCTTAGATGCTCCCTTGTTTCTGAGCGCGATTAAGAGCCGCTGGCGTCAGTTGTTTCGTCCGTTCGGAGTATTCGCGGTTATCAGAAAACTGCGCAGCGAAGATCAGTTTGGTGCTAAACCCTTTCAATGATCTTCTCCCCAAACAATCCTTGCGGGCGGAACACCAGGAACAGCAGCGCCAGCACATAGGCGAACCAGTTCTCGGTGGCGCCACCGACCAGCGGCCCAACAGAGAATTCAAACAGCTTCTCGCCCACTCCGATGATCAAGCCACCGACGATGGCCCCGGGGATCGAAGTAAACCCGCCCAGCATCAGCACCGGCAGCGCCTTTAGCGCGATCAGCGACAGCGAGAACTGTACACCTGATTTTGTGCCCCACATGATGCCAGCAACCAGCGCCACAAACCCGGCTACCGACCAGACTAGCACCCAGATGAAATTCAGCGAAATCCCAACCGACAGCGCCGCCTGGTGGTCATCGGCCACCGCCCGCATGGCACGGCCCTGTTTGGTGTATTGCGAAAACAGCACCAGCCCGATCACCAGCAGCGCCGCCACAACCGTCGCCACCATGTCCAGATTGTCGATAAAGAAGCCGTAGAAATTGTCACTGCCCAGACCGGCGGTCATATCCTCGATCCAGAACGATCCCCCCTGCGGCAGGCCAATGTCCAGCTTCTTGATCTCCGACCCCCACATCAGGTCCGAGACACCCTCAAGGAAATAGGCCAAGCCAATGGTTGCCATGAACAGAATGATCGGCTCTTGACCCACCAAATGGCGCATCACCAGGCGTTGCACCAGCCAGGCAAACAGCACCATCACGCCAACGGTCAGCAAGATCGCCAGGAAGGCCGGCACATGCCAGCCAAAGTGGTGAATATCAGTGCCAAACACCGCATTGATAATATGGCTGAACGGCACCTGGCCATTCATGATCCCCACCAGCGTCATAGCCGCAAACAGCGCCATAACCCCTTGGGCATAGTTGAAAATTCCGGACGCCTTGTAGATCAACACAAAGCCCAGCGCCACCAAAGCATAGAGCACTCCGGCCATCAGCCCGTTGATGAACACCTCGGTGGCAAAAAGAAACTGATCAGGCATCATAGCCCCCTATAAAGTCTGTCAGAAAGTCAGTCATTGGACACCCCCAGATAGGCGTCAATCACCTGCTGATTATTACGCACCTCATCCGGTGTGCCGTCGCCGATTTTCTTACCATAATCCATCACCACCACCCGGTCGGACAGATCCATCACCACGCCCATATCGTGTTCGATCAACGCAATCGTGGTGCCAAATTCGTCATTCACATCCAGAATAAAGCGGCTCATGTCCTCTTTTTCCTCGACGTTCATGCCTGCCATCGGTTCGTCCAGCAGCAGCAATTTGGGCTCAGCTGCCAGCGCCCGCGCCAGTTCCACCCGCTTTTTCAACCCGTAGGGCAGTCGTGCCACCGGAGTTTTACGAATGTGCTGGATTTCCAGAAAATCAATGATCTTCTCGGCCACTTCGCGATTGGCGACCTCTTCCGCCTCAGCTTTGCCTTTCCACAGAGCCTGTGAAAACAGGCCTGCTTTCATATGGCCCAACCGTCCAGTCATCACGTTGTCCAGGACGCTCATACCTTCAAACAGCGCGATGTTCTGGAATGTCCGCGCGATACCTTGCTGTGCAACCTCATAAGGGCGCATCTGGGGCCGCGGCTCGCCGTGGAACCAAACTTCACCTTCTTGCGGGACATAGAACCCGGAGATCACGTTCAGCATCGATGATTTACCGGCACCATTGGGGCCGATAATCGCGCGGATCTCGCCCTCACGGATGTCGAAACTGATGTCCTTGATCGCCACCACGCCGCCAAACCGCAGAGTGATGTTCTTCATCTCCATCACCACGCCGCCGATTTTACGGCCGTCTGCTGTGATATATCCGTCTTGCATATCTTTCACGACACCGCGCCCTTCATCTTTTCAGAAATACTCCCGCCGGAGGCTTCACTGTGCCGCAAAGCGGCTCCCGTCCTCGCGATGTTCATTCTGCGGCCACTTTCTGCGCCGTCACCGGCGTCACCTCGGCGTCACCAATGTCCAGCGTCGCACTGATCGCGCCCTTGCGGCCATCTTCATAAGTGACCTCGGTCGTGGTCGAAATTTGCGGTGAACCATCATAAAGTGCCCCAATGATGTCGGCAAACTTCTCTTCGACGATCCGGCGGCGCACTTTGCGGGTGCGAGTCATCTCACCATCGTCAGCGTCCAGCTCCTTGTGCAGCACCACAAAGCGATGCACCTGGCAGCCCGACAACATCGGATCTTCAGCCACGGATTTATTGACCGCCGACACATGTTCACTGATGCTTTGCAGCACCTTGGGATGGCCAGCCAATTCCTGATACGAGGCATAGGCGATGTTGTTGCGTTCCGCCCAGTTGCCCACCGCGGTCAGGTCAATGTTGATAAAGGCAACACAACGATCCTGCCCATTGCCGAACAACACTGCTTCCAGAATATCAGGGTAGAACTTCAGCTTGTTCTCGACAAACTTGGGCGCAAACATGCTGCCATCGGCCATTTTGCCAACGTCTTTGGCGCGATCGATGATCCGCAAATGGCCTGAGTTTTCCTCAAAGAAGCCCGCATCGCCAGTTGCCACCCATCCTTCGGCATCTTTGGTATCCGCAGTGCTTTCGGGGTTCTTGTAATATTCCACAAAGGTGCCCGGCGAACGGTAGAAAATCTCGCCATTGTCGGCGATTTTGATTTCCACATCTGGGGCCGGAACACCCACAGTATCTGCACGCACTTCTCCATCGGGCTGCACGGTGATGAACACTGTAGCTTCAGTCTGACCGTACAATTGTTTCAGATTGATACCCAGTGAGCGATAGAATTCAAAAATTTCAGGCCCGATTGCCTCGCCGGCTGTGTAGCCGACACGCACATTGCCAAAGCCCAGGGTATCCTTCAGCGGACCAAAGACCAGCACATCACCCAGCGCGTATTTCAACCGATCCATGAACCCGACCGGTTTGCCGTCCAGAATGGCCGGTCCCACTTTCTTGGCATGCGCCATAAAGTGATGGAACATACGCTGCTTCAACTTGCCGGCGTCTTCCATGCGGATCATCACATTGGTCAGCTGCGTTTCAAACACCCGTGGCGGCGCGAAATAGTAGCTGGGACCAATCTCACGCAGATCGGTCATCATGGTCTCGGCGCTTTCGGGACAGTTCACACAGAACCCGGTCCAGTAGGCCTGACCGATGGAAAAGATGAAATCGCCAACCCAGGCCATCGGCAGATAGGCCAGAACTTCGTCATCCAGACCCAGCTTATCAAATTCCGAGGCGTTCTTGGCGCTTTCAATCACATTGCGGTTGGATAACACCACGCCCTTGGGTTTGCCCGTGGTGCCCGAGGTATAGAGCATCACGCAGGTGCTGTCGTAATTCAGCTCGCTGCGACGTGATTTGAGTTCGGGAATATACTCGTCATAGGCCGCGCGGCCCTGATCCTGCACATGGCTGTATTGGTGCAGCTGCGAGTGGTCATATTTACGCAGGCCCCGTGGATCCAGATAGATCAGGTGTTCAAACTGGTGCAACTGGTCCTGCACCTCGATTACCTTGTCGACCTGTTCCTGATCGGTAACGATCACAAAGCGGGCGCCACAATGGCTCAACACATAGGCCATCTCTTCGGCATTGGCGTCCTGATACAACGGAACCGGGATCGCGCCCACGGATTGAGCAGCAACCATCGCCCAGTACAAATAGGGGCGGTTGCGGCCAATCACGGCGATGAAATCGCCCTTGTTGACACCAAGATTGATGAAACCAAGCGCCAGCGCCTCGATCTCTTTTTCTGCCTCAGCCCAGCTCCAGCATTGCCAAATGCCAAATTCCTTCTCCCGGTAAGCGGGCGAATTCGCGAACTGCGTTGCGTTGCGTTGAAGCAGCGCCGGCAGGGATAGCTTTCCCTCGGCGCCTGACTGCATCTGAGCCAATTTTATTCTCCTCCCTCTCCGACCCCCCTCGGCCGGATTGATCGCTTTTGGCGATTCTGATCCCGATTAGGGACGCTGCAATGATTGACCGTCAACTTTTTCCTGAAGGTTTCCCAATTGTTACGAATTGTAACAGCCTTAAATCAATGCCTGATGCGGTGCTATTTTGCTGTAACGCCCCTTTGACAGGCCCGCGCAGGATGATAGCCATATCGCCGAGGGACTGATGAACAAAACAAGCAAGCAAACCACTGCAATGACCATGGCCGGGCTGAACCTGATCGCTCAGGCCCTGTCGATTTACGACGATGATCTTAAACTGGCGGTCTGCAATCACCGGTTCCAGGAAATGTTCGGCCTGCCCGATCACCTGACCACCCCAGGGGCCCGGTTTGACGATACCATCCGCTTTATTGCCGCCAGCGGTGAATACGGGCCGGTGGAGAATATCGATGAACTGGTTCAGGCGCGGGTCGATCAGGCAATGGATTTTGCACCGCACTATATGGAGCGTGAACGTGGCAACGGCCAGTTCATCTCGGTCGAGGGTGCACCTTTGCCCAATGGTGGCTGGGTCACCGTCTACACGGACATCACCCCCACCAAGCAGGTTGAAAATTTACTGCGCGCCCGCTCAGAGGAACTATCCGAACAAGTTCTGGCTCATACCGAGGCCCTATCGGCGGCAAACCGGAAACTGGCCGCGTCGAATACCTCGCTGATAGAGACCAAACGGCAATTGACCGACATCGAGCGCCACACCCGGCTGACCACTGAAATGATGCCGGCCCATATCGCCCATGTCGATCAGGACGGGTATTACACCTATACCAACCGTCGCCTAAGTGCTGTGTTTCCAGGCCGCCCATCCAAAATTCTGGGGATGCATATCGCAGAGGCTTTGGGAGACACCAGCCATGCGCGGATCGAGCCACACCTGCAAGCCGCCTACACCGGCAGTAGCCCAGTCTTTGAATTCACCGAAGACCACAGCAGCCGCCGCATCCGCGTGGCCCTGACCCCCGATCCTGCTGGCGGCATTTATGTTCTGTCGATGGACGTCACCGAAGAAACCCAGACCCGTGTGGCCCTGCAACAGGCCCGCCGCCGCGAATTGGCAGCGCAAATGACCAGCGGATTGGCCCATGATTTTTCCAATCTTCTGACCATCATTTTAGGCATGCAGGGGCGGTTGGAAAAGATGTCGCTAACTCCGGACGCTAATGATCTGGTGCAGGGCACCCTGTCAGCCGCCCGGCGCGGAGGCCGGTTGCTGAACCGGATTGCCGATATGACGGGTCACCGGACTCTGCGGCCTCAGGCCACCGACATACACACCCTTCTTCACGAGCTGAAAATCCTAGCCTCGCCATCACTGCCGCAGGCAATGGGCTTGAGCGTGCTGGACAATACCCCCGACGGAGCGCTTTTACTTGATCCCGGTTTGCTGCAGGACGCCTTGCTGAACCTGATCCTAAATGCCCGCGATGCCTGCAGCGCGACCGGACAAATCACCGTCAGCGCCCATATCGTTGGTCAAACCTGGCTTGAGCTCAGCGTCAGTGACACTGGCCCCGGATTCTCGGCCGAGGCCCTGAACAAGGCGCTCAACCCATTTTTCACCACCAAAGGCAGCGAAGGGTCAGGCCTGGGTCTGCCGATGGTCTATGACACGGTGAAACTGGCCGGCGGCGACGTCAGCATCGGCAACACCATTTCAGGGGCACGGGTCACCCTGCGTCTGCCGTATCGCAAAGCCCCAGATGCCCAAGGCGGTCTGGTCTTGCTGGTCGAGGACAGCGAGGAGCTGCGCGCGACGTTCCGCGACATGTTGGTTGATTTGGGTCATTCGGTCATCGAGGCCACCTCGGTTGACGAAGCCTGCGCGCTGATGGCGGATCTCAAGGATATATCACTGGTTCTGTCCGACATCCGGCTGCACGGCGAGGCCACCGGACTGGATCTGCTGGACCGGTTACAAGGATCGGGACGTCCGATCATATTGATGACCTCGCTGCCACCTCAAGACCCCCTGCACTATTCAGCGTTGAAATCTGGTCCTGTGCTGCAAAAACCCTTTACCACTGCGCAGCTCTCGGCGCTGCTAAACGCGGAGACCGTGGCATGACGACGCCCCTGATTACCATTCTGGACGATGAACCCGAAATCCGCCGTATTTTGACCGAGGCGCTGGACGAGGCCGGGTTCCGCACCCAAAGCTTTGCCCGCGCCCGCGAATTCGAGGCCTCGCTGAAACGGGTAACCCCGGATGTTTGTTTGGTCGATCTGTCGCTGCCGGATACCGATGGATTGTCGCTGGTGCACAGGCTGGCATTAGAACAGGGGGCCGCAGTCATCATCATCTCGGGCCGGGCCCAGGTGCAGGATCGGGTGACCGGTCTGGAGCTGGGGGCGGATGACTATATCACCAAACCCTTTGATCCGGTTGAGGTCGTGGCCCGTGTCCGGGCCCGGCTGCGCAGTGGTCCGCGTCCCGCGGCCCAAACCAGTGACATTGCCCATTTCTCGGGTTGGACCGCACATTTCGACCGTTACATGCTGGAGGATGACAGCGGCACCGAGACGCCGTTTTCCCATGCTGAGGGTGAGGTGCTGAGGCTGTTTCTGGACAGCCCCAAGCGCCTGATCTCACGCAGCCAGATGCAGGAAATGCTGGGCGGCGCGGCCGGTGACAGCTTTGACCGGGCGATGGATGTGCGCATTTCACGCCTGCGCACCAAACTGCGCGAAGATCCCAAGAATCCCCGCTTGATCAAGACCATCTATGGGGCCGGATATATCTTTTTGGGTGATGTCAGCTGGGACTGAGTCATTAAGTTGCATCGATCCTGCATCGACCTAATATCATGATAGAATTGAGATTGTAGCAGAGACTTTTGAACAAGGGATTTCCCCATGACAAGACTAAGTCGCCAAATAATAACAGCAGCAATCACGACTTTGCCGCTCATGGCTGCAGCCCCGTCCGTTGCGCAGGTCAGTCAGCCAAATATCATTTATTTGCTGGTCGATAACTGGGGTTGGGGTGACATCGGGCTGCAGGGAAGCATTGTTCCGACGCCGGAAATAGACGCGCTGGCAGCACAAGGTATGCGGTTTTTAAACTTCAACATCGAAAACCAATGCACGCCAACCCGCTCCGCCATTCACACCGGCCGTTTGCCAATCCGCTCTGGGACGCAGAAAGTTGCGGCGCCGGGCGAGCCTGACGGGCTTGCGCCTTGGGAATACACCATCGCAGAGCTGCTTTCGGATGCGGGGTACAAGACGGCCCTGTTCGGCAAATGGCACATCGGGTCGCAAGTTGGTCGCCATCCCAGCGATCAGGGCTATGACGAGTGGTGGGGGATCAACGAAGGATCAAACGCTGCTGCTTACACGTCGACGGCTGAGTTCGACCCCGCCGTCGCCGCCACGCCACATTTTTGGCAAGGCAAAAAAGGCGCGCCGTCCTATGAAACCGAACTGTATGACATCGCCGGGAAAACAACATTCGACCGGAAAATAACCGACCGCGCCGTCGATTACATTCAACGCAATGCCGACGCGGAAGACCCCTTTTTTCTATATGTCGGCTTCACCCAATTTCACCCACCCTGGGTGGTTCATCCAGAGTTCGACGGGGTCTCAGGGGCGGGGTATTATTCGGACATCAAATACGAGGTGGACCACAACATTGGTCGCATTCTTGAAACGCTTGAAACAGCCAATGCCGCCGAAAATACCATTGTCATCCTGACTGGCGACAACGGGCCGGGCACGTTGCCGCAGGGGCTGGGCTATGCAACTGGCGAAGTTGGCGGGTCAACTGGCCCTTGGCGCGGCGCATTGAGCACCGGCTACGAGGGTGGATTGCGGACCCCCGGCATGATCCGGTGGCCTGGTGAAATTCAACCCGGTGTTGTGACCAATGAAATCATTTCCGTGCTGGATATTTATCCAACGCTGGCCACTTTGGTGGGCGCATCTGACCGCATACCAACAGACCGACCGATTGATGGGATCGACCAGAGTGCCTTTTTGCTTGGCAATCAGGAAACCTCTAATCGCCAGCATATTGTCACATTTGTCGGTGATGATGTGTTCGCAGTGAAATGGCGGGACTTGAAAGTGCATTTCCTTGTTGCCGAGGCAACTTTTTCGGAAATCAAAAGGCTTACTTTTCCACAGGTCTATAACGTCAAAGAAGACCCCGCGGAACAGTTTGAACTTTGGGGTAACGAAGGATTTTCCCATGCTTGGGTGATGACCCCGGTGACCAAGATTCTAACCGACCTAACCCAGAGCATGGCAGATTTTCCAAACATTCAGCCCGGTCAAGATTTCTCTGGTTACGAGTAAATATCAAAGGAGACAAAGCAGACAATGGATCCAGCAGGGTCTCACCTCTTGCCGTCGTGATTCCCACGCGCTACGATTCGGCTATGGCCACCTGTCTGCTCTATCGCCAAATCCCCGCCCGCGTTCCGCGATACTATCGTGTCGAACTGGCCATGAACCTGTTCTCCGAGGTCTCTGTGCTTCGCGAATGGGGCGTGGCCGGGTGCAATGGACAAAGTGCCATCAACATCTTCACCAACCTGCGTGATGCCTCGGTTGCAGCAGACCGGTACCGCAACCGGGCGTTAAAGCGCGGTTACGCCAGAGCCTGAACCGCCCCGGCGAGGACCTGCAATCCAAGCACCAGATCTGCCTCGTCTGTGTCTTCATCAAAGGCATGGCTGATGCCACCGATCGAGGGCACAAACAGCATCGCCACCGGCATCACTGCCGCCATGTTTGACGCATCATGCAATGCCCCGGACGGCATGCTCCGCCACTGACCGGGGGCCGTCGCTTCGGCAGAGGCCGCCAACCTGGCCTGCAGGTCAGCATCCATCGGCACCGGCTCAATCCCCATCACTGGTTCAAGAACAGCTTCCAGCCCACGCTCGGCAGCTGTTTCTGTCGCCAGATCGTGAATGATTTCGCCCATTCGGCGTAAGCGCTCGACGTCCCGGTCACGCCATTGCATCGAAAATGTCACCCGCCCCGGCACAACAGATGAGGCATTGGGGTGCACAGATACATGACCAATGGTCCAAACAGTCGATGGTGTCACCACATCAGCCAGGCGCGCGTTCAGTGCGCTGTTGAACGCGGACAAACACTGAAACGCGTCCTGACGCAGATGCATTGGAGTGGTGCCAGCATGGTTTTGACGACCGACAAAGCTGATCCGCATGTCGCGAATACCAACGATATCGCTGACCACGCCAATCCGGTCGTCGCTTTGATCCAGTGACGGACCTTGTTCGATATGCATTTCAAGAAAGCCGCTAAAGCGCTCATGGGGCAGAAAGTCGCTGACCAGATCTGCCATCCGCTCTCGTGCGTCCCGCATGGAGACACCGCTGTCATCAGTAAGAGCATCTGCCTGCACCAGCGAGAGATTGCCCGACCAGACATCCGATCCGGTGGTCACACCAAAGCGGCCCTCCTCGTCCTGAAAGCTGACCACTGAGACCGGTGATCCACCCGCTTCCTTGGCGGCGCGGGCGATTTCCAGCCCGGCAATCACCCCCAGCGCCCCGTCCAACCAACCGCCCTCAGGCTGGGTGTCACTGTGCGAGCCGACCAGCAAAGAGCGGTCACCGCCAAGGCCAAACAGGTTTCCGACCGGATCATAATGCACCTCCAGTCCGGCCTCTGTCATACGCGAGGCCAACCACTGCCGCGCAGCGATATCGGCATCACTATAGGCGCGGCGCACCACGCCCTTGCCGACACCCGAGGCTCCAAAGCTGCGTAACTTATGCAAGTCGGCCAAAAATCTCTCAGCATTCACATTCATTTTTGGTCCTGCCTTTTGGATCTGATGTTCAGGTTGTTCCACAGCAATTTGCCGCTGGCAACACCGGGCCAGTCTGTTGCTACAATCGAAACTTGCTTAACAAGTGAAAGCCTCTCTTTCCACTGCCGCAATCCTCGCCTAAGACTTTGCCGTCAGATATAGGAACTGCTGCATGTCTCACATCACATTAGTCCGCCACGGCCAGGCCAATACTGGCGCCCGGGACGAAGAAAGCTATGACAAGCTTAGCCCGCTGGGTCACCAACAGGCTGCCTGGTTGGGCGATCACCTGCGCGACAGCGGTGCCCACCATCCGCGGGTCTATTGCGGCACCCTGATCCGGCACTATGAGACGGCGCAGGGCATGGGCGTCGCCGACAACATAATCCGCGACCCCCGGCTGAACGAGATGGAGTATTTCTCGCTCGCGCAACAGATGGAGAAGCAACACGGGTTGGACATTCCAACCGAACGCGAAGGCTTTGTGCATCATCTACCGACTGTTTTTGCGGCCTGGGCAGCAGATGAAATTGACAATCCACCCGAAAGCTGGGGCGACTTTAACAGCCGCGTCAGCGCTGCTCTGTCTGAGATTGCCGAAGGTGAGGGCCCGGCACTGGTGGTGACCTCAGGCGGGTTGATTTCTATTGCAATGCGTCAGGCATTGGATCTTGATACCAAGGCGACGGCGCGTATGGCTCTGGCCATCATGAACAGTTCGATGCACCGGTTGCACCCGATCGGTGGCCATCTATGCCCGGTGCTGTTCAATGCCGTGCCACATCTGGACATGCCCGACCGCCACTACGCCCAAACTCATCTGTAATTCCAGCACCCACAAGGATTCGACATGCAGCTCTATTGCGCCCCCGGTACCATCTCAATCGCCGTCGCTATTGCCCTGCAAGAGGCCGGGCTGGAGTATGAGACCATCAAAATCGACTTTGCAGCCAAGGAACAAGCCGGGGCTGGTTACGGCCAAATCAATCCCAAAGGCCGGGTGCCTGCGCTGGTTGTTGACGGCGGCATCCTGACCGAAACCGGGGCCCTGCTTGAATATATCGCAGACATCGCCCCCGACGCCAATCTGCGTCCCAGTGATCCCTTGATGCTGGCGCGCATGCGCGAGGTGATGTTCTATCTGGCCTCGACGATGCATGTGGCCCACGCCCATAAGATGCGCGGCAGCCGCTGGGCCAGTTCGCCATCTTCCTACAAGGACATGAAGGCGAAGGTGCCTCAAACCATGAGTGACTGCTGTCACTACATTTCGTCGAACGGATTGCGCGGACCCTTTATACTGGGCGAACAGATCAGCATCGCTGATTGTTATCTCTATACGATCTGCACCTGGTTGACAGGCGACGGGGTGACGCTCGATGACTTTCCAAAAATCAAAACATTCATGACCACCATGGAACAACGCGACTCGGTGCGTACGCTCTATGCTGACGGTCTGCTGTAAAGGACAATACTATGACACATCTCTGGGTTCGGGCCGAACAACGCCTTAACGAAGACCGCGTCGGGCTTACCCCTGAGGGCGCCCAGGCGCTGATGCAGGCGGGCCTTAAAGTCACAATCGAGCAAAGCTCGGTTCGGGCGATCCCACTGCAGGGCTATATCGATGCAGGCTGCGACATCGCGCCCGAAAACAGCTGGCCGCAGGCGCCATCCGATGCCATCATCTTTGGTCTCAAGGAACTGCCCGAGGACGGCACCCCACTGCCGCACCGCCACATCATGTTTGGTCACGCCTATAAAGGGCAGCATTCAGGCAAGGCGCTGCTGGATCGTTTCAAGGCTGGCGGTGGCACCCTGTATGATCTCGAGTATCTGGTTGAGGAAAACGGCCGTCGGGTGGCCGCCTTTGGCTATTGGGCCGGCTATGCCGGTGCTGCGGTGACGTTGAAAACCTGGGCCGCCCAGAAAGTCGGCGGCAGCTGTGGTCCGGTTGGCGTTTACCCCAGCAAAGACACCCTGCTGGCAGAGCTCGGCGCCGAGCTGGACGCCACTGGCACAGACCGCCCCACTGCCATGGTTATCGGTGCCATGGGCCGGGTCGGCACCGGTGCCGCTGATCTCTGCGAGGCAATGGGTGTCACCGTGACCAAATGGGACATGGCTGAGACCGCCAATGGCGGCCCCTTCCCCGAGATCCTGGCCCATGATCTGTTCCTCAACTGTATCTTTGCCCGTCCCGGCACCCCGGTGTTTGTGCCCCGCGACGCGCTGGATGCCCCCCGTCAGCTCAGCGCCATCGGCGATGTCGCCTGTGACCCGGACAGCGATTACAACCCGGTGCCCGTCTATGACCGCGCCACCACCTGGGAGGCCCCGGCCCTGCGCGTTGCCACAGACCCGGTGCTTGACGTGATGGCAATCGACAACCTGCCGTCAATGCTGCCGGTCGAAAGCTCGCAGGACTATAGTGCTCAGTTGCTGCCATCGCTGCTAACACTGGTCGATCTTGAAACTGGTGTCTGGGGACGGGCTGCGGCCACGTTCCGCGACCACACCAAAGACTAATCACATGTGCAGAGGTGGGTATTCGCACCACCTCTGCACCACTCGAAAAACCCATATGAGGGAGAGACACTCATGACCATTCACTGGTGCGGCACCGGCCTTTCGGCCATTCCCGGTCTGCGTCGCCTGCTGCAGGCGGGACATGACGTTGCGGTGTGGAACCGCACGATCGACAAGGCCCAAGAGGCCGTCGGTGACCTGACCAAAAACATCCAGGCCTTTGACATCGACAGCCTGACCGCGCAGGTCACCGCCAAGGACGTCATCGTCTCGATGCTGCCCGGCGATTGGCACGTGCCATTGGCTGAACTGGCCATCGCCAAGGGCGCGCATTTCGTGTCGTCCTCCTACATTGCACCTGAAATGCGTGCTCTGAACGATAAGGCCCGCGCCGCCGGGGTTGCTTTGGTCAACGAGGTCGGACTTGATCCCGGCATCGACCACCTGATGGCCCATGCTCTGGTGGACGAGTACAAGGCATCCGCCGCCTATGATGCCGGCAACGACATCAGCTTCATCTCTTATTGCGGTGGCGTCCCCAAGATCGCCAATGACTTCCGTTACAAGTTCAGCTGGTCCCCTTTGGGCGTACTCAAGGCCCTGCGCTCGCCATCCCGTTCGATCCGCGACCACGCGCCGCTGGATGTTGCCCGCCCCTGGGATGCCATCTCCAGCTACACCGCGCCGCTGCCAACCCCGGAAACCTTCGAGGTCTACCCCAACCGCGACTCGCTGCCCTTTATGGAACAGTATGAGTTTGGCACTGACTGGTCGGTCAAAGAATTCGTCCGCGGCACCCTGCGCCTGAACGGCTGGACAGCGGCTTGGGATGGTGTGTTCAAAGAGGTCGAAACCCTGTCCGGCCCCGAAGGCGACGCCCGGCTCAAGGACATGTCCGACCAGTTCTGGCAAGACCACGCCTATGACGAAGGCGAACCCGATCGCGTGGTTCTCTGCGTTGATCTGAAGGCTGAAAAAGACGGAACCAAGGTCTGGCACAAATCTTATGTCATGGATGCCTGGGGCGACGACAACGGCACCGCCATGGCCCGCCTGGTTTCGATCCCGGTTTCGCTGGCCATCGAGGCTACGATGAACGGCCAGATCGCTGCCGGTGTGCACGCCGCTCCCAGTGATGCCAAACTGGTTGCCGGTTGGATGTCGGAAATCGGCAAGCTGGCACAGCACCTGGAACTAACCGATCAATTGGCCTGACACCCATCGGGGGCCGGCCGATCGCTGGCCCCTGTCCAAAGATCCCTAGTTCATCTGGCTGAAAATATCCCGGGGAGTTTGAGGGGCTGGCCCCTCAAGACCCGCAATAATGATTTGCGGCCGGAAACGCCTGGCACGATACCGTAGTACCCGGCTCACCCACTATGGGCTCCGCCCGTCCTCGCCTGAAATGCTCTCCCAGAGCATTTCCAAGACGGCGATGACTACATTAAATCATCTTCTGCTTCTTGTGCGGAAATGCCCAAGGCATCCAGCCCATTCTCCAAATGATCCGACAGATGTGGTGTCCCCAACAAATAGTCAGCACAGGGGGTCGAGGCATCCCGTTTTACCGTCATAATTGCCTCTGCAAGATCTTCAGCAAAAAAGCTCTCCCGACCGATCCACATGACCGCCACCAGCTCGGCTTGTTCATCTTCGTTCAGCCGATCGATAAAGGCACGCAGCTCTCCCTCTGCCCGATGCAACTCGCGTGCCATCATCGCCACCTGCGCTATTTTTCGGGTAGAAATGTTCAACATAACTTGGCTCCTTCCATCTCCTTCGTCTCACCCTAACAGATAGCCCAACACGCAAAGTAATCCTTGATCTGAAACAACTCAGACGCCGCCGCCTTAACGACGACCAAAGATTTCGATGCCGCCGCTGCGCCCGCGTAGCTCGGCGGCCGGCAGCGGGCTCCAACCTTGCGACGCGGGCGCCACCGATGCGGCCTCCAGTACCGCTGCCGAGACAATGATACCTTGCTGCTCCTGCTTGGTCAGCTGCTCCAGACGGGCCGCGATATTCACCGTGTCGCCAAACACCGTGTATTCCAGCCGCTGCGGATCACCAACCACTCCCGAAAACACCTCGCCCCAATGCAAGCCAATTCCAACCGCGACCGCATCTTCCTTTGCAGCCTGCCTGGTATCAGACCACTCCACCATGCTCTTCGCCAACCCCGAAGCACAGTCAACGGCCCTGACAGCCGCAGTGTCGCCCTCAAACAAAATCATGGCGGCATCGCCCATAAATTTATCGATCATTCCACCGCAAGCGTCCGCAGATCCCTGCACCCGACTGCGAAAATCGGTAATGAAATCGCCAACCTGCTGCGGATCACGACCCTGAGACCAGCGGGTAAAGCCGCGTATATCAATGAACAAAACCGCCATGTTCTGGCGACTGCCCCGGCGCAGTTCATCCAACCCGGTGTTCGCCAGCCGCGCCGTCAGTTGAACCGGCAGATAACGGTTCAAATTGGCCTTTTGCTGCGCTTCAGAAATCGATTGATGCACCAGGCGCCGTGTTCTCCAGGCTGCAACAACCAGCACAATACCGCCCAGGGCAATCATGGTGATACGGACGATATTGGGCGGGCCAGATAGCAGGTTCTGCGCCCGCTCTACAATAAAGGGCGTCACCTCCTCAGGTTGCCACAGTGACAGCGCCGCCAGACCGACTGCGATAAACGTAACGCAATAGGCCTGCAAATAAGGATTAAACCGCAGCACAGTGAAGCCCAGAATGACCGGCACCAGCCATGTCGGTGGCAGGATAAACGTCAGCTCTCCGGGCAAGCCGGAGTTCAACAAACTGACCCAGGTGTTTGCCAGCATGAACAAACAGTCCACCGTAACCAGCAGCCAGACCATCCAGCTGCGAATACGCCCTGTCCGCGCCATCCAAAAGGCGCCCAGCCCGACCAGAAGATACGAGACCATGGTCATCACCGCGAAAACCCACTGACGCCGCAGATAGTGTTCCGGCTCAATCTCGCTACCTGCAACGGCAAGGTAGAACATTCCCAAGAGGCCAAGGGAGACCGCAACCCGTAACAGCGATACAACCTGCTCTGCTTCGACTTCTGCTTTCTTCAGCAGTGCGTTATCTGGTGCAAGTATACTCATGTTCTATAAGGCCTCAGTGACACAATGATTTTGCGGTACTTAGGAATGGTTCTTCAATAATTCAAAAAATTACTCGTCCCCAGTCAGATCCGTCACTTGCCGCGCATCGCTTTCTACCTGCGCCGGAGACGCCAATTCCGATCCACTCGCAACCACTCCCATGGCCTCAAACTTACGGGCCGAAGGCAGCACCCGCGCCTCCAGGGATCCCACCGCCTTGTTGTAGCTGCTGACAGACGAGGACAGTGCCCGACCAACCGAGGCCAGATTGCTGGAAAACGTCACCAGACGTTTGTACAACTCCTTGGCTGTGTCCTGCACTTCTAGTGCATTCGTGGCCATCTTTTCCTGCTGCCAGCCATAGGCAATGGATTTCACCAGCGCCATCAACGTGGTCGGCGTGGCGATCAAAACTTTGTTCTCAAACGCATATTCGATCAGCCCGGGGTCCACTTCAGCCGCTGCCGACACAAAGGTCTCACCGGGGATGAACATCACCACAAAATCCGGCGTTTCACCCAGTGCCGTTTGATAGGCCTTAGAGGAAAGCTGTTTCACATGGGTTCGCACATGGCGGGCATGACGCGACAAATGCTCTTGCTGTTGCTCAGGCGTTTCAGCCTCCAGTGCATCCAGATATCCATCCAGCGGAGTTTTGGCATCCACCACGATGCTTTTGCCACCGGGAATGCGCACAATCGCATCGGGGCGACGCAAACCGTCATCAGTCCCGAGGCTCTTTTCCAGATCATAATCCACATGTTCGGCCATGCCTGCCATGTCGAACACTTGCCGCAATTGCATTTCGCCCCAACGGCCGCGTGTCTTGGGCGCTCGCAACGCCTGCACTAGCTTACGGGTCTCGCCACCCAGTGCCGCCTGCCCGTCGGTCAGGGCTTTCACCTGCTCGCGGATGGCGCCGTAGGCCTCGGTCCGGGCCTGCTCAATCTCTTTTATGCGTTCGCCAAACTGACCCAGCTTTTCGTCCAACGGCTTTACCAAGCCTTCGATTGCAGCATGGCGTTTTGCCAGATCTGCATCGGCCGTTTGGGAATGGGTTTTGAACCGCTCGCTGACCAGCGACAGGAAGTTTTCGGAATTTTGTTTGAGAACGCCGGATGCCATTGTTGAAAACTCGTGCTTCAGCTTCTGGTTCATCTTGTCCAGCTCTTCAAGGCGCACATCATGTTCACTTTTCAGCGCCCGCACTTCGGCCTCGGCCTGATGCCGCGCCGCCACCTCGCCATCGCGCAACTGTCGCAGTGCAGCAAGCTCTCCACTCAACTCCGGCACCCGGGCGACTTCGCTCTGCATCGAGGCACAGGCCTGGCGCAGCTCTATATTCTCGCTCCGCAGGTCTTCGACCACAGCGGCCTGTCTGCCCGCCACACGCCAAAGAACTGCAAACAATGCGGCTGCCACGGCAAACACCAGTGCGGCGACGGGCCACAGGTTCGGATCTACTTGCACAGATGTGCTCCCTGTAATGGGCTTGAACGCTTATGTGCGCCCAAACAGCCGTTCAATATCGGCCAGTTTCAATTCAACATAGGTAGGACGGCCATGATTGCACTGGCCGGAATGCGGCGTCGCCTCCATCTCGCGCAACAGGGCGTTCATCTCTTCACCGCGCATCCGGCGCCCGGACCGGATCGAGCCATGACAGGCTACCCGGCTCAGGATTGCCTCGACCTTGGCCTGCACCAACTGGCTGCTGCCCTGATCGTCCAGCTCGTCCAGAATATCCTTGATCATCGCCTCGGCGTTGACCTCACCCAGAATGGCCGGCGTTTCGCGTACCGCAACAGCGCCACCGCCAAAGGGTTCAATCCCCAGCCCAAACTTAGCCAATTCATCCGCCACCTCCAACAGCTTGGCGCTGTCGTTATCGCTCAGCTCGACAATCTCGGGGATCAGCAGGGCCTGCGCGGCCACACCGTTTTCGGCCATCTGGTGTTTCAGCTTTTCGTAGACCAGCCGCTCATGCGCGGCATGCTGATCGACGATTACCATACCGTCAGCGGTTTGCGCGACGATATAGTTTTCATGCACCTGCCCGCGTGCCGCACCCAGCGGCAGATGCTCGGCCCCGGGCACGCTGTCCTCACCCGCAGGTGACATGGGCCCCGGGGCATCGATCAGCTGGCCACTGTAACTCTCGGATAATTCCGCAAAGCCCATACTGGGCGGCATCTCAGCGGGACGTTGAGCGGCATAGGACGCCCCGCGAGCACCCATTGACGGGCGGTCCATCTGATAGATCCGTGGCGCCATACCCGGTGTGGCAACGGGTTCCGGCATCATCGCGCCTAAGGTTGCACCGCCGACGGTGGTTGACGCCCTATGACCCGCCTCGGCCAATGCATGGCGCAGGGCGGACACGATCAGCCCGCGGGCAATGCCGGGATCACGAAACCGCACCTCGGATTTGGCCGGGTGGACGTTGACGTCCACCAGTTCCGGGTCGCAATCGATGAACAGCGCCGCCGCCGGGTGACGGTCGCGGCTCAGGAAATCAAAATAAGCGCCACGCAGCGCGCCCTGCAGCATCTTATCCTTCACTGGCCGGGTGTTGACGAACAGGAACTGCGCCACTGCCGCGCCACGAGAATAGGTTGGCAGCGCCGCATAACCATACAGCCGGATGCCGTCGCGGGTGGCGTCGATTTTCAGCGCGTTTTCGGCGAACTCGCGCCCCAGAACCGAGGCCAGCCGACCGTGTAATGCATCAAACAGATCGCCACTCAGCGGGTCAGCGCGGAACGTCACCCGCCCCTGTCCGCCGCCCGAGACATCGCGCAGGGTGAACCCGATCGAGGGTTCCGCCATCGCCAGCCGCTTCACCACATCCGAAATCGCCTGCGATTCTGCCCGGTCGGTACGCATGAATTTCAACCGCGCGGGCGTGGCATAAAACAGATCGGACAGCTCCACCACGGTGCCAGATCGCAATGCGGCAGGGCGCACAGGCTCCATCTTGCCGCCCGCCACCTTGATCATCGCCGCATCATGGCCCTCGGCACGGCTGGTAATACTCAGCCGTCCTACCGCTCCCAAACTGGGCAGGGCCTCGCCACGAAAGCCAAAGGTGTGGATGTTCAGCAGGTCCGAACCATCGATTTTTGAGGTCGCATGGCGCGACAGGGCCAGCGGCAGATCCTCGGGCGACATGCCGCAACCGTCATCAGTAATACGGATCAGGGTTTTTCCGCCGTCGGCTATTTCGATGCCAATACGGGTGGCGCCTGCGTCGATAGCGTTTTCAACCAGTTCCTTAACCGCCGAGGCAGGTCGTTCCACCACCTCACCGGCTGCAATCCGGTTGATGGCGGCATCATCCAACTGACGGATGACTGGGCGAGCGCTGTCGCTGATCTGGGGGTCTGGCGTATCCATACCGCTAAATTTAGCAGAGCCGCGAGATTCTACCAGCCATTTAGAGAGGCTCCTGAGTACAGGTTATGCACTCAGGAGCCTATTCGTTTGTTAAACGCCGACCGGTGCGCCGCTGCGGTTCCGGCAGGGACCGAACCGGGCTGAAACCGCCAGTATCAATCCTGAAACGGTGGCTATCATACCCGCCGCGCTGACCGCGTCCTGCGCGCCCAGCCACAGAGGGCCGTAGCCTGCCAGCACATAACCGAATACAGCGGAGAGCACCGCAAAGCCAACGCTCCAGGCAACCTGGCCCTCCAGGTGGTTTGACATCATGCGCGCAGCGGCGGGGGGGCAGATGAACATGGCAATCACAATGATCGATCCCACCGCATCAAAGGCCGCCACCGCCGCCACTGCTGCGGTGATCACCAGTGCCAACCCCAGCAGGTTGGTGCGTATCCCCAATGTGCGGGCAAAGCCTTCGTCAAAAGTCGAGATCTTCAGCACCCGCCAGAATACCGCAATAAACAGCACCACCGCCAGCAATGTCAGCGCCATGCGCGGCAGTTCAACCGGCAGATGGGCCAGCGCCTGCGGATCCAAAAGCGAGGACCAGCCGGTGGCGTCCAGCCAGATCAGACTTTCCAGATTACCATACAGCGCGTGTTCCACATCCAGATGCACTGACGATGTATCGGTTTGTTCCAGCAGCAGCACGCCGCCAGCAAACATGGTGGTAAACACCACCCCCATTGCAGCGCCGGGTTCGATCCGACCCAGACGGCGGATCGCCTCGATCAGCACCACCGCAACGACCGCTGCGCCAGCGGCACCCAGCATCATTGGCGCGGCAGAAATAGCGCCGGTCAGCAGGAACGCCACCACGATGCCCGGCAGCACCACATGGCTGATGGCATCGCCGATCAGTGCCTGTTTGCGCAGCAACAGGAAATTCCCCGGCAGAGCGCAGGCCACAGCAGCAAAGATACCAATCAGTAGCGGGGTCAGCGACAGGGGGACGAACTCTTCACCGCTCATGCCAGAACCTCCTTGGGGCCGCCAATATGGCGATCAATTTCGGTAATTTGATCTTGGGTCAACACAGATTCGATCTGACGCAACCCGTCATACAAGGCCGCTGCGGCCTCGTGTGCCTGATCGCTGCGCACCACCGCCCAGCGCCGTTCATCCCGCAGCGCCTTGGCCGCGCGAGCCTTGCCTTTGTCGGTGGCGACGCCATCGGCGCGCACCAGACCACCATTGCGCAGCAGGCGCAGGGTCAGCTTTTCATAAATCGGTTGCCCCTGTGCCAGCGCCAGCAGGCCCTGACGCAGGTGCACCCGGCGCTGAAATCTAAAGTGACGTAATACCGCCGCCAGCACGCCCCTATTGGGGGCGAACAGCAGTGAGAACAGGAACAAGGCAAAGCTCATCAATACGATGATCGGTCCCGTGGGCAGGTTTGGGGCCGAAGCCGACATCGCTGCGCCGATATAGGCCGACAAACCACCTGCCAGTCCGGCCAATAGCACGACGTAATCAGAACGTTCGGTCCAGAACCGCGCCGTCACAGCGGGGATGATCAGCAAGGCCACGATCAGGATCAACCCAACGATTTTCAGGCCCACCACGGTGACAGCCATCACCAGCCCCATCATCGCCATGTCAATCTTGCTGACTGGCAACCCACGGGCGGCGGCATATTCGGGATCAAAGGCCACCAGCGTCATTGGCCGTCGGATCAGCAGGATCAGCAGCAGCGTCACCGCGCCGCCAACCGCGATCACCATCGCATCGGCCCAGAGCATCCCGGCGGTTGACCCCAACAGGAACCCTTCGAGCCCGGCCTGCCGGCCGACACCCAGCGTCTGGATTACCGTCAGCAACACAATGCCAAAACCAAAGAACACCGACAAAACCGAGCCAATCGCCGCGTCCTCGGCCAGACGGGTGTTGCGGGTCAGCCAGTTCAGGCACCACAGCCCGGCACTGGCTGAAACAGCCGAGCCAAGCAGCAGCCCCACCAGGTTACGGCCATCACCGCCGAAGCTGGCCATAAGGATGAAGGCCAAACAGACCCCCGGCAGGGTGGCATGCGAGATGGCATCACTGACCAGCGCCCGCTTGCGCAGAAACAGAAAGGTCCCGGTGACCCCTGCGGACACCCCCAGTAAGGTCGCACCAATTGCCACCAGCGTGGCGTTATAGCCAAGCTGCAACAGCAGAGCATCAATCAACATGTTGGTTATCCCAGTGCCAGTGCAAGCTGATCCACCTGCGCCGTCGCCAGGCGTCCGCCATAGGCGGCTTGCAGGGTTTCGGCGGTAAAGGCTTCGGCCACTGTGCCCTCTGCCACTTTGTTGGTGTTGATCAGGAACACATTGTCGAAATAATCCGTCACAGTGGCCAAATCGTGATGCACCACGACAACGGTTTTACCCGCTTCACGCAGGGCTTTTAGAACACTGATAATGGCCTTCTCGGTTGCTGCATCTACCCCGGCAAAGGGTTCGTCCAGCAGATACAGGTCAGCGCCTTGAGCAAGGGCCCGCGCCAAGAATACGCGTTGTTGCTGGCCGCCGGACAGCTGGCCAATCTGACGGGTGGCAAAGTCGCCCATACCAACCCGTTCCAGACAGTCCATCGCCGCCGCCTTGTGATGGCCACGCAAACGACCCAGCAGGCCCAGCTCACGGTAGAGACCCATTAGCACCACATCGATCACCCGCGTCGGGAAATCCCAGTCTACACTGGCCCGTTGCGGCACATAAGCAATGCGCGCACGCTGCGCATCCAGTGGTTTACCAAACACCTGAATCTGTCCAGATACCGGCGGTACAATACCCAGCGCGGCCTTGAGCATGGTGGATTTGCCGGCCCCGTTAGGACCGATAATCGCCGTCATCTTGCCCGGCTCAACAGTCATATCGACCGAGAAAACGGCGGGCTTTTGCCCATAAGACACAGTTAAACCGCGGATCGCCAGCGGGCTGTCATCTAGCCCATGGTCTTGTTGAACCTGTCCGTTGCTGCTTGCCAAATCTAACATCCTCAGGACCCTGCCGACAGTTTTCCAGCCATACCACGCTCCGGCACCTGTGCGCCCAGCGCCCCACCGATGGTCGTAATATTGTGGTCCAGCATTCCGATGTAGGTGCCTTCATAGGTGCCATCGGCGCCCATGGCATCCGAGAACAACTCGCCACCGACCCGGACCTCGTGGCCCTGCGCCGCCGCGCCTTCGATCAGGGCCCGCATCGAGCGGTCCGAGACCGAACTTTCGACAAAGACCGCATCAATCTGACGCTCAACCAACATGTTCACCAGCTCTCCGATCCGGTTCAGGCCCGCTTCGGACTGGGTTGAAATACCCTGGATACCCAGAACCTCGAACCCATAGGACTGACCAAAATAGCCAAAGGCGTCATGGGCTGTAACCAGAACCTTGTTGCGATCCGGTACGGTCGCCAGCACGTTTGCGCCATATGCAACCAACTGATCCAAATCCGCGAGATGCGTTTCGGCATTGGCCGCAAAGATGTCAGCCGCCTCTGGGCGCGCATCGGTCAGTGCCTTTTGCACTTCGACAACAACCAGCTTCCACAACACCGGCGTCATCCAGACGTGTGGGTCATATTTGTCGGCATAGGTATCATGGCCGCGCAGCAGATCCTTAGGCAGCCCTTCGGCCACTGCAACCACCTGACGCTTGCGCTCGAGATCGTGAAAGAAGTCACCCATCTGCGCCTCTAGGTACAGACCGTGCCACAAAACCAGATCGGCGCGTGTCATCGCAACGATGTCTGACCGGGTTTGACGATAGGCATGTGGGTCAACCCCCGGCCCCATCAATCCACGTACCTCTACCAAATCGCCACCGATCTGGCGTGCAGCATCCGCAATCATTCCTGTGGTGGCGACAATCTTCAGCGGCGCTTCGGCACGGGTTTGCGATGCCATTATTGGCAGAGACATCACAATTATTAGCCCCATCAGGGCAATCTGGCGAATCCACATGGAGGAGTCCTTTTTGACATCATTTTGGCTGAATATGAGAACCATTCGCAACTAAGTCAACGCAAATGCGACTTATTCGCAAAAAAGAGCTTATTTTTGTCCAAATAGTCAAATTTTCTGTGCGGAATGCGCCCCAGTTGCTTGCGTAAGAGGTCGCAGTCATGCCACCGTCACCTCTAAGCTTTCGAGGACGCATGATGGACAGCCAAACAGCAGAACGAACCGCGCAGTTGCCGCAGGTGACCGAACCGCGCAATCCCGGCATGGCACTGGATCTGGACTGGGTCGCTAACGTGCAGGCCAATACTTCGGCTATTGAGCGCCGCGCCGCCAGCCTGCCCGGTCGACGCAGCGTCAAAAAGGATTATCAGGCCGCTTGGTTGCTAAAGGCGATCACCCTGATCGATCTGACCACCCTGTCCGGCGACGACACTGCGGGCCGGGTGCGGCGTCTGTGCTCCAAGGCACGCCAACCCGTGCGGACAGAATTGCTCGACGCGCTTGGCGTTGATGGCATCACCACCGGTGCGGTCTGCGTCTATCACGACATGATCGCCCCTGCGGTGCAGGCCCTGCAGGGGTCTGACATTCCTGTCGCCGCCGTCTCAACCGGGTTTCCCGCTGGCCTGTCGCCGTTTCACCTGCGGCTGGCCGAGATTGAGGAAAGTGTCAAAGCAGGTGCCAAAGAGATCGACATCGTCATCTCCCGTCGCCATGTTCTGACCCAGAACTGGCAAGCGCTCTATGACGAAATGAAAGCCTTTCGCGCGGCCTGTGGCGATGCTCACGTCAAGGCCATCCTCGCCACGGGCGAGCTGGGCACCCTGCGCAATGTCGCCCGGGCCTCGCTGATCTGCATGATGGCCGGGGCTGACTTCATCAAGACCTCGACCGGCAAGGAAAGCGTCAACGCAACCCTGCCCGTGTCATTGGTGATGATCCGCGCTATCCGCGACTATTACGATCGTACTGGCTATCGGGTCGGCTACAAACCGGCTGGCGGCATTTCCAAGGCCAAGGATTCGCTGGTCTACCTGTCGCTGATCAAAGAGGAGCTGGGGGATCGCTGGTTGATGCCAGACCTGTTCCGCTTTGGTGCCAGCTCGCTGCTGGGCGATATCGAACGCCAGCTGGAACACCACGTCACCGGCGCCTACTCGGCCGGCTACCGCCACGCGATGGGCTAAGGGATCAGAACAATGACAATCAAAGAGATTTTTGAGACCATGGACTATGGCCCAGCCCCAGAAAGTGCAGCCGATGCGCTCGCTTGGCTAGTTGATCAAGGCGACCGCTTTGGTCACTTCATTGATGGCGCCTTTACCGCGCCCGCTGACGGGTTCGACAGCCGCAATCCGGCCACTGGCGAAGTACTGGCGACATTATCACAGGCCAGCCAGGCCGATGTTGATACTGCCGTCACCGCAGCCCGCAAGGCTCAGCCAAAATGGGAAGCGCTGGGCGGTCCGGGTCGCGCAAAATACCTCTATGCGCTGGCCCGCTTGCTGCAAAAGCACTCGCGCCTGTTTGCGGTGCTGGAAAGCCTGGATAACGGCAAGCCTATCCGCGAGGCACGCGACATCGATATCCCGCTGGCGCAACGGCATTTCTATTATCACGCTGGCATGGCGCAACTGATGGACACTGAATTGCCCGATGTTCAGGCACTGGGCGTTTGCGGTCAAATCATCCCATGGAACTTCCCGCTGCTGATGCTGTCGTGGAAAATCGCGCCCGCTTTGGCGATGGGCAATACCGTGGTTTTGAAACCAGCCGAATACACGTCGCTGACTGCGCTGCTGTTTGCCGATATCTGCCAGCAGGCAGGTCTGCCCAAGGGCGTGATCAACATTGTCACCGGTGACGGCGCCGTAGGCGAGATGATCGTCGCCGCCGAAGTCGACAAGATCGCCTTTACCGGTTCCACCTCAGTAGGGCGCCGCATCCGCGAGGCCACTGCCGGGTCTGGTAAAGGGCTCACACTCGAGCTGGGCGGCAAGTCCCCTTACATCGTCTTCGACGACGCCGATATAGACTCGGCGATCGAAGGATTAGTGGATGCGATCTGGTTCAACCAAGGCCAGGTTTGCTGCGCCGGTTCGCGCCTTCTGGTCCAAGAAGGCATCGCCGAAGCCTTCCACGCCAAACTGCGCGCCCGGATGGACAAACTGCGCATCGGCAACCCGCTGGACAAGTGCATTGACGTGGGCGCCATTGTCGACCCGGTGCAGCTGGACACAATCAGCGCATTGGTTGCCGCCAATACCGCAGGCGATATGTATCAACCGCAGATCCAAATGCCCGAAGGCGGCTGCTTCTATCCACCAACCCTGATCGAAGGGCTAACCACCTCTAACACCCTGATGCAGGAAGAGATTTTTGGCCCGGTGCTGGTTTCCTCTACTTTCCGCACCCCGGGCGAAGCGGTCGAGATCGCCAATAACACCCGCTACGGCCTCGCCGCCACACTCTGGAGCGAAAACATCAATCTGGCGCTGGATATCGCACCAAAACTGGTGGCTGGCGTGGTCTGGATCAATGGTACCAATATGTTCGACGCCGCTGCGGGTTTCGGCGGCGTGCGCGAAAGCGGCTTTGGTCGTGAAGGCGGCTGGGAAGGGCTCGGCGCCTATACCAAACCCAAGGGCAAGACCAAACCGCTGGCTCTGGTCAATCCGTTCAAGGGCGATGGCGCCCCCGCAGACCCACTGGACCGCACGGCCAAAATGTATGTCGGCGGCAAACAGGCCCGCCCTGACAGCGGTTACTCCCAAGCCATCTACGGCAAATCCGGCGCCTTGCTGGGTCATGTTGGCATCGCCAACCGCAAGGATGTCCGCAACGCAGTCGAGGCTGCAGCCGGCGCTAAATCCTGGGCCAAAACCACGGGTCATCTGCGGGCCCAAATTCTCTATTACATCGGCGAAAACCTCTCGGCTCGCGCGACTGAATTCGCGCAACGCATTGATGCCATGACTGGCGGGAAAGGTGGCAAAGCTGAAGTCGAGACCTCGATCCAGCGCCTATTCACTGCCGCCGCCTGGGCCGATAAATACGATGGTCAGGTGCACAACGTCCCTATGCGCGGCGTTGCACTGGCAATGAAGGAACCCACCGGGATAATTGGCGCATTATGTGCAGACGACTCGCCACTGCTCGGACTCGTCTCTGTGATGGCGCCCGCCATTGCCATGGGCAACCGGGTGATCCTTGCCGCCTCGCATCCCTTCCCCCTGGCCGCCACTGATTTCTACCAAGTGCTGGACACGTCGGACCTGCCTGCAGGTGTGGTCAACATCCTGACCGGCAATCACACCGAAGTGGCCAAACCGCTGGCCGCGCATCTGAACGTGGACGCAATGTGGAGCTTTTCCTCCAGCAACGTCTCCACGACCATAGAGGCCGCCTCAGCAGGCAATCTGAAACGCACCTGGATCAACAACGGCCAATCTTTGGACTGGTCCCAAGACCATTCCAAACGGTTCCTTCAGGCCGCCACCGAAGTCAAAAACATCTGGGTCCCCTACGGCGAGTAGATACTCGCAAGGGGGATCTTCTTCATCTGGCCAAAAATATCCCGGGGGTGTGGGGGCTGGCCCCCACGGCTGGCCCTTAAAAGTCGATGGCGATGCCTTTTTTCTCCCAGTCACCATAACGCACCGGGTCCAACCCATCCCGTCCACCCAGCTCATTCGGCGGCGGTGCATCATTCTCTGCAGCTTTGCGCCGCGCCGCCGCCTCACTCAGGGCGCGGATGGCCGCTGGTGGCAGGTCAGGCGTTTCAGGTACAGTTTGATCACTCATCGCGGGTTCCTTTATGCTGAACCCATGATATACGCCCCTGTCCCGTGGGAACAACCCGCATGGCCCACCTGCTTTAGGAGCTGAAAATGTCCAAACCCGCCACCCAATCGGCAACTCAGGCGCGCCGTAGCGCAATCTACTTGCTGGATCAGGTGCTGGGCGAAGGACGCTTGCTGCCCGAAGTGCTCGCCTCAGGGGCATTGGACAAACTCCCACCCGAAGACAGGGCAAGGGCACAACGGCTGGCGACACAAACCCTGCGTGGGCTGGAACGCGCCGACCGGTTGCTGAAAAAGCACCTGCGTAAAAAGACCCCGCTGATGGTGCATAATGCGCTGCGGTTGGGCACGGTTGAGCTGTGCCAGGGCGCCGCGGCCCATGGGGTGGTGAATTCCATGGTCGACATCGTCTCCAAACACAAACGCCACAGCAAACTAAAAGGTCTGGTTAACGCCGTTTTGCGCAAGATGGCGGACGAAGGTCCCGCAGGATGGGCGGAACTGCGGGTGCCTCGGCTGCCCAAATGGCTGCGCAGCCCACTGGCCGAGGCTTGGGGCAACGAGGCAATGGCCGCGATGGACCACGCCCATTTCAACGGCGCGCCGCTGGATATTAGTGCCAAACCCGGCGTCGACATGTCCGATTTGATCCACTTAGATGGCGAAGCCCTGCCAACCGGTTCGATCAGACTGGCATCCGCAGGGCAGGTCTCGGCGCTGCCCGGATATGATGACGGCACATGGTGGGTTCAGGACGCAGCGGCGGCGCTGCCTGCGCAACTGCTGAACGTGCAACCCGGCGAATCTGTGCTAGACCTCTGCGCAGCTCCCGGCGGTAAAACCATGCAAATGGCTGCTGCGGGGGCAAAGGTCACGGCAGTTGATATTTCTAAGGGACGGATGGCACGGGTACAGGAAAACCTGAACCGTACCGGCCTTGTCGCCTCATTGATTGTTGGCGACGCGCTGGAACAGCAAGGCCAATACGATGCTGTCCTGCTGGACGCACCCTGCTCGGCCACCGGCACCATTCGCCGTCACCCGGATCTGCCCTACGCCAAGGACGGCAGTGAATTCGGCCCTTTGATCGAGTTGCAGGCGCAGATGCTGGCCCATGCCTGGACCCTGGTGAAACCCGGTGGGAGATTGCTGTTTTGCACCTGCTCGCTGCTGCCAGACGAGGGTGAATGCCAGATTGAAGAGGCGCTGGACATGTTCCCTGACATGACAGTGGATCGCAGCGCGCTGGACCGACCCGGCATCGACCCCACCTGGATCACCGAGGAAGGCGGGTTGCGGCTGCGGCCCGATTACTGGGCGGATCGCGGTGGCATGGACGGATTCTATATGGCTTGCTTGCGCAAATCCGCCTAAGTCTCGTCTGAGTTTCATCTGCCTCGTATTCACCGGTGACTTGCGCCACTGCCCGCGTTATGCTGCCGCAAAACGCCAGCAGAGCGTATGAGGCAGAGAGCATGTCCAGACACGATAGATCGGCGAGCCGAAGCACCCGCTTCATGAACCGTCTGTATGCCCGCTTAGCGCGCAGACAGGCGGCGGCAACGGGATTTGTCTCGCAACCTGAACCGCGCACCATCGGCAGCTTTGCCCGTGGGCGGCAGCTGGTGGCTGGCAATCTGCTGTTTGCCGGCTATCTGGTTGAATCGCCGACCACCGGATTATGGGAGGTCGAGGCCCCCGACGTGGCCTTTGATGCCGAACGAAACGGCTTTGCCTGGCTGGATGATCTTGCCTCGGTTGGCGATTTGCCTGCGCGCGAAAAAGCACAAAAATGGCTCTGGGGCTGGATTAAGGCGCATGGAAAGGGCCGCGGCGTTGGCTGGTCTCCGGACCTGACGGGCCGCCGTGTCATCCGCTGGATCAACCACGCGCTGTTTCTGCTGCGCGGCCAGGACAAAGAGGCCAGCGAGGCCTTTTACCGTTCGCTGTCGCAACAAACCTGGTATTTATCGCACCGCTGGCACGGGGCCTCGCCCGGATTACCCCGGTTTGAGGCTCTCACTGGGTTGATCTACGCCGGACTGGCACTGGAAGGTCGCGAAGAGTTGGCGGATCCGGCGATCAAGGCCCTAGCTCTGGAATGCGAACAACAGATCGACGATCTGGGTGGCCTGCCAACCCGTAACCCAGAAGAATTGCTGGAAGTATTCACCTTGCTGACCTGGGCGGCAGCGGCCCTGCACGAAGCGGGTCGCACCGTACCGCACGCCCATACCGCAGCCATCGAACGCATCGCCCCGTCACTGCGCACCCTGCGTCACAGTGATGGCGGGTTGGCCCGGTTTCACGGTGGTGGACGTGGGCTGGAGGGCTGGTTGGATCACGCCCTGGCTGCCAGCCATATGGCTGGCAGCCACGCCGACGGATTGGCGATGGGCTATGCCCGCCTCTCGGCTGGGCGCAGTTCTGTCATTGTGGACGCCAGTGCGCCGCCACTTGGCGCGGCGTCGAACAACGGCCATGCCTCGACCCTGGCCTTTGAGCTGACATCCGGGCGACGACCCTTTATCGTCAACTGCGGATCCGGCGAGGCCTTTGGCGTTGAGTGGCGCCGCGCAGGACGCGCGACACCGTCCCATTCCACGCTTTGTATCGAGGGCCATTCCAGTGCCCGCCTGAAGCCGCCGCAAAAAGGCAACGGTCATGAAGCCCTGACAGAACCGCCAGATGCCGTACCGGTCGAGATGAGCGAAATCGCAAAAGGCTTTCGCTTTCAGGGCGGGCACAACGGGTTTGACCGCCATTTCGGCCTCACCCATGCGCGCACCCTGGAGCTATCGTTTGACGGTCGGACCCTATCGGGAGAAGACATGTTATTGGCTCTGGAAGATACCTCTAAGCGAAGATTCGACAGGGCGATGGACGCTTTATCACTCGGGGGGGTCGGTTTTGACATCCGGTTGCATTTGCACCCCGAGGTGGACGCAGCCCTTGACTTAGGCGGCACAGCAGTATCCATGGCGCTTAGAAGCGGTGAAATCTGGGTTTTCCGCCACGATGGAGGCTGCGAGCTAAAGCTGGAACCAAGCGTTTACCTGGAAAAGAACCGCCTGAAACCACGCGCGACAAAACAGATCATTCTCTCTGGGCGGGCAATGGAGTATGCGACCCGCGTGCGGTGGACGCTAAGCAAAGCCCAAGAGACTGCGATTGCCGTGCGCGACCTTACTCGGGATGACCCCGATATCTTTGACTGAGTCTGCAAAGGACTGCCCTGTTATGACTGATCTTCATCCCGTACGCCGTGCGCTGCTTTCCGTATCCGACAAGACCGGCCTGATCGAGCTGGGCCAAGCTCTGTCCGAGCGCGGTGTCGAGCTGCTTTCAACCGGTGGCTCTGCCAAGGCACTGCGCGACGCGGGTCTGACGGTCAAAGACGTGTCCGACGTTACCGGCTTTCCCGAGATGATGGATGGTCGCGTCAAAACCCTGCACCCCGGTGTTCACGGCGGGCTGCTGGCCCTGCGCGACAACGACGCGCATATTGCGGCGATGAAAGAGCACGGCATTGTCGAAATCGACCTGCTGGTGGTGAATCTTTACCCGTTCGAGGCGACCGTGGCCAAGGGTGCAGATTATGACACCTGCATCGAAAACATCGACATCGGTGGTCCGGCCATGATCCGCGCCGCTGCCAAGAACCACGGCTTTGTCAACGTGGTTGTGGATGTCGAAGACTATGCAAACCTGCTGGGTGAGCTGGACCAGAACGACGGCGCGACCAGCTCTCGGTTCCGCAAAGAGCTGTCGCAAAAGGCCTATGCCCGCACTGCCGCCTATGATTCCGCCGTGTCCAACTGGATGGCCAATGCACTGGAATTGGCTGCCCCCAAGCGCCGTGCCTTTGCAGGTGAACTGAAGCAGACCCTGCGGTATGGTGAAAACAGCCACCAGACAGCCGCCTTTTACACTGACGGATCAAACCGTCCGGGTGTTGCCACTGCAACGCAGCTGCAGGGCAAAGAGCTGTCGTATAACAACATCAATGACACCGACGCCGCCTATGAGCTGGTCGCCGAGTTCGACCCGGCTGAAACAGCAGCCGTTGCCATCGTCAAACACGCCAACCCTTGCGGTGTGGCCCGTGGCGCTACCCTGTCCGAAGCCTACCAAAAGGCGTTTGACTGCGATCGCACCTCAGCCTTTGGCGGTATTGTAGCGCTGAACCAACCGCTGGATGCAGAGACCGCCACTCAGATCGTCGAGATCTTTACCGAGGTGGTGATTGCTCCGGGTGCATCGGACGCGGCCAAGGCGATCTTTGCCGCCAAGAAAAACCTGCGCCTGTTGCTGACCGATAGCCTGCCGAATCCTCGTGCGCCTATTGTGGCTTACAAACAGGTGTCCGGTGGTCTGCTGGTTCAGGATAAAGACGTCGGCTCTGTCGCCATGGACGACCTGAAAGTTGTCACCAAAGTGGCCCCGACCGACGAACAGATGCAGGATCTGCTGTTTGCATGGAAGGTCGCCAAGCACGTCAAATCCAATGCCATCGTCTATGTCAAAGGCAGCGCAACCGTCGGTGTTGGCGCGGGTCAGATGAGCCGGTTGGACAGTGCCAATGTTGCCGCCTCCAAGGCGCAGCGGATGGCCGACGTGCTAGAGTTGGACGTCAGCCCTGCCAAGGGATCGGCAGTGGCATCGGATGCGTTTTTCCCATTCGCTGACGGTCTGCTGGAAGCCGCAGCAGCCGGGGCCAGCTGCGTCATCCAGCCCGGTGGCTCGATGCGCGACAACGAAGTGATCGCCGCTGCGGATGAGGCTGGCCTGGCCATGGTCTTTACCAGCATGCGCCACTTCCGCCACTAAAATAGGATTGCGCAGGGGTATGGGAATGCGTTGGATGTTTTGGGCCGCTTTGGCGTCTCTGGTTCTGGATCAGGCCAGCAAGTATCTGGTTGTTCACTGGATGCAGCTATGGCGGGTCCGCAGCATCGACGTATTTCCACCCCTGCTCAACTTTCGCTATGGTGAAAATACTGGAATTAATTTTGGCCTGTTCGGCGATGGATCTGACATCATGCGCTGGATCCTGATCGGCGTGTCATTGGTCATCTGTGTCGCCGTTGCGATTTGGATTCGGGGCTGGCACCCCTCGCGCTGGATGCAGCTTTCTGCAGGTCTGGTCATCGGCGGAGCCTTGGGCAATGTGGTTGACCGATTGCTGTACGGCTACGTTCTGGACTTTCTCAACATGTCCTGTTGCGGCATTCGCAATCCGTTTTCGTTCAACGTTGCCGATATCTTTATTTTTGCGGGCGCCGCTGGCCTGATCTTCTTTGAGAACCGGGATAAAAAGGCCGCGTGACCTTGGTGTTAAAATGCTGTAAAAGCGCGTCAAACAGGCAGGAGTACGGGGCCATGCGGATCCCACTGGGAGTAATTGTTCTGACCACAGCGGTCGCGGTCGCGGGCTGCGGTTCAAAAGGCCTGCGCGAATTGCAGCAGCCCAGCACCGGACCAGACGAATTTCTGGTGATGCCAGCCGACCCGCTGACACCGCCTGAAAACTACACATCCCTGCCCACTCCGACGCCGGGCGGCACCAACCTGACCGACCAAAACCCACAAGCCGAGGCCATTGTGGCCCTTGGCGGCAACGCATCATCATTGAATGCAGGCGGAAACATCCCGTCCAGTGACGGTGCCCTGGTCACAGCCTCCAGCCGTTATGGTGTCGACCCCAACGTGCGGGCCACTTTGGCAGCCGAGGACGCAGCATTTCGCAAACGCGAACACCGTACCGCGCAGTTCAAATTATTTGCGGTCGACCGCTACGAAGAAGCCTATAAAAAAGAGGCTCTCAACCCATTTGAAGTCAGTCAATTATATCGCAATTCCGGATATATCACGCCGTCGGCGCCTCCCGGAGAATAGCGCTCACGTTTTCGACAGACTGGCCGCTACAGGTCTTGACCGCGGCCTGCTGATCTCTGAAGTATCAGACAGGCCCGTCGTGGACCCCGACGCATGTTTTACGCGCATCCGGGTTACCTGTCGGCCGGTGTAAATCTAAGGAGGATTCCGCATGATCAAACGGATTGCATGGGCGAGTGCGATACTCTCGGTCAGTTGGGCGACCGCTACAATCGCGGGTGAAGAACTGGTTTCCAGCTTTACACTGGACAACGGCATGCAGGTCGTTGTTGTCGAAGACCACCGCGCC
The DNA here is from genome assembly GCF_004006175.1 of Parasedimentitalea marina. Lineage (GTDB taxonomy): Bacteria > Pseudomonadota > Alphaproteobacteria > Rhodobacterales > Rhodobacteraceae > Parasedimentitalea > Parasedimentitalea marina. Next base: position 3,957,267 of record NZ_CP033219.1, read on the forward strand.
CCAGTGGTGCAGCACATGGTCTGGTACCGGGCTGGATCAGCAGATGAGCCAAAAGGCCAGTCCGGGGTGGCGCATTATCTGGAACATCTGTTGTTCAAAGCCACGGACACGCTGGAATCCGGCGAATTGTCATCAACGGTGGCGGCCAATGGCGGCAAGGACAACGCCTTTACCAGTCACGATTATACCGCCTACTACCAGCGCATTGCCTCGGACCGGCTAGAGCTGATGATGCGGATGGAAAGCGACCGTATGGTCAACATCCGCCTGACCGAACGCGATATTGTCACCGAACGCGAGGTGATCCTGGAAGAGCGCAACCAGCGCACCGACAACAATCCCCGCGCCCTGTTCCGCGAACAATCCAACGCCGTGCAATACCACAATCACCGCTACGGGGTGCCAATCATCGGCTGGCGCCACGAGATGGAGACGCTCGACATGGAGGACGCGCTGTCTTTTTACGGCACCTATTATGCCCCCAACAACGCGATCCTTGTTGTCTCGGGCGATGTTGACCCGGACGAGGTGAAATCCCTGGCCGAGCAATACTATGGCGTCATTCCCGCCAATCCGGACCTGCCCCAGCGGCTGCGCACAGAAGAACCTCCGCAAACCGCAGCCCGGCGGCTGACCTATAAAGACGCCCGCGTGGCACAGCCCTATGTGCAGCGGTCCTATCTTGCCCCCGAACGTGACAGTGGCTCGCAAGAGCAGGCCGCAGCCCTGTTTCTTCTGGCAGAGCTGCTGGGCGGTGGCACCACGTCCTATCTGGCCAATGCCTTGCAGTTCGACCAACAGACCGCCGTCTACACTGGTGCCTTTTATTCCGGCATGTCACTGGACGACACCACCTTTTCGTTCCTGGTTGTTCCCAGCGAAGGTGTCTCGCTGCAAGAGGCCGAAGACGCGCTGGACCAGACCTATGCGGCCTTTCTGGAAGACGGCGTGGACACCGAACAGCTGGACCGGATCAAATTGCAGTTGCGCGCTTCGGAAATCTACGCCCGTGACAATGTCGATGGCATTGCCAACCGTTATGGCCGGGCGCTGACCTCCGGCCTGACCGTCGAGGACGTGCAGGCCTGGCCCGACATTTTGCAGGCCGTCACCGCAGAACAAATCATCGCAACCGCCAAACAGGTGATCCAGCCCGAGGTTTCAGTCACCGGCTGGTTAATGCGGGACGAGGAGATCACCCAATGATGGGCTTCAAACACATCGTGGCAGCAATGTTCACTTGTCTTTTCGCACTGCCAGCCCTGGCCGAGGTAAAAATCAAAGAGGTCACCTCGCCCGGTGGCATCACCGCCTGGCTGGTCGAGGATCACTCGATCCCCTTTACCGCGCTAGAGCTGCGGTTTCGGGGTGGTACATCACTGGACGCCCCCGGCAAACGGGGTGCCATCTACCTGATGGCCGGCCTCCTCGAAGAAGGTGCCGGCGATTTGATGGCGCAGGACTACGCCAAAGCGCTCGAGGCACTGGCGGCGTCGTTCTCCTATGACACCGGCAAAGACACCACTTCGATCTCGGCGCGTTTCTTAAGCGAGAACCGCGATGACGCCATCGCGCTGCTTCGCGATACCATCCATCAGCCCCGGTTTGACCAGGTCGCGGTTGATCGGGTGCGGGGGCAAGTTCTGTCCGGGCTGCGCTCGGATGCCAAAGACCCCAATGATATCGCCGGTCGCGCCTTTGCGGCCATGACCTATGGCGATCACCCCTATGGCACTGATGGCAAGGGTACCATCGACAGCGTAACGGCCCTCACTCGGCAGGACATTGTCAACGCCCACAGATCGGTGTTTGCCCGCGATCAGCTTTATGTTGGTGCGGTTGGTGACATCAACGCTGAACAACTGGGGGCTTTGCTGGATACCTTGTTGGGCGACCTGCCTGACACGGGCGCGCCCATCCCCGGCCCAGCCACAGTCACCATCCCCGGTGGCGTTACGGTGATTGACTTTGATACTCCACAGTCCGTGGCGCTGTTCGGCCAAATCGGCATTGACCGCGACGACCCACGTTTCTTTGCCGCCTATGTGATGAACCAGATCCTTGGCGGTGGCTCGTTTGAAAGCCGCCTGATGACCGAGGTCCGCGAAAAGCGCGGGCTGACTTATGGGGTCTATTCCTACCTGGTGCCACGTGACCTGGCAGCAATCTACATGGGCTCCGTCGCCTCGGCCAACGACAAAATGGCGCAAGCCGTTCAGGTGATCCGCGATGAATGGAACCGCATGGCAACCGAAGGCGTGACCGAGAAAGAACTACAAGATGCCAAGACTTACCTGACCGGCGCCTACCCGCTGCGGTTTGACGGCAACGGCCCGATTGCCTCAATCATGGTGGGGATGCAGGTGCAGGGTCTGCCCATCGACTACATCGCCACCCGCAACGACAAGGTGAATGCTGTCACACTCGAAGACGTCAACACCCTGGCGGCTGAACTGATGGATCCAGACGGGTTACACTTCACAGTGGTTGGCCGTCCCCTGGGACTGGAAAGCTCTCCGGAATAAGCAATGCGGCGGCAGCGAAAAGCGACCGCCGCGTCTTCATCTGGCTAAAAATATCCCCGCCGGAGGCAGCGGCCCCTTTGGGCCGCTCTTTCTCCCTGGCTACAGACCCAGAACATCCATCATGTCATACTGGCCAGGATCTTTACCCTGCCCCCACAGCGCCGCCTTCAATGCGCCACGGGCAAAGATAGCGCGATCGGTGGCCATGTGGCGCAACACGATGCGCTCTCCGGCGGCAGCGAACAACACGTCATGCTCACCCACAATATCGCCACCGCGAATCGCTGAGAACCCAATGTCGCCCCGTTTGCGCGCGCCTGTGATCCCGTCACGACCGCTGTCTGAAACATCCGCCAGGGTCACACCCCGTCCCTCGGCGGCGGCTTCACCCAGCATCAGGGCCGTCCCAGATGGCGCATCGACCTTGTGGTGGTGATGGGCCTCGATGACTTCGATGTCGAAATCTTCGTCCAGCGCGGCAGCCACCTTTTTGGTCAGCTGCACCAGCAGGTTGACGCCCAGGCTCATATTGCCAGCCCGCACAATCACCGCATGGCGCGCCGCAGGTTCCAGACGGGCGATCTGTGCCTCGGACATGCCAGTGGTGCCGATCACATGCACCGCCCGCGCCTGCGCCGCCAGCGCGGCAAACTCCAGCGTCGCCTCGGGCGCGGTGAAATCAATCACCGCCTGCGCCTTGGAAAACGCCTCAAGCGCGTCATCGGTGACGGTAACGCCAATCGCCGCGCCGCCCATGGCCGCGCCTATGTCCTGCCCAACCCAATCGTGGCCCGCGCGTTCAACCACACCGACCAGCCGCGCCTTGTCACTGTCCAGCACCGTGCGGATCAGCATCTGCCCCATCCGTCCCGATGCCCCGGTAATCACGATCCCTGGCTTATCCGTCATCTGCCCAACCTCTTTTTCACAAGCTGGTTTTTTCCTAACCGCAATGGCACCGCTTGGCAAAGGCTCGGTTTCGGCATAGATCGGATCTATGGCTAAGAACAAATTCAATGATGGTGCTCCTTCTCAACGACAACTGCGTGTTGGCGAACTCATCCGACGTGCATTGTCGGAAGTGTTGGCGCGTGGTGACGTACATGATGCCGAGCTGAACCGTCTCTCTATCACCGTCGGCGAGGTTCGCACCTCTCCCGATCTTCGTATCGCCACCTGCTACGTGCTGCCCCTGGGCGGCAAGGGCAAAGAGGACGTGCTAAAACTGCTCGCTAAAAACATGGGAGAGCTGCGGCGTCTGGTGTCCAAAAAAACCGCGCTGAAACATTCGCCCGAGTTCCGGTTCCGTCTGGACGAGACCTTTGACCGGATGGATGAAACAGAACGGCTGCTGAATCAGGACGTGGTACGCCGCGACATCGACGGGTGATAAGGGCGCTGCTGGTATTACTGGCAGCGCTAAGTGCTGCCCCCGTTGCAGCGCTGGACTGCAGTGACATCACCTATGACGGCAACCGCTATACTATATGTGAGGTTGACGCTGCCAGGGAACAACTGAGGCTGTTCCTGCGCGATGATCGGGGCAAGGTCTACGGCCAGTTTTCAGCTATCGAAGCAGCACTGGCACAAGACGGCGAAAAACTCGCCTTTGCTACCAATGCCGGCATGTACCACGCCGACCGCTCGCCGGTGGGACTGTATATCGAAGACCAGCAACAGCAGATGCGGCTGATCCCCAATGCCGGCCCCGGTAACTTTGGATTGTTGCCCAACGGCGTGTTTTGCATGCGAAAGGGCCGCGCCGATGTCTATGAAAGCCTGACATTTCGTGATTCGGGCGTCAACTGCGCCCACGCCACCCAATCCGGCCCGATGCTGGTGATCGACGGCGCGCTGCATCCCCGGTTTCTGGTCGACTCAAATTCCTATTACATTCGCAACGGCGTCGGCACCTCAGCCGACGGCAAACGCGTTGTCTTTGCGATCTCCCGCAACGCTGTCACCTTTCACCAGTTTGGCCGCCTGTTCCGCGACCACCTAGATCTGCCCAGCGCGCTGTATTTCGACGGCAATATTTCCCGCCTGCACGCGCCATCCGTGGGGCGCAGCGACAATGGGTTCATGATGGGGCCGGTAGTGGGTGTGGTTGAAGAACACCTAGCAGCAGACTGAACGCCCCCCCCAAAAAAAGGGGCTAACTAACCGAAAGCGCTCTACAAACCTGAGCTATTTCAACATCTTCATTCTTCAGCGCAACACCATCGAAATTTCGATTGACCATCCCAGCCGCCATACACGAGAGGAACCTGTTTCTGTTCCTATTAGTTTCCGGGAGGACAACATCGTGTGTTTCGAGGCGTTCTATGAGATTATCGTACAATATGAACAAAACATCGGAATCCAAAGATTCACCAAAAATTCTTTGTGGGATAAAATAGAGATAAGAACTCTCCATCGGCACAACTTGTTGGAACGTAGACACCAATACCGCGGGAACAAACTCTATATCCTCGGCGTTGCGCGCAAAGATAACAATGACGTCAGCTTGGCGTCCTAGCGCCCACTGCCCTGAACGGTCGAACCTTCCTACCGCTTCATCATGTTTTAGCAGATAATCATAAAACTTGGGCGGTGCCCCATGTACGTTAAGTTTTAGCCCATCGCTTGCCTTTGCTTCAGTAGCGAAAAACAAGACTCCCGGCACTAACAATACAGTAACCGAAAATCGCAACACGTAATAAAAAAGCTCAGTGATTTTCAAAATCATTCTCCAACTAAATGTTGCGTAGCAATACCTTACCTCAATTCGCCGCTACAGTGCACTAGGCATATCAGCTTTACCACATCGAATAACCCATGTGCGCTGCCACCCGCACAACAAAACCAGTCTGATTTCCCAAATTGACAGCCCTCCCCCAATCAGCTACGCCGCGCGCCTCACTGTAATTCGGGGAACGATATGGCACGCAAACGCAAAGGCCGCGATATTTCTGGTTGGTTGGTGGTGGACAAACCCGCCGGCATCACCTCGACCTCGGTCGTGAACAAGGTCCGTTGGGCGCTTGAGGCCAAGAAAGCCGGCCATGCGGGCACCCTTGACCCCGAAGCAACCGGTGTACTGGCCGTGGCCCTGGGTGAGGCGACCAAAACGGTTCCCTATATCACTGACGCGCTAAAGGCATACCGCTTCACCGTGCGGCTGGGTCAGGCGACCAATACCGATGACACCGAAGGTGAAGTGATCGCGACCAGCGACGCCCGCCCTTCGGATGACGAAATCATCGCTGCTTTGCCCCAGTTCCTGGGTGATATCATGCAGGTGCCACCTAAGTTTTCAGCAGTGAAAATCGACGGTCAGCGCGCCTATAAACTGGCTCGCGATGGCGAGGATGTTGAACTGGCGGCGCGTCCGCTGTGGGTCGAGGAACTGCTGCTGGTGGATCGCCCCGACGCCGACCATGTGACACTGGAGATGACCTGCGGCAAGGGCGGTTATGTGCGTTCCATCGCCCGTGATCTGGGCACATCATTGGGATGCCACGGCCACGTCCGCGAATTGCGCCGGGTCTGGTCCGGGCCGTTTGACGTTGAAAACGGGCTGACCCTGGACCGCATCGAAGAGATCGCGCGCACACCAGAACTGGATACCTTTATCCAACCGCTGGAGATTGGTCTGGCAGATCTTCCCGAGCTGAAATGCACCCCCGAAGGCGCCGCCAAACTGCGCAACGGCAACCCCGGCATGGTGCTGGCAGCCACTGTTGAATACGGCGACGAGGCCTGGGCCTCACTGGACGGTGAGGCCGTTGCAGTTGGCACCTACAAAGCGGGTGAACTGCACCCAAGCCGGGTATTTGTGCGACCTGAGTGATCCTCAGTCGGGCGGCTGCACAGGTCTCACCTCTGTGCAGCCGTTATCCATGATAATTCTCGTGCACGCTGATCAGGACAGCCAGATCAGCCGGATCGCTCTCGTTCCCCTCCAGATCATACCAGACCGTCTCATTATTTTCGAAGGTATGCTCAAAGCCGATATTCATGCCCGTCTGACCGGTCAGCTCCATAACGTCGGACCCGTCGACCAAGATTCGGGTATTACCATCCGGAGTTTCCACCTCCTCGACACGCCCGCGCAAATCATAGGTTTCTCCAGTGAAAATAGAGGACTCATCCATGAATTCACCGCCGCTTAGGTAAATGCGAATAGTTTCGTTTTCGGGGTCAAAATCACTCAGTGTGGCACCGCCAAGCTCGTGCTCGACATCCAAATATGCACTGAAAGAATCGCTACCGCTGCCACCCGTGGCAACATCACCATTGGACAGGACCAGCACGTCATTTCCGGCTCCGCCGTCCAAGGTATCTGACTGGTCATCCATGTTTTCATAAACCGAGGAGCTGTGATGAGAAGGCACCCGATTGTCATTGGGGTTAAGATAATCATCCCCCTGGCCGCCAGACAGGTTTTGAGCGCCATCACTGCCGAGCAAAACATCGTGGCCACCACCACCGATGAGCGTGCTATCGCCAAGCGCTGCGGCTATTTCACTGGCTTCGCCACCTTCAAACCGCCCGCCATCACCGTGTAACAAAACCTGTGTCACCAGCGCATCGTCGGATCCAATCACAGTATCATTGGGCCCAGCCTCTACCAGCGCAGTCACCTCCCCGCTTAGCTGCACCAGATCCCCTTCGGAATCGTCCGAAGTGCGGATAAAGGCAGACGCATCATGAACGCTAATGGTATCCGCCCCGGCTCCACCAAACAGATTATGATGCAGTGCGCCAATGGGTGGTACCCCATGATCCAAAAGCTCATGGAGATGGCTGGTCCCAAAAGTGTCAACTTCGGGCAATGGGTTTTCACCGTCGCCCACTACTTCGATGAAGTCGTCACCGGCACCCCCCTGGATGATAGAAGCATCTGCGCTCACAGAAATGGTATTGTCCCCACTGTCTGCAACAACAAAGCTGTAAGGATTCCCCTCAGCCGGGTCTGCAACCGTGATATCCGCCCCACTGATCAAAGAAACAGCAAATTCAATACCCCGGTCCTCGCTGAAATCGGCCTGTAGCTCAGTTGCAAAGGTCACCGCCCCTTCCTGCAACTCCGTCACCCCGGGAAGCGCCAGGATCAGGTGACCACCCTCAGAATAAACTCCCAGCCCCGCCTCGTCTTCAAGCGGCCGAATATCAACATCTGCCTGGTCGAATTCCAAAACAAGCTGGTCCTCGGTCGGGTCGAAGTCCGTCAGCTGAATCGGTGCATCATCTTCTCCCCAGCTATAGCCCGCATCAATCAGAAAAAGATCCTCGCCTTCTCCTCCGGTCGCGGTGTTACCTACTTCGAGATTGAACAAATCATTCCCGCCACCGCCTATCAACACGTCGGCGTCATCCCTGTTGCCCGTCAAAGTGTCATTGCCGCTACCGCCCTCAAGGAAGTCGACAACTCCGGCTTCCCCGATCAATTCAACGGGATCATCAGGTTGATCACTTAAGTCGCCATCTTGTGAGCTATCGTCATCGTCTGCGAGCGATGCCACTGCAAGCCCGACGGACACCACCCCTAACAACGCAAAGATTCCTAACATGGCGAATATCCATAAGTGGTTTTTAATTAATTGAACTATCCACAAACGTGTATCTCAGCTCCCAGCTCACGGCAATTAGGTGAACGCAGCGCCGGACATTCGGTATTTAACACAGCACGCACAAGCGGTATGTGTCGAATAGCAATACCACCCCTATCAGGCTCATTACAAACAAGACCCCCATGATCACCCGCTCCCATACCAAGGGCGACGCGCCCTCAACCGCCGTGTATTCCGACTGCGAGACCTATCGCTATAGCCTGACCCGGGTCTGGGACGAGGCGGGCAAGAAGGTGATGTTTGTGATGTTGAACCCGTCCACTGCCACCGAGGTTCAGAACGACCCCACCATCGAGCGCTGTGAGCGACGCGCCAGAGCGTTGGGATTTGGCGGGTTTCGCGCCACCAATATCTTTGCCTACCGCGCCACCGATCCGCGTGACATGCGTGCCGCCTCTGATCCTGCCGGTCCTGACAATGAGACCGCGATTCTGGACGGGATGGACTGGGCCGATCAAGTGGTTTGCGCCTGGGGCACCAATGGTGAGCATCTGAATCAGGGACAACGTATGGAGACCTTGCTGCGCGCCACTGGTCGGACGTTGCATCAACTGGGGATCAGCAAGGCAGGACATCCAAAGCATCCTCTGTATATCTCTTACAGCCAAACCCCTCAGCCTTGGGAATAGTTTGGGTCTAACCGAGCGCGTTAACCTATGTTCCCTGTTTGTTTGGAAAATTAACCACCCGTGTGAGACACTGTTCCCGTGTTACTGGTTCTCCCTTGGTGTGGGGTCTTTAAATGTTTTGGTTAGCAAGTCTCTTTGGTCTGATGGCCATGGGTGGCGTAATGTTCGTCGCTGATGGTGAAAGCGACAGCGACGAAGATGGCACCGCAGTGGGGCCCACGTCGCCGGAAACAGATGTGACAATACCCGACCTGCTGCCCACGGGCGGCTCTTCTGAAGGCGATGATATCCTCTCTGGCACCTCAGACGGCGACGATCTTAATGGGGGCGATGGCATTGATCAGATCAATGGGTACGGCGGGGACGATCTGCTGGACGGCGGCAATGATGGCGATCACCTTTATGGGGGCGATGGGGCTGACACGATCTTCGGTGGTGCAGGCTCAGACCTGATCCATGGCGAAGCCGGTGATGACCATATGCAGGGTGGCGACGGCGATGACCGCCTATTTGGCCACTTTGGCACTGACCTGATAAGCGGCGGCAATGGGGATGACATTGCACATGGTGGCCAGGGTAACGACACTCTGCACGGCGACGGGGGTGATGACGCACTGCATGGCAACTATGGCGACGACACCCTGTTTGGTGGGGCTGGCGTGGACACGTTGTTTGGTGGGGTAGGCGATGACCTCATCTCGGGCGCGGACGACGCGGGTGAGCGTGACTATGTTAACGGAGGTGACGGCGATGACACCTTGGTGGCAGGCGCCAATGATGTACTGACCCTGGGCGATGGTGAAGATCAAGTCATCGTCGGCAGCTGGATCAATGGAGACGACGCTATCGAGCTCGTGGATTTCGACTCTTCTGATGATCAACTGGTGTTGCTATGGGATATGCAAAATCAACCTGATCCCGATATCGAAATCGAAGCCGACCCCGAGGCACCGTACCAAAGCATCATCCGGATCAACGGGGCCGAGACCCTGCGGGTCAATACCTCGGCTGGGATAACTGAAGACGATATTGTCTTGCTGGATCAAACCAGCAGCGCATTGACTGGCCAGTTGCCAATCTGACCCAATGGCCGACCACAGCGGTCACACGCAAAATACCTTTGCCATTCTCTCCAGAACCGCCTATATCCGCGCATCCGCGTTAGATTCGCACTGTTGTGCTGTTTGGGGCGGGGACTACTCCATGGGCCTGTGCTGGACGACATCCCGGCCTGCGCCATTCACACAAACCTTTAAGGAGACCCCGATGTCGATCACAGTTGAAGAAAAAAACCGCTTGATGAAAGAATTCGCAATCAAGGAAGGCGACACCGGTTCGCCAGAAGTCCAGGTTGCAATCCTTACTTCGCGCATCACCACCCTGACTGAGCACTTCAAGACCCACAAGAAAGACAACCACGGTCGTCGCGGTCTGCTCAAAATGGTTGCGCTGCGCCGCAAGCTTCTGGATTACACCAAGGCAAAAGACGTGGCCCGTTACCAGGACCTGATCAAACGCCTCGGCATCCGCCGCTAAGCTTTTCGATCCATCCGGATCTGGAAACGCCTGCTTCGCAAGGAGCGGGCGTTTTTTTTGTGCGCATTCTCCAAACCCGCTGCACACGGTTTTTCATATACTGGCACCAATAGGTCAGCCTGCCTGCAAGCGCCGACTAGGCACGATTGGTATAAATGTGCCCGCCACTAGATTGGCTCTCAAAAATAAATCCATTAATCAGTCCATTTTTGGTAACAATACAACTCAGCGCATTTGCTCACGAGGTTTCCATACTTCGGCTGAATAAAGTCATTGGCAGGAATAGACATGCACCTTGAACTTACCATTTTGGCCATTTTCGCCTTTCTCTACAGCCTCATCGCCGGTCGGGTAGAGCGCAGCGTGATATCTGGTCCGATAGTTTTTGTCTTTTCGGGCATTCTTATGGGGCCGCTGGTTCTTGCTTGGTTTGAGGGCAACATAGTTCGCAGCCAGTTGCGGATGTTTGCGGATATGACACTGGTTTTGATCCTATTCAGTGACGCAGCCAATGTACAAATGTCCGTGCTGAAATCCAGAATTGTCATACCAGCCCGGATGCTTCTCATTGGCCTGCCAGGTGTCATCATCCTGGGATTTGGGCTGGCCTTGGTGCTATTTGATCTACTCAGCATTTACGAGGCAGCCATCTTGGGAACAATTTTGGCCGCCACCGATGCAGCATTAGGCAAGGCCGTCGTGACAGACGAAAAAATACCCGCTTGGATCAGAACGGGGCTAAACGCCGAAAGCGGCTTGAACGACGGATTGTGTGTGCCTTTCTTGTTCATCTTTATCGCCATGTCGCTAGAATCCATCGCCCCGACCGGGAATGCTATAATGCCGCTGACGGTGGTCCTGGAAGAAATTGGAATCGGCCTTCTCGTCGGCCTCGGCTTGACCTTTGTTGGATCATTGTTGTTAGAGCAGTGCCTCACCCGTGGCTGGGTCACTGAGGTTTGGAAACAGGTCACCGTTCCCGCCCTGGCCTTGGCGTGTTTTTCCCTGGCTCAGCATTGGCATGGAAGCGGCTACATCGCGGCGTTCTCCGGCGGCTTGCTGTTTGGATACCTTTTCAACTCTTCCAAACATGGCTTCGTGCTCGCGGCCGAGGGCCTAGGTGAGACATTGGCTATGCTGACGTGGTTGCTTTTTGGTGCGTCAGTTGTCGCCGGTATTATCGGTTTGGTGACTTGGCAAGTGATTGCCTATGCTGTGCTCAGCCTTACCGTAGTCAGAATGTTACCGATCTTTGTGTCACTGGCAGGCACTGACGCGACCATGCAAGATCGGTTGTTTCTTGGATGGTTCGGCCCCCGCGGACTGGCCAGTATTGTCTTTGTTGTCATCGTGCAGGACAGCGGATTACCAGGCGCCGATCTGATTGCCCTAGTGGTTATCGCAACAGTGTTTCTAAGCCTCATCGCGCATGGCTTCAGCGCCAAACCGATGACCAACTGGTTGGTAAAGCAAAAGAACCGATAACCGGGACAAGACAGAATGTCAGATACTCGGGCGTTGCCTACTCGACCCCCGTTTCCAGGCTGGCCGACCCATCCGGGCCAATCCGGCGCAACAGTTTGATCAGCCGCTCCACGTGCTCGTCACGGGTACGAAATGATGACAGGCTGATCCGAAATGCTGGCCGATCCTGCCAGACAGAGCCGCCAAACCACGAAGTCCCACTGGCCTGAACCTGTTTTAGAATAGACTCAGTCGCCGCATCATCGGTGCCGCGCACCAGCACCTGATTCAACACCACCCGGTTCAAAACATCGAATCCCGCCTCTGACAACGCCGCCGCAATGTGCTGAGCTTGCTTGTGATGGGTCTCGACCAGATCAGCGACACCGGTGCGGCCCAGTGTCCGCAGAGCTGCCCAGACAGGAATACCCCTCGCCCGGCGCGAAAATTCAAGCGTCAGGTTTTTTTGCGCATCCGCCGAGGCCGTGGAATAGGCAGCGTCGCTGTTCATCACTCGCGCCAGCGCCTGCGGATCACGGCAAATGGCCATCGCGCCGTCATAGGGCGTGTTCAACCACTTGTGGCCATCTGTGGTCCAACTGTCGGCGCCTTCGATTCCCTGCGTCAGGTCGCGCAACTTGGGGGCGGCCCGCGCCCACAGACCAAAGGCTCCATCCACATGCACCCAGGCACCGGCCGCCTTAGCGCGGGGGATCAGTTCAACAAAGGGATCAAACTCCCCCGTGTTTACCTCACCCGCCTGCAGAACCAGAATGGTTCGCCCATCCATCGGCGGCAGCTGATCCGGAATGATCCGCCCCTGCCCGTCAACCGGAGCCTTTAGCACGCGCGCCCAGCCGAAGCCCAGGATCTGCAGTGCCTTGCGCACTGTCACATGGGTCGACGCGGGCACAATCACCTTGATCTCGGGCGCGCCCATCACCCCGTCATTGACCACGTCCCAGCCCAATCGATCCAACAATGCGCCCCGTGCAGCCGCAAGGCAGCTGAGCCCACAGGCGGTAGCCGACGTGCCAAAGGCAACGGCGCTGTCACGCGGCAGGTCAAGGATATCCAGCAACCAACGCCCGGCCTGTTTTTCCAGAACATCGGCAACTGGGCTACCGTCTTGGGTCGAGGCACATTGGTCCCAGGCCAGTGCAAGCCGCTCGGCCGCGGCGGCGGCTGGTAAACTGGCGCCAATGACAAAGCCAAAGTAGTTCGGCCCGTTTGACGCCACGGTTGCAGGTGATCCCAGCTCATCCATCAGCTTTAATGTATCCGTGGCGGAAATCCCCACCTCCGGCAGGTCTTCGTTAAACCCGGACAGGGCGGAACAGGCCTCGACATCGGGAAACACCCGGCGAGACTCGATGCCCGCGACATAGGCTTGGGCCCGCCGGTCGCCGTCCTGTAGTATCCCCTGCTCATCCATGGCATTCTCTCCCCGTGACGTGATTCCATATTGGGAATTATCTATATAGAGACTTATCGATATGAACAAGCCACTGCCAGAGATTGTCCCTGCCCTGCGCGCACTGGCGAACCCTCAGCGAGCCCGGATCATGGATTGGCTGCTAGATCCGACGGATCATTTCCCACCGCAACGGGATGGGGATCTGGTGCGTGATGGCGTCTGCGTTGGCGCCATCACGGACAAGACCAAGCTAACCCAACCCACTGTAACATCGCATATGAAGACGCTTGAGTCTGCCGGGTTGGTGACATCCCAAAAAATCAAAAACTGGGTGTTTTACAAGGCCGACCGAACGGCGCTCGATCAAATCGCTCAGGTCTTCGGGCAGGCCGCCGGTAGCTATAGCCCAACAGCCTATAAATAATAATTTTGGACCAAATCGTTCAATCCGCCACTCGTTAGGGCCAAACCCTAGATTGCCATTTCTAATACACAACCCTGAAGCGTGTAAGGGCACCGCGGTATTGCCCGGAATATCGGCAAATCCTCTCCTGTAGCTGACGTGACTGCATTGAACCTTTCTTTTTGCGTCAAAACCATATAACGCGAGACAATCTGGAATGGGGCATCCGAGACCCGAGCCCCAGATACGAAGGATAGGGTCGCGAGCATGGGCTCGCATTTTTCCGGCCAAAGGGGATACGCCCTGGCGGCCTACGTAGGAAACGTGATGTTTAACGTAACTAAGAAATCAATCCAGTGGGGCGAAGAAACGCTGACACTGGAAACCGGCAAAGTTGCCCGTCAGGCTGACGGCTCGGTCATCGCCACTCTGGGCGAAACCTCGGTCATGGCCAACGTGACTTTTGCCCGCAAGCAAAAACCCGGCCAGGACTTCTTCCCCCTGACCGTGCACTACCAAGAGAAATACTATGCCGCCGGTAAAGTACCGGGTGGCTTCTTCAAGCGTGAGGCCCGCCCCACCGAGAAGGAAACACTGACCGCACGTCTGATCGACCGTCCGATCCGTCCGCTGTTCGTTCCTGGCTTCAAAAACGAAGTTCTGGTGATGTGCACCGTGCTGTCCCACGATCTGGTCAACGACCCGGATATGGTTGCAATGATCGCTGCCTCGGCTGCCCTGACAATCTCAGGCGCTCCGTTCATGGGCCCGATCGCCAACTGTCGTGTTGGTTTTGAGGATGGCGAATACGTCCTGAACCCAACAGTCGACGACATGCAGGACCTGCGCCTGAACCCTGAACAGCGTTTGGATCTGGTTGTTGCCGGCACCAAAGACGCCGTGATGATGGTTGAATCCGAAGCATATGAGCTGTCCGAAGCTGAAATGCTGGGCGCTGTGAACTTTGCCCACGAGCAGATCCAGCCCGTTCTGGACCTGATCATCTCGCTGGCTGAAGACGCCGCCAAGGAGCCGTTCGACTTTGCTGCTCCGGATTACTCGGAGCTGTTCGAAGCTGTTAAGGCAGCTGGCGACACTGCAATGCGCGCAGCCTTTGCGATCAGCGACAAGCAAGAGCGCACGTCGGCTGTTGCCGCTGCACGCGACACCATCAAAGCTGCCCTGACTGATGAGCAACTGGACGATGCGAACCTCGGTTCCGCGTTGAAAAAGCTCGAAGCTGGCATCCTGCGTGGCGACGTTGTCAAAACTGGCGTTCGTATCGATGGTCGTAAGACCGACGAGATCCGCCCAATCGTTTCGGAAACCGGCTTACTGCCGCGGACCCACGGTTCGGCTCTGTTCACCCGTGGCGAGACTCAGGGTCTGGTTGTCACCACGCTGGGAACCGGCGACGACGAACAGTTCATCGATGCGCTGCACGGCAACTTCAAATCCAACTTCCTGCTGCACTATAACTTCCCTCCCTATTCGGTTGGTGAAGTTGGTCGCGTCAGTGGCCCAGGCCGTCGTGAAATCGGTCACGGTAAACTGGCATGGCGTGCGCTTCAGGCTGTTCTGCCTGCTTCGACTGATTTCCCATACACCATCCGCTTGGTGTCCGAGATCACCGAATCAAACGGCTCAAGCTCGATGGCTTCTGTCTGCGGCGGTTCGCTGTCGATGATGGACGCTGGTGTCCCTCTGAAAGCCCCAGTTGCTGGTGTTGCGATGGGTCTGATCCTGGAAGAAGACGGATCTTATGCGATCCTGTCCGACATCCTGGGTGACGAAGATCACCTTGGCGACATGGACTTCAAAGTGGCCGGTACCGAAAAAGGTATCACCTCGCTGCAGATGGACATCAAGATTGCAGGCATCACACCTGAAATCATGGAAAAAGCCCTGGAACAGGCCAAAGCTGGCCGTGTTCACATCCTGGGTGAGATGGCAAATGCACTGACCGAAGCTTCTGACTTCTCGGTTCACGCGCCACGCATCGAAACCATGCAGGTTCCAACCGATAAGATCCGTGAAGTGATCGGTTCGGGTGGTAAAGTGATCCGCGAAATCGTTGAAGTATCCGGCGCTAAGGTCGACATCAACGACGACGGCATCATCAAGATCGCATCGCCAAACGGTGAATCGATCAAGAAAGCCTATGACATGATCTATTCGATCGTGGCCGAGCCTGAAGAAGGTGCCATCTACACCGGTAAAGTTGTCAAAATCGTCGACTTCGGCGCCTTTGTGAACTTCTTCGGCAAACGCGACGGCCTGGTGCACGTCTCCCAGATCGAAAACCGCCGCCTGAACCACCCTTCGGATGTTCTGAAAGAAGGCCAGGAAGTGAAAGTCAAACTGCTGGGCTTTGACGATCGCGGCAAGGTTCGCCTGTCGATGAAGATCGTTGACCAGGCAACTGGCGAAGAGATCAAACCAGAAGAGTAAGCTGATATAGCTTTCTTCGCTTTTTGAACAACGAAAGGCCTCGCTGGCAACGGCGGGGCCTTTTTTATCGGGGAGAGTGGCGACCCCGAGCTCGCTCCACACTATTATTCGACTACTCAGTACAAACGATCAGTCTCGTTATGGGACATTCGATTTTCCAAGTCTTCGATATGGTCGGGCAAAGCACCGTGATCTTTTAGCGCCTGAGCGTAGCTGGGCAATCCGTCAACTGATGGCCATTTGTCCGGCTGCCACATACCCGAACGTATCATTGACTTACCGCAATGAAAGAAAGCCTCTTGAACTCGAACGATAATCGCGAGATCAGGCTGGTGCCCGTTCACCTTCATCATTTCCCGCAGTTCAATATCTCGGGCAATTGTGGCTTGGCCATTTATGCGGATCACTTCTTTTCGCCCAGGCACAATGAAAATCAAGCCAATTGAAGGGTTTTCTAGCAGATTGAAGAACGTATCCCCACGATGGTTTCCAATCCTATCGGGGATCGCTAGCGTCTTTGCATCAAGTACTTTTACAAAACCCGCAGGATCTCCTTTTGGTGATGCATCTGTATTTCCCTTCGCGTCACTTGATGCGACAATCAAAAATGGGCTTCTCTCGATCCACAGCCTGCAATGATCATCAATATGGTCGATAACCTTTGCCGTTTGACTGGCGAATTCTTCACCCAAAATTTCTCTAATTTGTTCGTGCTCTGTGATCGGCTCTTTAACACAGTACATGGCGGCCCCATAAATAAACGAAAATGCCAGTATCTAGTAACAAGCACGATTCTGGCAACTATTTATGTATTCACCAAGACTCACCACTCCAGTTCTGCCAACTTGGAGGTTGGTGGTCCATTATCACCCCAATGCTTGCATGATCATATCAACTCGTCCCTTTGTCCTACCTTCCACACCCAGATTTTGCTCGCGAAACCAGTTTTGTATGATATTTGCCTAGCCCGGCCATAAACCTAAGTCCAATACCCTTCAAACCAACCCAAAACCAATCGCACTGCCGACCTTCCGTCCCCACCTCATCATCACCGAAACGCAAAAACGGAGATGAAAAATGGAAAATCTGAAAACCCTCACCTTGGTCACTCTGCTGATAGGCGCTCCTGCTCTGGCCATGGCCAACATCACGGTTGGCGACAGCCTGAGCACCGACGAAGCTGAAATTCGAACCATGGTCGAGGCACAAGGCTATACTGTGCAGGACATCGAGGTCGAAGACGGCGAGTTCGAGGTTGAAGTCTTGCTGGATGGCGTGGAAAGTGAACTGGTCATCGATATGACCACCGGCATGGTCACCGAGATCGAAACCGACTGATCACCCAACGCCAAAGGAGCCCCATGCGGAAATCGACTTTATTCTGGCTTTGGCTCCTTCTGGTGGTGCAGGCCCTCTGCGCCACCTTCTTTGTGTTTGATGCGATGTCCGACTGGCTGGGCAGCCCTGCGGCCCTTAGTCCACGCCACTATCACTTGTTCGAACTGCTGCTGTCGCTGGCCCTGCTCGGCGGTTTGTTCGCCACCGGGCTGCAAATCCGGGCCCTGTCGCAACGTCAGCATCAGATGCGCCGCCAGCTTGATGTTGCCTCGGGCGCTTTTGCCGAACTGATTGACCAGCAATTCACAAACTGGCAGCTCAGCAGCGCCGAGCGCGACGTCGCCCTGCTCGCCATCAAAGGCCTGCCTGTCGCGGAAATCGCTGCCCTGCGTCAAACCAAAAAAGGCACCGTCAAGGCCCAATGCGCCGCTGTCTATCGCAAGGCAGGTGTCACCGGACGGCTGCAATTGCTCAGCTATTTCATCGAGGAACTTTTGGCCGACCCGTTATTGCCTCATCATTCCCCTCCTGCCGGGCCTTAGGCCGTCCTTCGCCTCGCAAGACCCGGGGCTAGGTTTTTGGCAAAGCCTGCTGTAGATCTCGAATACAGTACCTCCATATTGGAAACGAGTTTACTTTTCTCATGAAAATCAAACCCTTCATCATACACTTGGCCCGGGCAACTCAGCGGCGTTCTCAGGTGCAGAAGATTCTGACGGCGTTGGGTCCAAACAGCGAGGTTATCGACGCCGTTGATGGCATGGCACTCACCCAGGCAGAGCTGTCATCGGCCTATCAACCGTCGCTTCACGCACCGCACTATCCCTTTCAGCTGCGCCCGGGTGAGACTGGGTGCTTCCTAAGCCACCGCGCAGCTTGGGCCGCTCTTTTAGAAAGTGATGCCGACGCTGCACTGGTGCTGGAGGATGATGTTGAACTGACCGCGGACTTCAACGCCGCCCTCGATCTGGCCCAACGGCATCTGGGCGACATCGGCTACATCCAACTGCAAACCCGCGACTATGTTGGGACTGCGATCGACAGGCAAGGCAGCTACTCCCTGATCCAGCCGCAGATCACGCCGCTTCGCACATCCGGCCAACTGATCTGCCGCACATCGGCAAAACTGCTGCTCGACGCCTCGGCTCCATTTGACCGACCGGTTGATACCTTTTTGCAAATGCACTGGCACACAGGATTGCACCTTGGCGTGGTATCGCCCGCCTGCATAACAGACCGCACAGCCGAAACCGGTGGCAGCACAATTGGCGCTTCAAAGCCCTTGTTCGAAAAGATACAACGCGAATGGAAACGGACGCGCTATCGGAGCAAGGTGAAACACCTCTCCAAACCCCGCTCTTCATCTGGCTAAAAATATCCTCGGGGGTGAATGCACCAAAGCCAGCGGCTTTGGTGCAGAGGGGGCAGACAGCCCCCCCTTTTTGTTTTACTGAGGCGCCTTGGTTTTGCGCAGGTATGGGAAGATCGTCTCAAACTCACCAAATTTTGCCTTGGCATCGTCATTGGACACTGTCGGCGGAATGATCACATCTTCACCCGGCACCCAGTTGGCGGGTGTCGCAACACCTTTGGACGACATCTGCAACCCGTCCAGTGCCCGCAGAATCTCGGCAAAATTGCGCCCCACGGTCATTGGATAGGTCATCGACAGCTTCAGCTGTTTGTCCGGTCCAATGATAAACACCGACCGTACAGTGGCGCTGTGCGCTGCTGTACGACCATCAGGCATATAGGCCTCGGAGGGCAGCATATCAAAGGCCTTGGAGACCTCTAGGCCCGCATCAGCAATAATCGGAAACCCAGCCGCGACATTACCATAGCTTTCGATGTCGGCTTTCCACTTCTTGTGGTCCTCAACTCCGTCGACCGACACGCCAATCACCTTGGTGTTGCGGGCAGCCCATTCGTCTGCCAGCTGGGCAACAGCCGAAAACTCAGTGGTGCAGACCGGGGTGAAATCCTTGGGGTGGGAAAACAGAATGGCCCAGCTGTCACCAATCCAATCGTGAAACGAAACTGTTCCCTGGTCGGTTTCAGCAGTGAAATTTGGAACCACATCGTTGATGCGAAGGCCCATGGCGATCTCCTATCATGTCAAAATACACGTCGTATAAACGACCAAGTAATCCTTGTTTCGCAACGTTACACCCCCTCGATCACGACACCAGCGGAAAACAACTCAATCAACATCAATTGAAAATAACCAGCGCGCCCTTTGGCCGCTGCAGCACAATTTGATCAAATTACCACATAACGTCTCTTGTCGCCCGGAGCCGGGAGTGACAGAGTGGCGCCAATTCCCCGACCGCTTGGTCGGGAGCACCGTTTGTTTTGGGAGTACCGGACATGATCGAGAAACGCGATTTTTATATCAACGGCCAATGGGTCGCCCCGTCACAAGCCAATGACTTTGCGGTCATAGACCCCTCAACCGAGGCTGCCTGTGCGGTGATCTCGCTGGGGTCCGAGGCGGATACCAACGCTGCCGTTGCCGCCGCCAAGGCCGCGCTGCCGGGATGGATTGCAACACCTCCGGCTGAGCGTATCGCCATGGTTGAAAAACTGGTCGATGCTTATCAGGCCCGTGGCGAAGATCTGGCACAGGCGATATCCGCCGAAATGGGTGCCCCGATTGATATGGCACGCAGCCAACAGGTTGGCGCTGGTATCTATCACCTGAAAAACTTCATTCGGGCCGCCAAGGCGTTTCAGTTTGAAAAACCGCTGGGGGACCATGCCCCAAATGACAGGATCATCCATGAGGCCGTCGGCGTTGCGGCACTGATCACGCCGTGGAACTGGCCGATGAACCAGATCACACTCAAGGTTGGCGCAGCAGCAATTTCCGGCTGCACCATGGTTCTGAAACCCTCCGAGCAAAGCCCGCTGAACGCGATGATCTTTGCTGAAATGATGGATGAGGCAGGATTTCCACCCGGTGTCTTCAACTTGGTCAACGGCGACGGTGTTGGCGTCGGCTCGACCCTGTCTGCGCATCCGGATGTGGACATGGTCTCCTTTACCGGCTCCACCCGCGCCGGGACTGCGATTTCCAAATCTGCGGCTGAGACCCTGAAAAAAGTCCATCTGGAACTCGGCGGCAAGGGTGCCAACGTGATCTTTGACGATGCCGATGAAAAGGCTGTCAAACGCGGCGTGCTGCATATGATGAATAACACCGGCCAAAGCTGTAATGCGCCCAGCCGGATGCTGGTACAGCGCGGGGTCTATGATCAGGCCGTCGCCACCGCAGCCGAAGTCGCCGGTAAGATCAGTGTCGGGGCCGCCTCTGAGGAGGGTCGTCACATCGGCCCAGTGGTGAACGAACTGCAATGGGGTAAGATCCAGAGCCTGATTCAGGCCGGTATCGATGAAGGCGCCAAGCTGGTTGCCGGCGGCACCGGACGTCCCGAGGGGCTGGACAAAGGTTTCTATGTCAAACCAACCATTTTTGCCGATGTGAACAACCAGATGGTTGTCGCTCGCGAAGAAATCTTTGGCCCGGTTCTGGCAATCATTCCTTTCGACACCGAAGAAGAGGCCGTCCAGATCGCCAATGACACGCCTTATGGTCTGACCAACTACGTGCAGACACAAGACATGGAACGCGCCAATCGCATGGCCCGTCAATTGCGCTCGGGCATGGTTGAAATGAATGGTCAGTCGCGCTCTGCCGGGGCACCGTTTGGCGGCATGAAGCAATCCGGAAATGGCCGTGAAGGCGGGAGCTGGGGCATCGAGGACTTCCTTGAAGTCAAAGCCGTCGGTGGCTGGGCAGCCGAGTAACCAACCCTCACTTTACTGAACAAGAAGGCCGCCACACTGGGCGGCCTTCCGTTTTAAACGGCTTGATACGTCAGACCAGTCGCACCGAAACCCCACCATCAGCCAGCACCGGGCTGCCCGTGACAAACCCAGCACGGTCCGACAGCAGGAACAGGGCCACTTGGGCAATCTCTGCCGGTTGCGCCATCCGTTTCAGCGCATGCAGCCCGGATATGAACGCATGGGTTTCGGCGTCATCCCCAGCCATGGCCGTCAGCGTTCCCCCGGGTAACAAGGTGTTTACCCGCACACCTTCAGCGCCGTGATCCGCAGCCAAAGACTGGGCCAGACCAATCAGCCCCGCCTTCGAGGCCGCATAGGCCCCCATGCCCGGCATTCCACCGTTGGAATAGCCAACGAAGGACGAGGTGAACAGGATTGAGCCACCACCGCGTTTCACCATCGCCGGAACCTGCGCTTTGGCAGCATGAAAACCGCTGGTCAGGTTGGTCTCGATTACAGTGTTCCAAGTATCAACTGGCATATCGCCAATGGGGCCCATGTCGCCCATCATGCCTGCATTGTTAAAAGCCCCGTCCAGTCCGCCGTAGCTTTCAACTGCCAGGTCAACCAGTGCCTGCGCATAGCCAGCATCCGTGACATCCCCGGCCAGCGCCACTGCGGAGCCGTTGTTTTGGCTGATTTGGTCGGCGACCTGAGCCAGCTCTTTGTCCCGGCGAGCCCCCAGCACCACATTGGCGCCCTCCGCAGCAAACAACAGGGCCGCTGCAGCACCAATGCCACTGCTGGCCCCCGTGACGATGATAGTTTTATTAGTGAGTTCCATAATGTGGTCTCCATGTTTTTAATCATGGACCCACATGACCAACCAACCGTGTCCCCGGCGACCCGTTTCCTGCGCTCTCGGTCCATGACCGAAACAAGGCGCAAGAAACGGATCGCCGGACCTCAATTGGGCGGCATCAGCTCGACAATAAGCTGCGGCACGCCATCCGAAGTTTTACTGACCGAACAACCGTCCCAGCCAATCGTACCGCTGACCCGCTGGCGAAACGACGAGAAACTGTCAAATTTCACCACATCAACCGGGTCATCAAAATGCAGGGTGATCCGGCGTTGCTCGCCATCGCCCAACACCGTCAGACTGCGAATCGTGGCCACAAACCGCTGACCCAGATAGCGGCCTTGCACCCGGCCTCCAACCTGCAGATGCAGCTTGTTGCCGGCCTGCGCGCACAGCGTGTTCCAGTCGCGCATACCATGCTGCTGCGCCAATAGCTCCAGCGCCTGGCTATGGCTGATCGTATGACCGGTGGATCGCAATTTCTCGCGCAGACGTTTTGCCTGCGTTTTCAGCTCTGCAACCGGAGCCATATTCGGGATATTCATCATCTTTGCCTCGTCCAGTATCAACGGGCGCGTTATTCTTGACGGGGCTCGCATTACCATCTGACGCGCCGTGATTGTGGGCGGAAGATGTAGATCAAACAGGTTTCACCATAGCCATATGGCCGCGAGCGGCAGGGAACCTGAACCTGAGGCGTAGATAGGCACGCGGGGGCAGCAGGTCAATCCCACAGCGCGATTAACAGATTTCCGAGATCGAATACAGGGTCACCGGATTTGATATCGCGCACTCATCCGCTAAGGAGATGGGCGCCATCGCCGAGACCTTTCGCCAGTGGCCTGGCACATTGCGCAGCCCGTGGCAGCAAACAGCTGATGTCGCTGACGATATGGGTCGGCTTTTCCCGGATGTTGGCACTGCATTTGAGGACACCGGACAGGTGATCCAAGCCAAACTTGGCCTAGCCGAGTGTCGTCTTTGTGGGTTCGCTGATTTAGTCGACTATGCCAGCACCTGGATCAGCGCTGCCAATCGCCAAAGCGGCGATTTGCACTGATCTGCCTTACTCACGGTCTGACACTGGCCTCGGACCTTCAGACCGCTTAGTAAGATCTGAACCGAATGATCAAAGGACCGCACTGTGATCACTGCCCGCCTGCATGGCCGACTGGGAAACCAGATGTTTCAATATGCCGCCGCCGCTGGATTGGCGGCCCGCCATGGGGTGCCTGTGGCCTTGGACATGCGCGGTGCCGAGTTGCACGGTGAGGGTATCCCAACACGGGTATTTAACCTGGATCTGGCGCAGCCCACAGCCCTGCCACCGCTGAAACAAAAGGCCCCGTTGCGTTATGCGCTGTGGCGGGCAACCGGCGCTGCCCCGCGGTTCCGGCGCGAACAGGGTTTGGGCTACAACAACGCAATCACCGGCTGGGGAGATGGCAGTTATCTGCACGGCTATTGGCAGTCGGAACGCTATTTCGCGCATATCGAGGACCAGATCCGCGCCGCCTTCACCTTTCCCGCGTTCTCCAATTCCCAAAATGCAGAGATGGCGGACCGGATTTCCGCTGACACCGCAATTTCGCTACATGTCCGGCGGGGTGATTATCTGACCTTTGCCGCGCATGTGCTCTGTGATCAGGCCTATTACGAGGCCGCTTTGGCGCGGGTTCTGGACGGGTTGCAAGGCACGCCGACCGTCTATGTCTTTTCAGATGATCCACAATGGGCCAAGGACAATCTGCCTCTGCCCTGCAACAAGGTGGTGGTGGATTTCAACGGGCCCGATACCGACTTTGAAGATATGCGATTGATGAGCCTGTGTAAGCACAACATCATCGGCAACAGCTCGTTTTCATGGTGGGCCGCCTGGCTGAACCAATCCGCTGGTAAGCGCGTTGCGGGGCCCACAAAATGGTTCGGCGACCCCAAGCTAAACAACCCGGATATTCTGCCTGCGGATTGGTTGAAAATTACCCCCTGACCTAGGCCACAGGTCGCTTGGCCGTTTGGCGAGCGAAACATAATATGTACGAGCCCCATAAAGCGATAAAGGGAAGCGCCTGACCTTGGGGAGGTGCAAAGGCCTTCCTGAGGGGATGGTCTGGCGCTGCCCGGCGGTACCGGGCCGAACTCACTGGGATCAAAAATCCGGTTTGGCGCGGAATTTGATGGATTGGCTGGTCTCGGGGTGCTTTACCCGCAACTCCTGCGAATGAAGCATCATCCGGTCCTGCTCTCTCGCATCACCGGTTGCGTATAGCGGGTCGCCCAATATGGGATGACCCAGTGCCATCATATGCACCCGCAACTGATGCGTCCGGCCCGTCTTGGGCGTCAGTCGAACCCGGGTTTCATCCGGGCCGTATTTGACCACATTCCAATCGGTAACCGATGCTTTGCCGGTGTTATGACAAACCATCTGCCGTGGACGGTTGGGCCAGTCGACGATCAGCGGCAGATCCACAGTCCCCGTGCGTGGCTCAAGTCGGCCCATGATGCGGGCGACATAGACCTTGCGGGTGGTGCGCTGTTCAAACTGCATCGACAAATTGCGCTGCGCATGGGGGGTCAGGGCAAACACAATCACGCCTGAGGTGTCGCGATCCAAGCGATGCACCAGCAGCGCCTCGGGGAAGGCGACCTGCACCCGCGTCAGCAAACAATCGGCCAGATGCTCGCCCCGGCCCGGCACCGAAAGCAATCCGGCGGGTTTGCTTACGACCACCATCTGGGCGTCGGAATGCAGGTACTCTAACGGGTCCTGCGGCGGGGTATATTCGCTTGAAACTGCCATAAGCGCCTGCCTAGCGCCTGCGGACGATGGGGGCAAGTTCCCGCAACGTCGTGCTTGCCCGGATCAACACATCGCCGCAGGATCTGATCAAATAGGAGAACAGTCAATGCATCCAACTATCAGCAACATGATGGAGGTCGTTGCCAAAGGTGACGACACCAAGATCGCCGGGTTATTGGCCGAGAACGTGCGTTTCTTGCCGCCGACCTATTGGAAGACCTGGACCGGCCGCGCGCCCGTCGCTGCGGTGCTTGGCCATGTGGGTCATGTGTTCAGCGATTTCTCCTATCGCCGGGTGATGGGCGATGGCAATGACTGGGCGCTAGAGTTCCAATGCAAAATCGGTGAGCTGGACGCCGTTGGGGTGGATTTGATCACCCTGAACGACGACGGGTTGATCCAACTGTTCGAGGTGACCATGCGTCCCTACAAAAGCGTCGGCGCCCTGCGCGAGGCGATAAATGCACGGGTGATGACAGATGCCAGGTTCTTGAAATTCCGCGAGGCGTTAAGCTGATAGCTGCCGATCAAATACTGCGCATCCCGCTGATTCCAGTGTTGGCTGTACAGGCTCGTCGGGTGCGCCAGACGGCGCTCCTGCTGCCAGAACCCGAAGGCGCGCGCACCGGCTCGGCAGGATCTGGTTCATCACTGAGATTGCTGATTGTCGGCGACAGTTCCGCCGCTGGGGTTGGTGCGCAAACCCAAAGCGAAGCACTGAGTGGTCAATTGGTTCACCACCTGTCTCAGCGTTACTCGGTATCCTGGCGGCTAGAAGCCTGCACCGGGCACGCCACACAAGACAGCATTGACCGGCTTATGGCTATACCGCCGCAACTCTTTGATATCGCGGTGATTGCATTGGGGGTCAACGATGTGACACAGGCCACCACCAAGGCCCAATTCAGGCGGCAGCAGGCGTTGCTTTGGGCGCTGCTTCAAACTCGCTTTGGAATTCAGCAAATCCTATCGTCTGGCGTGCCGCAGATGCAGTATCTGCCTTTACTGCCTCAGCCTTTGGCCTGGGTCGTGGGGAAACAGGCGGCGCGGCTGGACCGGGTTCTGGAAGAACTGGCCGCGAACACTGCCATGGCCAGCCATATTCCGATGCGGTTTTCACAAGATCCGTCATTGGCGGCCTCGGACGGGTTTCACCCCAGTCCCGCCGCCTATACCCTATGGGCCACCACTCTGGCGGATCATATTCCCTAGGCCGGTCGACTGCGCATCTGTTTCACCAGCGACACAGAATAAATCACCAACGCACCCCAAATCATCGGAAAGGCAATCATCCTGGCGCCGCCGAATTCCTCGCCAAAGGCAAACACTGCGATCAGGAAGATCATCGTGGGCGCGATGTATTGCAGGATGCCAATGGTCGACAGACGCAACAGTTTGGCCCCATTGGCATAAGTAATCAATGGCACCGCCGTGACAAGGCCACAGCCCAGCAACAGCATAGTATCCAGACCCGAGCCGCCCATGTTACCAGTTCCGGTTGCCGACAGATAGATCACATAGCCCAGCGCAACCGGCAGCAGGATCAGCACTTCAAGCATAAATCCCTGATTGGGGCCAACCGGCAGCGATTTCTTGAAAAAGGCGTAAAAGCCCCAGGATAGAGTCAATCCAATCGCAACCAGCGGGAGGCCTCCGGCGGCTACGGTCAGCACCACGACCGCACCAATGGCCAGGGCAATTGCCAACATTTGCATCCGGTTGGGGCGCTCTCCAAGCAGCAGCGCGCCCATCAGGATGCTGAACAGCGGATTGATATAATAGCCAAGCGCCGCATCAAGGGCGTACCCGTTGGCAATCGACCAAACATAGATACCCCAGTTGACCGATATCAACGCCGCAGTAACACAGGCCATCAGAAGGGTCTTGGGGCTGCGCAGCGCCGCCATCAGATCATCGGTGCGACGCAGTATGATCAGCAACACACCGGCCACTGGCACCGCCCAGATCACCCGATGCGCCACCACCTCGGCTGCCGGAATATGCGACAGTGCTTTCATGTACAGAGGCAACAGACCCCACATCACATAAGCCGATACTGCAAAGACCAACCCGCGCGGACTATCGGTGTTGTTGGGGTTGGGGGAGGTCATTCGGATATCCGATCTATCAACATCAGGTCAAAGCAACATCAAGCAGCAGCGCCGCAATCACAATGCACAGCGGGCCATAGCGGGTTTGGTCAAGCCGGGCAAAGGGCTGCTCGGGTGTCATTGCGCGCCATTGCGGAATATAGGCGGCAAGCCCCCGGAACGAAAACACAAGGATCATGGCCACCAGCAAAATACGGTACATCCGAAACAGCATAAACCCCGGCATCAGACCCGCATATGCCAACACGACATGGGCAGCTCCGGCCAACACCACTGCGACAATCAAACTGGCCAGTCGCGAGGGCATCTTCTGAATACCTGCGCTGCCAACGACTGTCTTGGCCAAAGTTTTCTCGTCCACCGCCGGCCAATGGCTGCCCGCAGCCCACAGCAGATGCAGCAGTACAATCACCAGCAATACGATCACGACGAGTATGGCGCTGAAGGGCATCATTTGGGTGTATTTCCTGAACAATTATCTAACCGCATGGCTTTCACCAATCGGCAACATGTTCAACAGAAATCGGAAGCAATCACACGGCCTTGGTCAAGGCTGCTGCCATGGATACAACCACGTATTATGGGCGGACATGTCAGACCCGGCGCGTCCGCCGGGCCCTCGTTTTCATGTGAATGCCGCTCTTAGACGGCGGCACTTTGCCCGGGTCAGACTTTTGTGCGTTCGGACTTGGGATCATACATCGGCTTCAAGGACGCTTCGGCCTTAACCCGCGTGCCCATCACATCGATTTCATAGGTAGAGCCCAAAATGTCAGCAGCGCTTTCCCCCTCGCATGGAACATAGCCCATTCCGATGGCGGCCCCCAGCGTGTGGCCGTAGTTGCCCGAGCTGATATAGCCAACAATCTGACCATCCCGGATCAGCGGCTCGTTGTGATACAGCAGCGGTTCGGGGTCGGTCAGTTTGAACTGCACCATGCGGGTCTTAGGCCCGGTCTCTTTCCGCTTTAACACCGCATCACGTCCAATGAAGTCAGGCTTATCCGTTTTTACCGCAAAGCCAAGACCGGCATCGATCACATGATCTTCGCAGGTGATGTCATGGCCAAAGTGGCGAAATCCCTTTTCGATCCGACAGCTGTCCATCATATGCATGCCGCACAGTTTCAACCCCATGTCTTGTCCTGCCTCTGACAGGGTCTCAAAGACATGACCCGCCATGTCAGAGCTAACATAGATCTCCCAACCCAGCTCACCCACATAGGTCACACGATGAACCCGTGCCAGGCCCATGCCCAGTTCGATCTCTTGTGCGGTGCCAAAAGGGTTCACCGCGTTGGAGAAATCATTGGGAGAGACTTTTTGCAGCAGTTCACGCGACCGAGGTCCCATCACTGCCAGCACACCCTCGCCAGCGGTTACATCGGTCAGAACCACCCGAAATTCGCCCTGATTGCGCATCATCCAGGTCTGATCTGCCAGACGTGTACCTGAAGGGGTCACCACCAGATATGCAGTCTCAGTCAGGCGAGTCACGGTGACATCTGCCTCGATCCCGCCGCCTGCGTTCAGGAATTGAGTATAAACAATCTTGCCAACTGGCACCGATAGATTGGCACCACACACATAGTTCAGGAAGGGTTCTGCATCCGGGCCTTCGACACGGATCTTGCCAAAGGAAGACATGTCATACATGCCCACGTTCTCGCGCACCGCACGGTGTTCCGCAGCCGAATTTTCGAACCAGTTCTGACGTTTCCAGCTGTATTCGTATTCGCGCTTCTGACCTTCGTCGGCAAACCAGTTGGCACGTTCCCAACCGGCGGTCTCGCCCATCACCGCGCCCTGATCCAACAACTGTTGGTGGAATGGTGTGCGGCGAACCCCACGCGCGGTGGCCTTTTGGCGATACGGGAAGTGGTCCGCATACAGCAAGCCCAAGGTTTCCTTGGACCGCTCGTACAGGTAGTGCTGATTGCCTTGAAATGGGTGCATCCGGCTGACATCCACATCGCCCAGATCAAACGGCTTTTCGCCTGCGTCCATCCACTGCGCCAAGGCCATTCCGGCGCCACCAGCCGACTGAATACCAATCGAGTTAAAGCCCGCTGCAACCCAAACATTATCCATCTCAGGCGCCTGACCCAGATGATATGCATCATCCGGGGTAAAGCTCTCAGGACCGTTAAAGAAGGTATGGATACCGGCCTCGGCCAGCATCGGCATCCGCTCGCAGGCGGCTTCAAGAATCGGCTCAAAGTGATCGAAATCTTCGGGCAGCTGGTCAAATTCAAAACGCTCCGAGATACCCTCCATGCCCCAAGGTTTGGCGTTGGGCTCAAAGGCCCCCAGCAGGATCTTTCCAGCGTCTTCCTTGTAATAGGCGCATTCATCCGGCACCCGCAGCACTGGCATCTGGCTCAGACCGGGAATGGCCTCGGTGACGATATAGAAATGCTCACAGGCATGTAGCGGCACATTTGTCCCCGCCATCTTGCCAACCTCGCGGCCCCACATGCCGGCACAGTTCACCACCATGTCTGCCTCTATATGGCCCTGCTGCTCTCCGTCATCACTGACCCAGTCCACGCCAGTCACCCGGCGGCCCTGTTTGGACATGCCAGTCACCTTGATGCGTTCCTTGATCAGCGCGCCGTTCTGACGTGCGCCTTTGGCCAAGGCCAGCGCAATATTGGCCGGATCCGCCTGCCCGTCGGTGGGCAACCAGATACCACCCGTCACACCATCCAGGTTCAAATGTTCATAGCGCTGTTTCACTTCGGCCGGTGTCAGCTCTTCGGCGGGGACCCCAAAGGCTCGCGCCATGGCGGCACTGCGGAACAACTCTTCGCGCCGCTCATCGGTCAAAGCAACCGAAATTGACCCACATTGGCGCAGCCCTGTGGACACGCCTGTTTCCCCTTCAAGCCCGTGATACAGCTCGGCAGAATAACGTGCCAGTTTGGTCATGTTAGAGCTGGCGCGCAGCTGACCGATCAACCCAGCCGCATGCCATGTGGTGCCCGACGTCAGCTGTTTACGTTCCAGCAGCACCACATCCTGCCACCCCAGTTTGGCCAGATGATAGGCCACCGAACAGCCGATTACACCGCCGCCGATAATGACCACACGGGCCTTGTTGGGAAGATCGTTCATGACATCGCTCCAGACTCAAAAATTCCAGATCAACCTGTCATGTCACTGCAAATGAAAATGCATCATTTCCGCCATATTTTGACGATTATTCATCATTTGTGACGGGTACATTTGCTCCCTTGCCGCCCGCCATACGACGCTTGCGCAGTACCAGAGGGGACACACCGAATTGTGCCTTATACAGGCTGGAAAAACCGCTGGGAAAGCCACATACCAGACCGACTTCACCAACACTAAGATTGGTGTTCAACAAAAGATTGTTGGCCTTGCTCAACCGGATTTCACGATAAAAACTGTTTGGCGTAGTGTCAAAATTGGCCCGAAACCTGCGCTCTAACGAGCGGGCGGACAGGCCCACCTGCCGGGACAGATCGGAAATCGGCACCGGCTCCTCGATATTGTCCTGCATGATCTGAACGCAGCGATCAAGCTCGGCATCGCCAGTGGTATTACTGCCCGCCCCACCAAACGGTTGACGGGTTGAAAAGTCCCGAATGCGGTCGTGCAACAGAACATTGGCCACCGTCACCAACGCAGCCGGCGAAATATGCCGCCCCATCAGGGCCAGCACCACATCCACGGTGGCCCCCATACCGGCACAGGTCACCACCAGGCCGTCTTCGCTGGCAAGCGCGCTGTCCGCCTCGAACAGGCTGCTGCGTTCGCGCATCAAGGCCGAGTTTTCCCAATGGGTAGACAGGTGTTGCGCCGCTCCCCCTCGATCCTTGATGTATCGGCTTGCGGCCTCGGCCAAGAGGAACACCTGCGCCCCACGATAGGTATAAGCCGAGATCAGCGACGGCGGCGAAAGCGCCGGGCAATCGGGATCGCTATTGCCGATTATAAAGGCATAATCTGCCGTAGGCCGGTCGACAAAGGGGGTCGATTTGACAAAGGCCTCGCAGCGGCTTTCGATTAACCCGCCCTTGGCTGAACGATAGGTCCAGGCAAACTGAGGTTGTGCTGCGATCCGGTTCGCTATGCGCAATGCATCTACGATGGCGGCAACTTCAAGCAGCACAAAGCCATCGGCAACGATAATGTCGATTTGCCAAACACGAGCGGCTTGCGCGGTGCTTATATTGGTGGACGTGACCATGGTAAAAGTCCTAGAGCATCTCAGCTGAAATCCGCAATGTTAAATCAAACGCTGGCGAACGATGAAAGAAGACACGATGACGGATCTCCCCTGGCTGGCCATCGTATTGTATCTGCTAGGCATCAACCTCCTGACCCCTGCGCTCTTCGCCTTCGACAAACACCGGGCGCGGCGTCGGCGATGGCGGATATCGGAACGAAGCTTGTTGTTTTTATGTTTTATAGGCGGAACACCGGGCGCCTATTGGGCGCGCAAGACATTTCGGCATAAGACCCGAAAACAGCCCTTTTCAATCCGCTTGCATAGTATCGCAGTGTTGCAATGTCTTACTTGCCTGGGACTCATCTGGCAGGTCCTACCGGCCAAAGACTTCTGACAGGATTGCAGTCAGGGCATCAGCATCCTGTTGTGAAAAGGCATCTGGTACATTGCTGTCAATATCGAACACTCCAATCAGGGCGCCAAATCCATCATGGACCGGCAGCACCAGCTCGGACCGGGTTGAGCTGGCGCAAGCGATGTGGCCCTCGAAAGCATCAACATCAGCCACCAGTTGCGCCTCACCTGTGCGGGCAGCAGCCCCGCAAACACCCCGCGAAAACGGGATTTTCAGGCAGCCATGACCGCCCTGATAGGGGCCGATTTTCAGTACTTCAGGGGCTGTTACGCGATAAAAACCGGTCCAGTCGAAGCGATCATCGCTGTGGTGCACCTCGCAGGTGACGGTGGCCATCAGCGCCACCTGATCACTTTCGCCTTCGGTCAAGGCGGCAATGGTTTTCGCCAAGTGTATGTAGTCAACAGTCATAGTAAACCTTTTGTTCGGGTAGAGGGGGCCAGCCCCCTCTTGGCCTAGTGGCCAATTCACCCCCGGGATATTTTTGGCCAGATGAAGATCAGACCCGTTCAATAGCAATGGCCGTCCCTTCACCGCCGCCGATGCAGATGGCAGCAATGCCACGTTGTAGGCCGCGTTTTTCCAGTGCGTTCAGCAGTGTCACTATGATCCGTGCACCAGAGGCACCAATCGGGTGGCCCAAGGCGCAGGCACCACCGTTGACGTTCACGATGTCGCGGGAGAGGCCCATTTCACGCATGAAAGCCATCGGCACCACGGCAAAAGCCTCGTTTACTTCCCATAGGTCGACGTCCTCTGTGGTCCAGCCAATGCGTTGCATCAGTTTTTCGACAGCAGGAACCGGAGCGGTGGTGAACAGGCCTGGTGCCTGAGCATGGCTGGCATATCCAAGGATTTTTGCGCGCATGCTGAGGCCTTGCGCCTTGGCGGCCTCGGTTGAGGCCAAGACAAGAGCGGCAGCACCGTCTGAAATGGACGATGCATTGGCGGCAGTGACCGTCCCGTCCTTACGGAAAGCAGGTTTCAGGGTTGGGATTTTCTCAGGGCGTGCCGATTTGGGCTGCTCATCCGCATCTGAAACAACCTCCCCTTTTCGGGTCTCGACCGTTACGGGCGTGATTTCATCGTCAAAGGCTTTGTTTGCCTGTGCGTCCAGTGCATTAGAGAGAGAACGCAGTGCAAATTCATCCTGCTCTTGCCGGGTGAATTGGTAGGTTTCGGCGCAGTCCTCGGCGAAGCTACCCATCAGGCGACCCTTGTCATAGGCATCCTCCAGGCCATCCAGAAACATGTGATCGATCACTTGATTGTGGCCGATACGGGCGCCACCGCGCATTTTGGGCAGCAAGTAGGGCGCGTTGGACATGCTTTCCATGCCACCAGCAACCATTGTGTTCGCATGGCCCAAAGCAATCTGGTCGTAGGCCATCATTGCAGCTTTCATGCCGGATCCACACATTTTGTTCAACGTTGTCGCAGGCACCTCTTCGCCCAGCCCGGCCGCAAAGCCTGCCTGACGCGCCGGTGCCTGCCCCTGGCCCGCTGACAGAACACATCCCATCAGGACTTCGTCAACAGTTGCTGTGCCTGCGCCATCCAGGGCTGCACGAATCGCCGCGCCACCTAGATCAGCAGCAGTCACCCCGTCAAACATCCCCTGAAAACCGCCCATTGGTGTGCGCGCGGCACCCGCAATCACAACTTCTTTCATGCTCTTCCCTCCATTAGCTGGACCATGCATACAAAATGGTAAGGAATGCGGTCTAGACTACTTGAGTAACGAATTATCATTTTGGGGGGTAAAAATGAGCCTGACTAGCACCATGACGGACAGCGGCCAGATTGTGACGGTGAACGCCGAACGCATTGATGCAGCCATCGCCATTCAATTCAAAGAGGACATGCGCAGCGAAACCGAAAGCGGTGCAAGCAGGGTCATCCTTGATTTGTCAGAGGTACAATTCATTGATTCCAGCGGATTAGGTGCCATTGTGGCCGCTATGAAGCAACTCGGCAGCAACCGAAAACTGGATCTCGCTGGCCTGAGCCCAATGGTCGAAAAGGTATTTCGGTTGACCCGTATGGATACCGTCTTTGACCTTTATGCCTCACTGAACGAGGCCACAGCCGCTAACAAAATTTGATATATGGAATTGAAGGCGCAACCCGCGCAGATTGAGAACTCGATGGTCGACTCTTTTGCCTGCTCGTTCCTTGCCACGGAACTAGATGCCCGTAGCGGCATCGGTTCAGTGGTAGAACGTCTGCGCCGCATGGGATTGCCGGAAGCCCGCGCCGGTGATGTGCAAATTGCACTGGCAGAGGCCGTAAACAACGTGGTTGAACACGCCTATGCCGATGCGGCCCCTGGTGATGTGAGCATAGGGTATAGTCTGGACGCAAAACAGTTGTGGGTCAGCATTCGTGATGCCGGTCTCCCCCTGCCCAACAAAAACCTGACCACAGGCCAGCCTGCCGACCTGTCTGTCCCGCTTGAAGATCTGCCAGAGGGTGGATTTGGCTGGTTTCTTATTCGCGAGCTGACAAGCGACATTAAATACGAACGCAATGACGGAAAAAACCGGCTGTCTCTTTGCTTCGATATTAGCAAGGGCGAGTCTTAAACACTGCCCCACCAACCACCATGCCACAAAACCGCCGCAAAATTGGCAAATCTGCGCCCAACCTGTATGCAAAACGTTAGGGGTAGCTGCTCATAGCTTCCCTCGGCGCCGCGTTCAACAGCCCCCACCCAGTGCGCGTCGCCGGGGAATTCCCCACACACACCAAATTCAAGCCGACCAGCACCGTGAACCAGTGGTTTCAATTTGCGGATTGCGTTTCCCTGCCCAACTTCTAGTCTTCCGGCAACAACAAGGGGACACAAGCGATGCGCGATTTTCAACTACCTGGCAGATCGGCGGTCTATGCCGAGAACGGCCTTTGCGCGACATCTCATCCGCTGGCGGCCGGAGCGGCCATTGATATCCTCAAGCGCGGTGGCAATGCCATGGACGCAGCTATTGCAGGCGCTGTTCTGCTGGGCATTTGCGAACCTCAAATGACCGGTATCGGCGGTGATTGCTTTATGCTCTATAACCGCCCGGGCAGTCACGAGGTGCAGGCGTTTAATGGGTCGGGCCGTGCGCCTGCAGCGGCCAATGCGGCAACCCTGCGTGACCAGGGGCACAAGGTTATTCCAATCCACAGCGCCCATGCCGTGACAGTTCCCGGTGCGATAGACGCGTTTTGTCATCTGGCCGAAACCGAAGGTCGGCTGGGGCTTGATGCGCTGCTAGAACCTGCAATTCATTACGCCGATACTGGGGTTCCTGTTGCACCACGGGTGGCCTTTGACTGGATCAATTCCGCCCCCACATTGCAGGGCGCAGCGCGCAAACACTATCTTCTGGATGGCCAACCACCCCTTGTCGGGCAGATGTTTCGGGCAC
The DNA here is from genome assembly GCF_004006175.1 of Parasedimentitalea marina. Classification (GTDB taxonomy): domain Bacteria; phylum Pseudomonadota; class Alphaproteobacteria; order Rhodobacterales; family Rhodobacteraceae; genus Parasedimentitalea; species Parasedimentitalea marina. Next base: position 3,992,236 of record NZ_CP033219.1, read on the forward strand.
AGGGGCAGGCCGAGGTCCTGCGGCGCATCGCCCGGGATGGTCGCGACGCCTTCTATACCGGCGAAATAGCCGAGGATATGCTTACCGCCCTCGCGACGCAGGGCGGCGTCCACAGCGCCGATGACTTTGCCAATACCACCTGCATGGCGACCACCCCGGTCAGTGGTGACTACAAGGGAACCGAATTGGTCGAGCACCCGCCCAACGGTCAGGGCGCCACTGCCATTTTGATGCTCAACATACTGAAACATTTCGACATTGTAGGAATGGATCCGCTTGGCGCCCAACGCACCCATATAGAGGCCGAGGCCGCCAAACTGGCTTATGATGCCCGCAATCGTTTCATCGCTGATCCCGATCACATGGCCCGTCTGCAGCATATGCTGGCACCTGAAACGGCGGCCGGACTTGCAGAACTGATCAGTCCAAACCGCGCCATGTCCGCAGCCGCCCCGCTCAGCGAGTCCGTGCACAAAGACACGATTTACATCACCGTGGTCGACAAGGACCGCATGGCAGTGTCGCTGATCTATTCGATTTTCCACGGATTTGGCTCGGGCATCGCCTCTGAAAAATTCGGTATTCTACTGCAGAACCGTGGCGCAGGCTTTACACTGGAACCGGGCCATCCAAATGAGCTGGGCGGCGGCAAGCGGCCAATGCACACAATCATTCCAGGCATGCTGCGCCAGAATGGACGGGTGGCTATGCCCTTTGGCGTAATGGGTGGGGCCTATCAGCCCAACGGCCACGCGCGACTGGTCTCAAACCTGACCGATTTTGACATGGATCTTCAGGCCGCAATGGATGCACCACGGGCCTTTTCCGACGGTGGTGTTTTGAATGTCGAACGGGGGTACCCGGATGCAGTACGTCAACAATTGTCCGACCTTGGACACAACGTTGAAATACCTCAAACGGCTATTGGCGGATCTCAGGCCATCCGCATCCGCAGTGATGGTGTGCTGGAAGGTGCCAGTGATCCGCGCAAAGATGGCTGTGCATTGGGATATTAACCAGCGATCAGTGCAGGGTGCGTGCTTGCACGCACCTTCTGCGCAGTTGGTATCGTCAATTCAGTTGGAAATGCAGCGGATAGGTGCCGTCCGAAAACGGGCCAAACATATCTGGGATATCCGGGTGATCCACTGGCTCACCAGAATAATCGGCAACCAGATTTTGTTCGGACACATAAGCCACGTAGTAGCTTTGATCGTTTTCTGCCAGCAAATGATAAAACGGCTGCTCTTTCGACGGACGGCTTTCTTCAGGGATTGCCTGATACCATTCATCAGTGTTGGTGAACTCGGGATCAACATCAAACACCACACCACGAAACGGGTGTTTCTTGTGGCGTACCACCTGTCCCAAATGATATTTCGCGCGCGTTCTCAACATAGTCTTGCTGCCCCTATGGCCTACCACTACCCCGTAACCTAGGACGTTGTCCAACAAATGACGTGAAATTCAGGGAAACAGACTGTGAACCTATCTTTAACAGTGCTCGAGATCGTGGCACCGGTTTTCATCCTCGCAGCCGCCGGTTTTGCCTGGGTTAAATTCGGATTTGAGTACCGAATTCAATTTGTTACTCGGCTGGCAATGACCTTGGCCGTGCCCTGCCTGATTTTCACGGCGTTGATGAAAACTGATTTGGACAAAGGCACGTTAGGCGCATTCTTGCTGGCCAGTATTGCCGGCTACGTCGTGATCGCGCTGGTGGCACATTGCTTGGTACATCTGACTGGGCTGGATCGACGCACCTATCTGGCTCCGCTCATTTTTGGCAATACCGGCAACCTGGGTCTTCCTTTGGTGTTGTTTGCCTTTGGGGAGGCCGGGCTTGGCTATGGCGTTGTCATGCTGGCGGTCACGTCAGTTTTGTCGTTCACATATGGTATCTATCTGGTGGCAGGTCAGGGCGCAGGCAGAAAGGCCCTGAAAGAGCCTATCGTGTGGGCGACGCTGCTGGGGGCGCTATTCCTGTGGCAGGACTGGGAAACTCCACGGTTTCTGACAAATGCCTTGGACCTGGTCGGCCAGATGGCCATTCCGCTAATGCTGATCACACTGGGCGTTGCCGTGGCCCGGTTGACGCCCGGCAAGATTTCGCAGGCCGTTGCACTGTCAGTGGTCAAATTGCTGATTTGCGGCGCGGCAGCTTGGGGCCTGGGGCTGCTTTTTGGCCTCGATCATGTGGCCTTTGGCGTGCTTGTCCTGCAGCTGTCGACTCCGGTAGCTGTCACTGCATACCTGCTGGCGGAAAAGTTCAACGCTGACTCCGAAGCGGTTGCAGGCATGGTTGTGGTGTCCACTTTGTTATCAGTGGTGGCGCTGCCGCTACTGTTGGCACTCGTTTTGTAAATGTGATTTCATCCACAGTCTGTTTTTTGGTACAGTTCTCCAAAAATAAAAAAGGCAGAGGCAAATGAGCAGAATCATTAGCGCCTTGATCGCGTTGCTGATCATGGCATCCTGTGGCGGCGGCCAAAATTCCCCGCCACGTAATCTGGATAATGCGTGCAGCATAATTACCCAGAAACCCGATTACCTGAAAGCCTTCAAGGCAGCTGAACGGCGCTGGGGTGTTCCGGTGCATGTGCAGATGGCGACGATCTATCATGAAAGCCGCTACCGCTCTGATGCCCGCACACCGCATAAATATGTGTTGGGAATCATCCCAATGGGCCGTGTGTCCAGCGCCTATGGCTATTCACAGGCCCTGGATGGCACCTGGGAGGAGTACCAGCGCGAAGCAGGACGTCGCAGCTCCAAGCGTGACCGTATTTCCCATGCCGCTGATTTCATCGGTTGGTACATGAACAAAAGCTATGAGAAAAATGGCATCGCGTTGACGGACGCCCGCAATCAATATCTGGCCTATCACGAAGGCCACACCGGCTATGCCCGGGGCAGCTACAGGTCCAAGTCCTGGCTGTTAGGCGTGGCAAACAAGGTTCAGGCCCGCGCGAATATGTATCAGACCCAATTGGCCAGTTGCCGCAAGTTCAACTGATCTGGTCGAAATGAAACTGCCCGGCGACTACGCCGGGCAGCAATCTAGCATCCAGGCTGACCCAGTTGGTGCCCCTTAGCGCGACGCCCCGTTGGATGATGTATCAAACAATTTGGATGGCAGCTTCATACCGGTTTCCAACGCACCGAGTATCACAGTGGTTCGGCCTCCGCCGTTGTCATGAACCACCCATTTACGCAGCTCTACAGGATTATCCGTGAACATCAGCTCCAGGCTGCCATAGTCGGGATGCTCGGGATCTTGCGTCTGTACAATGGTTGTGGTGCCGTCAAAGCCATGACCAACAACCATATTGGCCTGATTCAAATTCACCCGACGGGCCAGTATCACCGACAGCGGAGTCCGTCTCAGCGGATAGGTTTCCGGCGGTTGGTTCGACTTTTTATCCAGAATCACCACCGAACCAGCCCCGGCCACTACGGTGCCGACATCCGGCGGGTCATATTCAAACCGCATCCGACCCGGGCGATGAATATACAACGTGCCGGTCGACAGGCTTCCGTCATCATTGATCTGGGTAAAACTTGTTTGGGCCGTCTTCATGCCGTTCAGATAGCCGGAAATTTCATTCAGGCTCAGCTTCTCGGCGGCCCAGGCGGCGGGGGCGCAGACAGTCAGCGCCAAAGCAAATGCAATCTGTTTCATAGATCCTACATAAGCCCTGTGCGCTGAATGTGAAGAGGCGTGTTACTGCTGCTCTGGAATCAGAATTTCTCTTTTACCAACGTGGTTTGCAGGGGAAACAAGGCCCTCGTCTTCCATCTGCTCAACCAATCTCGCGGCCTTGTTATATCCGATGGCAAGTTTCCGCTGAATATACGAGGTCGAACATTTACGATCCTGGACCACGATCTGCACCGCCGAGTCATACAGCGCGTCTTCGCCAGTGGTGTTGCCACCAGTCAGCCCCAGCACGGCGTCGATGTTACTGGCCTTGTCGTCGTCCGGGCCTTCCAGCACGTTGCTCATGTATTCCGGCGGACCAAAGGCCTTAAGATGGTTGACGATCTCCTCAACCTCTTCATCCGAAACAAACGGTCCGTGGCAGCGGGTAATCTTGGCGCCACCCGCCATATAGAGCATGTCCCCCATGCCCAGCAGTTGCTCGGCGCCCATTTCACCCAGGATGGTGCGGCTGTCGATTTTTGAGGTCACCTGGAACGAAATCCGGGTCGGAAAGTTGGCTTTGATGGTCCCGGTGATCACGTCAACCGAGGGCCGCTGTGTGGCCATGATCAGGTGAATACCCGAAGCCCGTGCCATCTGCGCCAGGCGCTGGATGCAGGCCTCGATCTCTTTACCGGCCACCATCATCAGATCGGCCATTTCATCCACGATCACAACGATATATGGCAGCGCTTCGGGGGCGAATGCCTCGGTCTCGAATACCGGCTCGCCGGTGTCGTCATCAAATCCGGTCTGCACCGTACGGCTGAACATCTCGCCCTTGTCCAAGGCTTCGCGCACCCGGCCGTTATAGCCTTCGATGTTACGCACTCCCATTTTGGACATCTTGCGATAGCGGTCTTCCATCTCGCCGACGGTCCATTTCAGCGCCACAACCGCCTTTTTCGGGTCAGTTACAACCGGCGACAACAGGTGAGGAATGCCATCATAGACCGACAGTTCCAGCATCTTGGGATCGATCATGATCATACGGCACTCGGACGGTGTCAGCTTATACAACAGCGACAGGATCATAGTGTTGATGGCAACCGATTTACCCGACCCTGTGGTCCCCGCAATCAGCAGGTGAGGCATCTTGGCAAGGTTGGCGACAACTGAATCGCCGCCGATGTCTTTGCCCAGTGCCAGCGGCAGGCTCATGGTGCTGTCACCAAAATCACGGGAAGCAAGGATCTCGCGCAGCACTACTTTCTCGCGGTTTTCATTGGGCAATTCGATGCCGATGACTGAACGGCCTGGCACCGTGGACACCCGTGCCGACAATGCGGACATGGACCGTGCGATATCGTCAGCCAGACCGATCACCCGGCTGGCCTTCAAGCCCGGCGCAGGTTCCAGCTCATACATGGTGACCACCGGGCCAGGGCGCACTGCGACGATCTCACCTTTGACGCCATAGTCGTCCAGCACGTGCTCTAGCATACGGGCATTTTCTTCCAATGCGTCGTCACTCAGGTGATGACGCTGGATACTGTCCGGGCTTGCCAACAAGTTTAGCGGTGGCAGTTCAAACCCATCATCGCCGTCCTCAAACACCAGACCCGGCTGGGCCTCGGCAATGGCCCGGGTCGAGGGCAAGACGGGTTTCAGTACCGGCTGTTCGACCACGGATTTGCGTGGCTCGGCCACTGGCAGCTCCATCGGTGCCCTCGGCACGGTAACCGGCGCAGGTGGTATGTCGTGGGTTAGGTCAGGGCCTTCCTGAGCCATGACCGGCTGTTGCACGGACGACGACACTGTCGGCGCGGCGGGCATTGCCGTCATCGGCGGCTCAGGCGGAAGACCGTCCAAAGGCGACTGAGGATTAAAGACCAGGGGTTCGGGGCGACGGCCACGACCCTTGGTCAGGGGCAGATTAGGGTCCTGCTCGGGCGGCAGATCAGCCGCGCGGCGGTCGCGCACCGCATCAGCGATCTTGGCAGCGATCCGGTCGTCTCCGGGCAGGCCATCCAGTTCAACGGTCGAGTGATTCTCAACCAGTTCAGGCTCGGGCAGTTCAACCGCCTCGGTCCGGCGGATCAATGATGGCATCCGCGACAGCAATCCACCCCGTTCAGGGGCAGGTTCTTCAAAAATCTCTTCCTCGGCCTCAACCGAAGGAACGACACCGTAACGGTCCATAGTTTCGATCACTTGTGGCTCGTCTTCTTCGTTTGCGGTGGCCCGCTCCGCGCGTTGCGCGCGATAATTCATCGCGGCCTGCAAACCGCCTGTGGCACCACGTCCCAAAAGATTCGCCAGCCCGGCATAGGCCATGATCACGCCAATCAGCATGAAACGGCCCGCACGGGCCAGTTCAGGACGGGTGAAACCCAGCACAAATGCACCCAGCGCCAACATGCTTAACGCGGTCAGCAGCGTCATCAGTTTAACCGTAATCGCATAACTTAACGGCGACAGGATCAGCAAAGCCCCCATCACTGTGTCGCCCAGCAATCCGCCCAGGCTAAAGTTATGGGTTACACGCCAAATTTCATCCGGAACCAGTGTGGCGGCATAAACAGAGCTAAGGGCGATAGCAAATGGCGCAAAGATCAACCGAGGCATCGCTCTTTCTTCGTTCCAATGCAGCGCGAACCGCGCTCCCCATACCAGTAGAACCAGGGAAATCGCCCATGCGCCCTTGCCGATAACCATAAACGCCGCCCATGTGAGCGAGGCCCCGGGGCGTCCCATCCAGTTTTGCACAGGCGCATCGGTCGAGACCCACCAGTTGGGGTCTTCAGGTGCATATGATCCAATCATTGCAGCAATCATCAGGCCTAGCACGATCAGCATAATGCCAATCAGTTCTTTGCCCCGCTTTTCGATGGCTGCTTGCATATTACTGTCCAACAACGGGTCGCGACTGCGTGTTTGAAATGCCATGCCTACCTCGGTTCCTCATTTGACCATTGCCTGCTGTTTTCGCAGGTCTTGGGCCGGTCTTTTTTCTATTGGCGCAGCGAGTGCCGACTGCTCGGGCTATCGCTGCGCAATTTAGTACAGGCAATCGCGCAATTGTGTCAGCGCCACCTGTGTTTGTTCTTTGGGCGCCACCAGCGCGACGCGGATAAATCCTTTGCCCGGGTTCTGCGCGCCCTCACCCTGCGCCAGATAGGCACCGGGAAGAACCCGCACGCCGGTTTGCTGCCACAACTTCAACGCCGCCACCTCGCCATCATCGACGGGCAACCACAGGAAAAATCCAGCTTCGGGCGTTTGATAGCCCTGAAACCCAGAGAAGACCTGATCGGCGATCTCATATTTTTCCACATACTGTACCCGGTTTTGTACCACATGTGCCTCATCCGACCAAACGCGGGCAGCCGCGGTTTGCAGCGGCAGTGGCAGCGGCGCCCCCGAGTAGGCCCGCAATTGCTTAATCCGCGCCATGTTCTGTGGCCCACTGGCAATCATCCCCGAGCGCAGGCCCGGCAGGTTTGACCGCTTGGACAGCGAGTTGAACAGCACCACGCGCTCGGGATCTGCGCCCAATTCCTGCGCCACGGTCAATGCGCCCAATGGGGCCGCGTCACGGTAGATTTCTGAATAGCATTCATCTGCAAAGATCTTAAAATCATAGCGCTCGGCCAGTTGGATCAACTGGGTCCAATAGGCGCGATCAGCCACTACGCCCTGCGGGTTGGCGGGTGAGCAGATATAGGCAACGGTAGTGCGGTTCAGCACCTCTTCGGGCAAGCCGGCATAATCCGGCAGATGGCCGGTGGCCTGTGTGGCGGGCACAAACACCGGCTCGGCGGCCACCGAAAGACTTGCCACCATATAGACCTGATAAAATGGATTTGGGATCAGGACCGCTGGTTTTTGACCGTTCTTTTGCTCGGGGCACAGCGCCATTGCTGCATTGTACAACCCTTCGCGGGTGCCGTTCAGTGCCATGACTTGAGTGTCTTTATCCATCGCCACACCATAGCGACGCTGAATCCAGGCGCTGATCTCGCCACGCAATTCATCCGATCCATCGTTAGGCGGATATTGATTAAAGCCCACTGCGTTTTCGACAATTACATCCGTAACCCACTGAGGAAACTTATGTTTCGGCTCTCCAATAGTCATATGGACCACATCCCCACCCGGGGTGTGATGATCCAATAACGCCCGCAGACGCGGAAACGCATAAGCCGGAAGGTTCGAAAACCGCTCGGGGAAATTCATGTTCTAAGCCTCAAGTCCGGGATCATTTTCGCCCCGTTTCCCATAAGATACAGGTGCAGCGGCAATCCGTCCAGCCGCTCGCACCCAGTCATTTGGTTAATGTGGCTTTCAGGCCAAGGCCCGCTCAACCGCGGCTCCGACCCGCAGCAGCGCCTCCTCACAGTTGGGCTTCCCCAGCACCTGAAGGCCGCAACTGGGTGTGCCTGTTGGCAGCGACAATCCGCACAGCCCCATCAAGTTGCCAATCCGTGTATTGCGCAGGGCCAGCAGGTTGGCGCGCACGTAATATTCATCATCACTCAGCAGCCGTTCCATATTCGGCGGCAAAATTGGTGCAGTCGGAGACAGCACCCCATCAAACCCCGAGGTGGCCTGATCCCAGATCATGCGAATCTGTTCTAGCCTGGCCCAGGCGGCCACATAATCCGCACCCAGAACATCACCACCGGCGCGGAACCGTTCAAGAATAGCAGGGAACATCAGATCCGGAGACACCTCAATCACGTCTTTCCACAGCCCATAGGCCTCGGTGGTGAACAACACACCGCTCAGCGCCATGGCTTCGGTCAAATCTGGAACATCTAGCGGAATGATTTCAGCACCGGCATCGCGCAGGCGGTCCAGAGCCGATGAATATGACGCGCGCACCGGGTCATCCAGATCGTCCTGTACCATAGTTTGCAGGTCGGCAAATCTGCGTCCCTTCAGACTGGCACCGCGCAGATCCGCAACTGGCGATCCCTCAAGCAGCGCCAAACACAAAGCAGCATCTTCGACGGTTCGGGTAAGTGGGCCAACGGTGTCAAATTTCAAACAGAGAGGCACCACGCCCTCCAGGCTGACCCGCCCCGAGGTGGTTTTCAGCCCCACCAAGTCATTCCACGCTGATGGGATTCGGACCGATCCACCCGTATCCGAGCCAATCCCACAGGCCGCCAGACCAAATGCAACCGAGGTTGCAGCACCCGACGATGATCCGCCTGAAACCGCATCGGCATCATTGACGCTGGGCGGGCTTTCTTTCACCGGGTTCAGGCCCAGCCCGGAAAAAGCCAGCTCGCTCATATGGGTTTTGCCCAGACAGACGGTGCCCATGGCTGTGGCATTGCTCAGCACCAGCGCGTCCCGGTCTGGCACCCGACCCAGCAACAGATCAGAACCGGATTCGGTGCCAATATCGGCGGTATCGAACAAGTCTTTCCAGCTGATCGGCACCCCATCCAGCAGCGAGCGACGCTGCCCGGCACGGGCGCGTTCCGCCGCGGCAGTGGCCTCGGCCAGGGCGCGTTCATGGGTGACACGGGCATAGATACGATCACGCAGGGGGTGGGCATCGATGGCATCCAGATAGGTTTGGGTCAGCTGCAACGGATCGATATCACCGCTTTCAATACCCCGGCCCAAATCCGCCGCACTCATCTTCAACCAATCCGACATTTTTTATGCGCTCCCTTAGATGTTAAAGCGACGGTAGCGTCACTGCCCCCCATGGACAATCCCGAACACAGGCGCATAGTGCGGCGCATGAAAAACTCTTCCGATATCCTGATCGTCGGCGGCGGACTGAACGGTCCCACGCTGGCCCTGGCGCTGGCGCAAACCGGCTTTTCCGTCACCGTGATCGACGCCCTACCGCAGGCCAAACTGCAGGATGACGCGTTCGATGGCCGCGGTTATGCGTTGGCGCTGGCCTCGCAACGGCTGTTGCAGCAGGTTGGCGTCTGGCAGCATGTCGGTAGTGAAAACGCGCAGCCGATGTTGGAAATCAAAGTTACCGATGGCCACGCCGGGCAAGGCCCCTCGCCGTTCTTTATGCACTTCGATCACGCCGAGATCGAAGACGGCCCGATGGGCTACATGGTAGAAGACCGCTTTCTGCGCCGTGCCCTGATCACTGCGATGGAGGGCGAGTCCAAGATCACCCTGATCAACCAGCGCAGGGTCGAGTCACAGGAAGTGGATCTAAGTGGCGTCACCCTGACGCTGGATGGCGGCGATACTCTGCGCGGACGGATGCTGGTTGGCTGTGACGGCCGCAGCAGCGGCACCGCCCAACGGGCTGGCATCAAACGCAGCGGCTGGGACTATGGTCAGACTGCGCTGGTTTGCGCCATCGACCACGAAAAACCACATCACGGCATTGCCCATCAGTTCTTTATGCCACCCGGACCGCTGGCGATTCTGCCCCTGCCCGGCAACCGGTCCTCCATTGTCTGGAGCGAAAGCACCGACACCGCCGCAGCGATTCAAGCACTGGATGACAAGGATTACATCGAGGCCCTGCGGCCCCGGTTTGGCGACTTCCTGGGCGAGATCAGCCTGGCAGGCAAGCGGTTTACCTATCCGCTGAACCTGACCCTTGCCAATGCCTTTGTTGGTGACCATCTGGCGCTGGTTGGCGATGCAGCGCATGGGATGCATCCCATTGCCGGACAGGGCCTGAACGCCGGGATGCGGGACGTCGGGGCGCTGGCGCAGGTGCTAACCGAAGCAAGCCGCCGGGGCGAGGATTTCGCCTCGGAGCTGGTGTTGCAACGCTATCAGGAATGGCGGCGTTTCGACACCGCAACGCTGGCGGCGGCAACGGATGTGTTCAACCGGCTCTTTTCAAACGACAACCCGGTGCTGCGACTGGGTCGCGATATTGGCATGGGCATTGTCGGATCATTACCCGGCCTACGCCGTAGCTTTGTGCGCGAGGCCGCCGGCCTGACGGGCGACCTGCCCAAACTGTTGCAGGGCAACAAAATCTGAGACCACCCCATGAGAGTAGCAGCGGGCCATTCCAAATAATTCGTAAGCCGCCGTCAGGTCTCGTCTGACATGATGCCCCGGGGCCATTGCCCGGATGGCGATTACTCCAGCACGCGCGCCTCGTCGATCAGCATCACCGGAATGCCGTTGCGAATGGGAAAGGCCAGATTGGCCGCCTTAGAGACCAGTTCCTGCTCCTCGGCGTGATATTCGAGTACCGCATGTGTCTGCGGACACACCAGTGACTCAAGCATATGACGATCAAAGGCGGGGGGCTGGGTGTCGGTCATTGCAGTGTTTCCTCGTTCGAACCGCCAAACAAGGCAAATTCGATCAATGTGGTCAGGGTCTCAAGTCTTGTGGCAAGACCGGGGGCCTCAAGCAAGGCTTGTTTCTCTTCCGGCTCAAAGTCCAGCATCATCGACAAAGAGTTGATCAGCAACTCGTCATCCGCATCTTTCAGCGCATCCCAATCGGTCGACAAACTGCGCGATGAGAAAAAGCGTTCCAGCAGGTCAAGGAACTCGGGCCGGTCAAACCGAATGTCACTCTCAACCTTACCCAAATCCCGATCAAACCCATCCCAACTGACCTGACACCGCCGATAGGGGGTAAAGCCATCGGTCTCTTCTTTGATCCTAAACCGGGACACCCCAGAAAGAGTGATCAGATAGCGCCCATCTTCGGTTTCGGAAAATTGCGTAATGCGTCCTGCGCAGCCAATCTCGTGCAGGTCGTCATCACTACTATGCCCGGAAAAGGGTTGCACCATCCCGATCAACCGCTGCGACGTCTTCAAAGCGTCCTCAAGCATCTGCAAATACCGCGGCTCAAAAATGTGAAGCGGCAACAGCGACCGGGGCAGCAAAAGCGCCCCGGGTAGAGGAAACACGGCAATCGTGTCCGGTAGGTCAGCGGCTTGGATCATTAAATTGAAGCTAGCCCTCAGCAAGGATTAGGCAAATATCATTGAACTCAATTTGCGGCGACCGTTGAGAACAACTGGATCTTCCGGCTTCAGGGCGTCAAATACTGTAAACAGCTGGGCCTTTGCCGCCCCATCGTTCCAGTCGCGATCTCGCCGAAACAGCTCCAGTAGTTCCGCAACCGCAGCCTCAGCGTCACCTGCGGCATGCAGTGCCTGAGCTAGGTCAAACCGGGCTTGATGGTCGCTTGGATCTGCATCCACGACATTGCGCAATTCACCGACGGGTCCCGCGTTTTCCGCTTGCCGGGCCAGTTCAATCTGGGCCCTGACGGCTTCGATCTCAGGGGCTTCGGCAATCTCAGCCGGGGCGCCATTCAGCACCGCTTCGGCCTGATCCGCGTCATCAGCCACCAGATGTGTACGTGCCAGACCGGCATAGGCGGCAGTATTATTGTCGTCTTCGCCAATGACGGCCGCAAAAATCTGCGCCGCATCCTCGACTTCGCCTTCGGCCATCATTGTTTCAGCCGCTTCCAGCGCCTCGCCCAGACCGCCATCTGCAGCCCCACCGCCAGCTTCGACAACCTTTGCCACAAAGGCATCAATCTCGGACGGCGGCAATGCCCCCTGAAAACCATCAATAGGCTGGCCTTTGTAAAAGGCAAAGACAGCCGGAATTGATTGCACCCGCATTTGCTGGGCAATCATCTGGTTTTCGTCAACATTGACCTTGGCCATCGTCACCGCACCCTTAGCACGGGTTACAGCGGCCTCAAGAGCCGGTCCCAGGGTCTTGCAGGGGCCGCACCAGGGCGCCCAGAAATCCACGATAACAGGGACCGTCTGTGAGGCTTCAACCACGTCCTGCATAAAGGTCGCCTCAGAGACGTCCTTGATCAAATCTGCTGCCAGAGCATCGGCACCACCAATAATATCCATCATAACCTTGTTCTCCACATCGAACTTGCCCTCTATATGAAAGCTGCAGAGCAAGAAACCAAGAGTGGAGTTGCCCAAATGTCTCGCACCCGAATGGATATTTTTACTCTTGCCGCACGAATGATGGCAATGGACGACGCAGCATGGGCCAAACACGCCAATCCTCTCAGTGTTTACAGCCGCATGTCGATCCTGCCGTTGATGACGCTGGCCGTGATCAGTCGAGTCTGGCTAGGATGGTATGCACTTGCACCGATCGTCCTGGTCATTGTCTGGACCTGGTGGAACCCGCGCGCCTTTGGTCGCCCCAAGACAACTGATAGCTGGGCGGCACATGGCACTTTTGGGGAACGGGTTTTCCTGAACCGAAAAGAGTGTCCCATCCCACAACATCATTCCCGTTGGGCGATTGGCCTGGGTATTGTGTCCGGGGTTGGTGCAGTGCCGTGGAGCTATGGGCTTTGGTCACTTGACTACGGCATGTGCCTCTTCGGACTGGCCTTGATGATCGGCGGCAAGCTGTGGTTCGTAGATCGGATGGTCTGGCTGTATCAAGACATGAAGGGCACCCATCCAACATATAGGAGTTGGCAGCGATAAACTGCTACGTTGACGGGCGGTATGTCCAATGTCCAATGCCTCAACAGACCTCCAAAAACTCCCGCGCCTACAGGTCCATCGGCTACGCCGAGTGACCTTGGCAGCCTTGGGCGTGGCGCCGCGCTTCGCGCGGCGCCACGCCCAACGGAAGGAACGCGTCCGACAGGGCGCTGACGACGGGCGGGAGCCGTTCGTTGCGCTTTCTATAGATCGAAAGTGGCAAAGACAGGGGCATGATCGCTGGGTTTTTCCCAGCCCCGTGCATCCCGCAAAACGCGGCTGGAGTGTGCAGAGGCCGAAATATCAGACGTTGCCCAGATGTGATCCAGACGTCGCCCTTTGTCCGCAGCGTCCCAGTCCTTGGCCCGGTAGGACCACCAGCTGTATAGCAATCCCTCAGGGATATCCTGGCGGGTGACATCCACCCAATTGCCAGCCTCCTGGACTTGGGCCAGGTGATCGACCTCAATCGGCGTATGGCTGACGACTTTGAGCATCTTCTTGTGGTCCCAAACGTCATCGGCGCGCGGTGCAATATTCAGATCACCCACAAGAATCGCTTTTTCGGGTGGCTCTTTACTAAACCAGTCCCGCATGTCGGTCAGATAATCGAGCTTCTGGCCAAATTTCTCATTAATCTCACGATTCGGCTTATCGCCACCCGCAGGTACGTAGAAATTATGGATGGTCACGCCGTTTTCCAGTCGCCCGGCGATGTGGCGCGCATGGTCCAGCCCGCCGAATTGCTGACTACTGACCTCTTCGATCGGCAGTCGCGACAAGATTGCAACTCCGTTATATCCCTTTTGGCCGCGTGCAACCATGTGGGTATAGCCAAGCTCGGCAAAGCCCTCCAACGGGATCTTGTCAACTGGACTTTTACATTCTTGCAGACACAACACGTCCGGCCCCTGTTCGGCCAATAGCTTTAGCACAAGCGGTTCGCGCAGGCGGACCGAGTTGATATTCCAAGTGGCAAGAGTAAAGGACATGCGCGTCTCATCTGTTGGGTCAGGTCAATTTTGACCAAGTTTGCCCGTCTGTGCACTGCGACACCAGTGCCGAATGACACCTGCACGATATTTGTAGCAAGAAGCGGATTTTTCTTGCGGATTGCAATTTTCTTGCTCAAATGCCGTTACGTCCAAAAGATGTTGAAACGGAAATTGCACATGCCTGAAGTGCTGGGGCGACTCCCCGGACACCCATACACAAAGGTGCACGACTGGTGGCCACCGCCTCAGACCGCAAACCCGGGCTGAGACCCGGACTCGTTTCCCCATAACATATCGTCTTTTGGAGTATCCAAAATGAGCACCGCATCTTTGCGTCCTGAAACTGCCATGGTTCATATCGACTGGCAGGACGGCACCAGTGCCGATTTCCCTTACATCTGGCTTCGCGACAATGACCCGTCTGGCTTTCACCCTCAAACTCAGGAACGGACCAGCGACCTGACCAGCCTGTCGCTGGATGTCAGCCCTGTTAAAATCGAGGCCAACGACAAGACACTGACAATCTGGTGGGCCGGGGACACATCTGTCAGCGCCTTTGACATGACCTGGCTGCGTCGCTGTAGCCCGGGCAAGCGTGCAACCGACCCTGCACATACAGGTTTCACCCACTGGCGTCAGGATCTGGGCGCCGAAGGCGTCCCCCGTGCCAAAGCCGACGACGTCTTGAAATCAGACTCCGCGCTGCAAAGCTGGATGGTCGACACCCAGGTCTTTGGCTATTCCATCATCGAAGGTCTGGCCGAAAATACCGATGCCGGTATGGATGTTGCCCGCCGCATTGGATTTCTGCGCGAAACCAACTTTGGCCTGACCTTCGAAGTGCAATCCAAACCCAACCCAAACAATCTGGCCTATACCTCGATCGCATTGCCGTTGCACACAGACCTGACCAATCAGGAGTTGCCGCCCGGCTTTCAGTTCCTGCACTGTCTGGCCAACGAGGCCCAGGGCGGCGGATCCCTGTTCTGCGACGGCTATGCCATTGCCGAAGATCTGAGACAACAGGACCCAGAAGCCTTTGACTTGCTGTCAACGGTCTCTATCCCGTTCCGATTCCATGATGAAAACACCGATATCCGAAGCCGCAAGAAGGTAATCAATCTGGACGAAGACGGCCAGGTGATCGAGATTTGCTTCAATGCACATATCGCCGATGTTCTGGATTTGGAGCCCTCGTTGATGGCGCGGTATTACCGGGCATACCGACAGTATATGATCATGACCCGGGACCCCGCCTATCTGGTAACGCTCAAACTGAAGGCCGGCGAAATGGTGGTCTTTGACAACCGGCGGGTGCTGCACGGACGTGAAGCATTTGATCCACAAACCGGGTTTCGCCACTTGCATGGGTGCTACGTAGATCGCGGAGAATATGAAAGCCGCCTGCGCATTTTGCGTCGCGGCACATCCAATCCGTAAACAGCCGGTCTAAGCCAGCCGGGTCGGACCTTCGTTTGGGAAACTGCGCAGGTACGATCCGGCCGCCACCTCGCGGCACTACTCGGCACATCAGTTCCGCACAAAAAAAGACCGGGCCACTAGGCCCGGCCAGTTCAACAGGGAGGTGCATATCATAACCCGGATATGCGCGGGGTTCTGTTATATCTAAGGTAGGTATTTATTTGTCATATTAAATACCTGGACCCCATATTTCTCAGGCAACCAGCCGATATCCGCCGGATTCAGTCACCAACAGTCGCGCATTCGAGGGATCGGGCTCTATTTTCTGGCGCAAACGGTAGATATGGGTTTCCAACGTATGGGTTGTGACACCTGCATTATACCCCCAGACCTCGTGCAGCAGGACCTCGCGGGCAACCACACCATCGTTGGACCGGTACAAGAACTTAAGAATATTGGTCTCTTTTTCCGTCAAACGGATCTTGCGCTCATCCTCAGTCACCAGAATTTTCATCGACGGCTTGAAGGTATATGGCCCCAGCGCAAAAACGGCGTCTTCCGATTGTTCATGCTGGCGTAGCTGGGCGCGAATACGGGCCAGAAGCACCGGAAACTTAAACGGTTTGGAAACATAATCATTGGCGCCGGCATCCAGCCCAAGGATGGTGTCGGCGTCGCTATCGTGCCCGGTCAACATCAGGATCGGTGCTTTCACCCCCTGCTTACGCATCAGGCGGCACAGTTCACGCCCATCGGTATCCGGCAGACCGACGTCCAGAATGATCAGGTCGTACAGCGCCTCTTTGGCGCGTTCCATCGCGCTTTGGCCATTGTCGGCCTCGAAGACATCAAAGTCTTCTGTCATCACCAGTTGCTCGCTCAGTGCTTCGCGCAGGTCCTCGTCGTCGTCGACCAGCAATATTTTCTTGAGTTGCGCCATTGGGAAACCTCCTGTCCTGTTATTCACACATGTGCGCTGAACAGCGAAACGGCAAGATTTGCTGCAAAGCATTCACGCGCACGTGTTTTGTGCACGGGAAATGTTTCACATTCCTTGCAATTGGGCATAACTAACACCTGCTTATATTTCATCCTATTCCGGAATCCCCTGATGAGCCTGATGCCCTCAATGATCGAACTTCTGGCCCGAGCCCGGGTTGATCTGCGCATGGGCTTGCCCGTTGTACTGACTGGTAACGGGTCAGCAGCGCTGGCCATTGCTGCCGAAAGCCTAACCGGTCAACGGTTGACCGACCTACGTGCCATAGGAGAGGTCTCACTGGCCCTGACAGCCCGGCGAGCGGAGACGCTAAAGGCACGGGTTTATGACACCGACATCGCCCGCTTAACCGTTCCCACAGATGTAGATCGCAGTTGGGTTCGATCACTGGCTGATCCTGCTGATGACCTGAAATTCCCGATGAAAGGCCCATTCAACTGTCAGCGGACAGGCAGTGCCAACCTACACCGACTGGCGATCGCTCTGATAAAATCCGCACGCCTGTTGCCCGCAGCCTTGTTGGTGCCCATCGACGATGCCGCAACATTTGCCTCAGATCATGGATTAACGCTGATCAACCACGCGGTTGCCATGCCGCTGCTTGGGGAAAGCTCGCCACTGCATCCCGTAGCCGCTGCACGGTTACCGGTCGAAGCCGCCGAGGCGGGCCGACTGCATGTTTTTCGCCCCGAAGACGGCGGCGAAGAACATTATGCAATCGAAATCGGCCGTCCTGACCGAAACGCGCCTGTGCTGGCCCGGCTCCACTCGGCCTGTTTCACCGGCGATGTACTGGGATCCCTGAAATGCGATTGCGGCCCACAGTTGCGCGGCGCTTTGGCCCAGATGGGGGCCGAGGGCGCGGGTGTACTATTATACCTCAACCAAGAAGGGCGCGGTATTGGTTTAGCCAATAAGATGCGCGCTTATTCTCTGCAAGATCAAGGGTTTGATACGGTCGAAGCCAACCACAGGCTGGGTTTTGAAGATGACGAACGTGACTTTCGTCTGGGGTCAGAAATCCTGCGCAAGCTGGGCTTCGATCAGGTTCGACTGCTGACCAACAACCCCAATAAAATCGCCATGATGGAACATACCGGTATCAGGGTGACTGAACGAGTACCTCTAAAGGTGGGCGAAAATGACTTCAACCGCGCCTATCTGGCCACCAAGGCCAGCAAATCCGGACATTTTCTGTGACCCCACAGGATCTGGTATTGACGCGCCTGGGGGTGCGGTTCAGTGGCAGACTGTTGCCCTGCTCTATTGGCAAGGGCGGACTGACGACTACCAAACAAGAGGGAGACGGAGCCACTCCGATAGGAACGCATCACATCGTTGGGCTATTATATCGCCCTGATCGGATCCGCCGCCCCGCCGACTGGGCCGAGGCGATTGGCCCGGGGGACCTGTGGTCAGATGACAGTCGTGATAGTGCCTATAACCACCACGTCCGAGCCCCTTATAGCTACAGCCATGAACACCTGCGCCGGGCGGATCCGCTGTATGATCTGGTGCTGGTATTGGATTGGAACTGGCCTGATGCCCGGCCCGGGAATGGCTCGGCCATTTTCATTCACCAATGGCGCCGCCCCGGCTATCCAACCGAAGGCTGCATCGCTTTTTCCCGTTCTGATCTGCACTGGCTAGCCGCACGCGTTCAACCAGGAACACGGGTTATTATTCCGAACTTCGGATAGCAGCGAACCCGCCAAGAAAATTCAAAATTTTCTTTCCAAAATTCTTCATAAGAATTTTCCTCACCCGCCACGCGTTCCGAAAATTGCAGATCCAACCCGCACATGGGTCGCCCCCTGTGCGATGGCCACTTCAAAATCACTGCTCATCCCCATTGACAGACCATCCAACCCATTGTTTGCAGCAATTTTTGCCAATAAAGCAAAGTGTTGGGACGCGTCCTCTCCTACCGGAGGAATGCACATCAGCCCTTTGACCGGTAGGTCCAACGCCTGGCATTCGGCGATGAAACTATCAGCCTCGGCAGGAAAGACTCCGGCTTTCTGGTCTTCTTCACCGGTATTCACCTGCAGGAAAAGATCCGGACAGTGCCCCAATTCCTGCGCCAATCGGGCCAGCGCTTTAGCAAGTTTTGGTCGATCAACCGAGTGGATTGCATCGCATAATTCCATGGCCTGCCGAACCTTGTTGGTCTGCAAGGGGCCAATCAAGTGCAAATCTATCCCGGTAAAGCGGCCCTTGAAATCCGGCCATTTACCAGCAGCTTCTTGCACCCGGTTTTCACCAAAGCACCGCTGCCCCTGCTCAAGAACCGCCTCAACACGCTCATTGGGCTGCACCTTGGATACTGCAATCAGAGTCACAGCGCCCGGTTCACGTCCAGCGTCAGTTTCGGCCTTGGCGATGTGGGATTTAATCTCATCCAGTGACATATCTGCCCTCATATCAGTTTGAACGCAGAGAAACACTGTTTTGGGACAAAAGAAAAGGGCGGCCTCTGATGAGACCGCCCTAAGAACTGTGTGTGTTACGTCAGCTTAGAAGCTGAGTGCAACACCCAGGTCAGCCAGTGTGTTTCCGTTGTCGGAAGCAACACCACCTTTAAGGGTAACACCGCCACCCAGGCTGTGCTTGAAGCCAACACCGTAAGTCGCGTCAGCGTCGTTTGCGCCATCAGCAACCAGGGCTTGGATCGAAGTAGCCGAGGAGATTTCGTAGTTCATGGAAGCACCAACCGCAACGTCTGCGAATGCATCTGCATCGCCTACAATTACGCTATAGCCAAACTGACCAAACGAACCGGAAACGGTCGCAACCCAGAATTCGCCAGCAGCGTCGTCGTCGCCGTATGCTGCGCCGACAGTTGTGCCGTTGAAGTCATAGCCAGCACCGATCTGGAATTCGTCGGTTGCAGCAACAGCAGCTGTTGTTACTGTTGTGTCACCGGCGGAGTCAGTGGTGGTCACAGCAGCTTGAGCGCGTGTTTCGGAGTAGGAAGCCGCAACAGTGAAACCGCTAGCAGTGTAACGTGCTTTAACAGTTGTTGTGTCCTGATCGCCAGCACCGAAGCCACCGATTGGCAGACCGTTGCCATAGAATGGAGTGTTGTGCTCAACCAGAGCTGTCAGACCGATGCCGTAACCGTAGTAGTCTACAACGTCGCCCGAATCGATGACGTCGGATACGTTACCTACGTCAACGCGCAGACCTTCGTAGGATACTGCGAAACCAGCAGCACCAGGACCGCGGCCAGCGATTGCGTTGGAGCTATCTTCGTTCGATTCCAGACGGAAACGAGCTTCGAATTTTACGCCAGCGTCGGTGGTTGCGATGCCAGTGATGTTGATACGCATACGCTGCTCAACACGTGTGGATTCAGCGTTGGACTCGTTGTAAGCCAGACCAAAACGAGCGGAACCGCCCAGATTGATTTCAGCAGCAGCCATACCGGCAGTGGCGATCAACGCAGTTGTCGCGAAGAGAATCTTTTTCATAATCTTTTTCCCTCGGGTTTAGATTTCTCTCAAACCAGCACGTTACGGCACAAGCTTGAGTACGATCCCCGTTTCGCTCTTTTGGGGGGTCTGGTGCAAGGGTCTGCTAAAGCGCCATTCTTTTCCCGCTAAAGTTGGTGCAAGGATGTCACAGTATATTAACGTTTGAAGCCGTACAGGCCCCCTACATACATAAGACTCATGAAGAATTAGCTTGTTGCAGCGCGGCGGCTTGGCTAGGACTGGACCGCAACCGAAGTTTGACACGGAACTTGACCCAATATGCACTGGCTAACGAAGCTCGGAACGATATCGCTAATCACCTTGGTCGCCGGGTGCGGTGCCTTCAGCAATAAAGATGGCTCGCCAAATAGATCGGCATCCAACAACGCCCCACCCGTACGTCCCGAGCGTGATTTCCAAGATGCAGTTACCTTTGATGACAGCGGCGAAACGATTTGGGATGCATTTCGGTCTTCTGATATTGAACAGACCGTTCAGGTCAACCGCTACCTCTGGGCCGCGTCCCTGGATGTTCTGGGTTTTCTGCCTGTGCAGTCAGTTGATCCCTTTACCGGGTTGATCATTACTGGCTTTGGCACCCCTCCAGGTGGCGGTCGATCCTACCGCGCCACGGTACATATCAAGGACCCGGCACTGGATGCGCGATCCTTGAATGTTGCCCTGCATTCCAAAGGTGGAGCTGTCAGTGCCGCTACGACCCGCGCGGTCGAAGATGCCATCTTGTCACGGGCCCGGCAGCTACGGATTGCCGATAAAAATCTCTGATCCGCTGCGCTCTGGATCATCGACAAAAATCTCAGTATTACGGCGCCGGGTCTTGTACCCGGCGTTTTTATTCAAAGGACCGCAAGATGTCGCGTTACGAAGCCTCCAAAATCGAAGCAAACTGGCAAGCGGCCTGGGATAAGGCTGGAATCTTTCAGGCCAAGCGCACAGGCGACAAGCCGAAGTACTATGTGCTGGAGATGTTCCCCTATCCGTCGGGCCGCATCCACATGGGCCATGTGCGCAATTATACCATGGGCGACGTCGTCGCGCGCTATAAGATTGCAACCGGCCATAACGTGCTGCACCCAATGGGTTGGGATGCTTTTGGCCTGCCCGCGGAAAACGCGGCAATCGCGATTGGCGGCCACCCCAAGGAATGGACCTATAATAACATCGCCGACATGCGCGGCCAGATGAAGCCGCTGGGTCTGTCAATTGACTGGACCCGCGAATTTGCCACCTGCGACCCTGAATACTACGGCCAGCAGCAGGCCTTGTTCCTTGATTTCCTGAAGGCCGGACTGGTTTACCGCAAAAACGCCGTGGTGAACTGGGACCCGGTTGATCTCACCGTTCTGGCCAACGAACAGGTTGAGGCTGGCCGCGGTTGGCGCTCGGGTGCCCTGGTTGAACGGCGCGAGCTGACGCAGTGGTTCTTCAAGATCTCCGATCACTCCGAAGAATTGCTGGATGCCCTGGACGGGTTGGACAACTGGCCCGCCAAAGTGCGGCTGATGCAGGAAAACTGGATCGGCAAATCGCGCGGACTGCAATTCTCGTTCGAACGCACCGATGGCGACACCCCAATTGAGGTTTACACAACCCGCCCCGACACCCTGAACGGCGCCTCGTTTGTCGGCATCTCACCGGATCACCCGATATCCAAACAGCTGGAAGCAGACAACGCGGAACTGGCTGAATTTCTTGTGGAATGCCGCAAAGGCGGCACCACCGAGGAAGCCATCGAGACCGCGCCCAAACTGGGCTATGACACTGGTATCAAGGTCAAACACCCACTGACCGGGGCCGAGCTACCGGTCTGGATCGCCAACTTTATTCTGATGGACTATGGCACCGGTGCAATCTTTGCTTGTCCGGCTCATGACCAGCGCGATCTCGATTTCTGCCGCAAATACGACCTGCCGGTGATCGACACTTTCTTTGCGCTCGACAATGACACGCCGGTCGGAACCGAGGCCTTTGTGCCCGCCAAGTCTGAAAAGGTGCGTTGGGTCGATCACTTTGCCGGGCTGGATCTGGCCACTGGCGAAGATGCGGTCAACGCCACTGTCGATTTCGCCGAAAAGGCTGGTTGGGGTACTGGCGTAACTAAGTTCCGTCTGCGCGACTGGGGCTTGTCGCGGCAGCGGTTCTGGGGCTGCCCGATTCCCGTGGTGCATTGCGATGCCTGTGGCGTCGTTCCCGAAAAGAAAGAGAACCTGCCGATCGAGCTGCCCGAGGATGTCACCTTTGACAAACCCGGCAACCCGCTGAACTGGCACCCGACCTGGCGCGACTGTGCCTGCCCGTCTTGTGGTGAGCCCGCCAAGCGCGAAACAGACACCATGGATACTTTTGTCGATTCGTCCTGGTATTTCGCCCGTTTCACCGCCCCCAATGCCGAAACCCCGACTGATATGGCTGAGGCCGAGTATTGGATGAACGTCGATCAGTATATCGGCGGCATCGAGCACGCGATTCTTCACCTGCTGTACTCACGCTTCTTTGCCCGGGCGATGCAGATCACCGGTCACCTGCCCGAATCGGCGGTTGAACCGTTTGACGCGCTGTTCACTCAAGGCATGGTCACACACGAGATTTATCAGACCCGTGGCGAAAACGACCGCCCGGTCTATCACCTGCCCGAGGACGTAACCGGCGGCAAACTGGCTGACGGCAGCGAGGTCGAGATCATTCCATCGGCCAAGATGTCGAAGTCCAAGAAAAACGTGGTTGATCCAGCCTCGATCATCTCGGCCTATGGCGCCGACACCGCGCGTTGGTTCATGTTGTCCGACAGCCCGCCCGAACGGGACGTGGAATGGACAGCCTCCGGCGCCGAGGCGTCTTATAAGCACCTGAACCGGGTGTGGAACCTCTGCGACAAGATTGCTGCCATGGACCCCGCTGCCAAGGGTCAGGGCGACGATGATCTGCTGCGGGCCACGCACAAGGCAATCGACGAAGTGACCAAAGGGATTGAAAGCTTTGGCTTCAATGCCTCTATCGCCAAGCTCTATGGCTTTGCCAATCTTCTGGCCAAATCCAAGGCCGGCGCAGCAGCGCAAAAACAGGCGATCATGACGCTTGCCCAACTGATGTCACCAATGACGCCGCACCTGGCCGAAGACATCTGGGCCCATCAGGGCGGTGAGGGTCTGGTCACGGTTGCGCCTTGGCCAGTGGCTGATCCGGCGATGCTGATCGATGAAACCGTCACCATGCCGATCCAGATCAACGGCAAACGACGCGCGGAAATCAGCGTGCCCAAGGACATGGACAAGGCTGAGGTTGAAAAACTGGCGCTGGCAACCGAAGCTGTGCAAAAGGCGCTGAATGGCAATGCGCCGAAAAAGGTAATCGTTGTTCCGGGTCGTATCATCAATGTCGTTGCTTAATCGCAGAACTCTGCTGGGACTTCTGGCGCCTTTGGCGCTGGCAGCTTGCGGCTTTACTCCAGTGCATGCCCCCGGTGGCACTGGCGACGCACTCTATGGCCAGGTTACGGTACAAGCCCCCGAGGATATTCCCTCGACCAGCGAAGTGGATTCCTACCTTCTGGTGGCGAATTTGGAACAACGTCTGGGACGCGGCGGCGCAGGTGCCTATCAACTGGATCTGACCCTCAGCACCCGTGACGAGGGCCAGGCGATTACCGACGACAACCAAACGACTCGATACTCTATCGTTGGCAAAGCCGGTTTTGTGCTGACCCGCCAGTCTGATGGCAAAGTAGTCGCCAGCGGCGACGAAAACGCCTTTACCGGCTATTCGGCCACTGGGTCCACCGTTGAAACACTGGCCGGCGAACGCGATGCACATCGGCGATTGATGGTCATTTTGGCTGATCAGATAACCATGCGCTTGTTGACCACAACGGATCTGTCCGCAGATCCAATCCCGCCATCAGCACCGCCTCTGGCCCCACCAGCATGAAGCTCAGCCCGCGCGACGCCGAAGGCTATTTCAACCGCCCGGACCCGGACAAAACCGGGATACTCATCTACGGCGGTGATGCGATGCGGGTGGCGCTGAAACGCCAGCAAGTCCTGACCGCCCTGCTTGGCCCCGCCGCCGAGGAAGAAATGCGCCTGACCCGGATGGCTGCAAGCGGTTTGCGCAAAGATCCGGCCCAGTTGCTGGACGCGGTCAAGGCGGTCGGCTTCTTTCCTGGCCTGCGGGCAGTGTTTGTCGAAGAGGCCAATGATCAGGCCGCCCCTGCCATTCTGGCCGCACTGGACGACTGGGCCCCCGGCGACGCACAGATCATAGTGACTGGCGGCCAGCTGAAAGCCACCTCAAAACTGCGCAAAGGGTTTGAAGGCCACCGCAATGCCTATGCGGTAGGGATCTACGATGATCCTCCCTCCCGGGCCGAAATCGAGCGCATCCTCGGATCAGCCTCTATTCGTGACGTCCCCAGCGACAGCATGTCGGCGCTGACCGATATCGCCAATGACATCGGCCCCGGCGATTTCTCACGGATGATAGAAAAACTGGCCCTGTATAAACACGGCGATGGCAACCCGTTGTCGTTGGACGATATCGATGCCGTCGCACCGCAATCAACCGAGGCGGCGCTGGATGACGTATTGAACGTCGTCGCCGAGGGCCGCAGTGGTGAAATCGGCCCGCTGATCCGGCGGTTGCAATCGCAAGGCACCAACGCCGTCACCCTGTGTATTGGGGCCACCCGCCATTTTCGCACACTCTATGCCTGCGCCTCCCATCCCGGCGGTGCGGCGCAGGGCATTGGCCGGATGCGCCCGCCGCTATATGGCAAACGTCGCGACCGGGTGTTGCGTCAGGCACAGGGCTGGGGTGTTGACCGGTTGGAAACGGCGCTGACGCTACTGACCGACACTGACCTTCAATTACGCTCGGCAGGACAGACAGCACCAGCCTTGGCCCTGATGGAGCGCGCCCTGATCCGGCTGGCAATGCTAAGCCGCGCCCGCTGATTGCCCTTGACCTTAGCGCCTGACCTTTCATTTTGAACACAAATCAAAATGCAGGAATCACCATGTACAAACTTTACGGAAGCATCAAAAGCCGGGCTTTTCGCGTCTTATGGATGCTGGAAGAGATCGGTGAATCTTTTGAGTTTATCAACGCCAGCCCACATCACCCGGATGTGCTGGCACTGAATGCCTCTGGCAAGGTCCCGGTGCTGCTGGACGGCGACGCCGTGATCACCGATTCGACTGCGATTGTCACTTACCTGGCGGATAAACATGGCCAGTTCACCCATCCGGCAGGCACTATAAAGCGCGCGCAGCAGGATGCCATGACCCAACTCGTACTGGATGAATTCGATTCGCTTTTGTGGACTGCTGCCCGCCATAGCTTTATCCTGCCGCAGGACAAACGTGTTCCCGAGGTGAAAGAAAGCCTGAAATGGGAGTTTGAACGCAATCTGGAACGCCTGGGCCAGCGTCTGTCCGGCCCGTTTCTGCAAGGCGACAGTTTCACCATCGCTGATATTATTGCGACCCATTGCCTGAACTGGGCGCTGGTTGCCAATTTCCCGGTCAGCGACAAGGGCATGCGCGCCTACGCCAAAGACATGCGTGAACGTGAGGGCTTCAAGCGGGCCTTTGCCCACCTGCAAGAATAGCAAACAAACGAGGGGGGGGGGAGCGCCGCCCACCGGTCAGGCGCTCTCCGGATTCCGGCCCAATCAGGTCAGGCCCGTCGGCTCAAGTCTGTCGGTTCACCCTGCAGACACAGCCTCCGCGAGATACCGCGCAGCAGCACGCCCGGCCCAACGCCCTGTCGCCAGACACCCCGTTAGCAGATAGCCACCGGTCGGAGCCTCCCAGTCCAGCATTTCCCCAGCACAGAACACACCCGGCATCTTTTGCAACATCAAGCCCTCGTCCAGGGCACCGCGTGCCACACCACCCGCAGTCGATATCGCCTCGTCGATGGGCCGCAACCCGGCGTGTTTGACCGGCAACGCTTTGATCACCTCTGCCAAATCCGAGGGTCTTTGCGGCAGTGGTCGGGCAAACTCTTGCAGCACAGCAATCCGCGCCGGATCCAGTTTCAACACCTTACGCAGATGATTTGACAGGCTTGCCTTACCCCGAGACCGGGACAGCCGACGCTCGACTTCAATTCTGGACAGATCCGGCAGTAAATCCAGTGTCAGCGCAGCGCCGTCGCGCACCGCCGCACAGATCGCATAAATTCCGCCGCCTTCCAGTCCACGTTTCGAAATCACCGCCTCGCCGCGCGAGAACAACTCACCAGCCTGCAACGCGATGCCTTTTAGCGGCGCGCCAAACTGGGTGGCGATGTGATCGGACCAATCAACGACCAAACCGACATTTGCCGGCTGCAACGGTGTCACCGCCACGCCCTGGTCTGCCAACAGTGGGGCCCACAGCCCATCCGAGCCCAGCCGTGCCCAACTTGCACCGCCCAGCGCCAACACGGTAACCTTAGCTGTGATCGTCTTTGTGCCTTCTGGTGTGTCAAACACCAATTCCGCTCCGGACCACCCCTGCCAGGACCACCGCGTGCGACGTTCCACACCTAAGGCGTCCAGCGCATTCAACCAGGCCCGTACCAGCGGTGAGGCCTTCATGACTTTCGGAAACACCCGACCCGTCGAACCGGTAAACAGGTCGATACCCAACCCACGCGCCCAGTCCTGTACTGCCTGCGAGTCAAATTCCTGTACCATCGGCGCCAGCCAATTCGCAGCCTTGCCATAGTTGATGATCAACTGATCAAAAGGTTCGTCCTTGGTCAGGTTCAACCCGGATTTGCCAGCCATCAACAGCTTGCGCGCAACCGAGGGCTTGGCCTCGACGATCAGAACGCTCTGCCCGGCCCGGCCCAACTCTTCTGCCGCCATCAGCCCCGCCGGTCCCGCTCCGATCACCAATGCATCATAGTTCATTGCCATGCCTACCTCTTATCAACGCCCTGTTATGGCGCATTTTTTATGCGATACTACGATCCACAAGACGCCCCATGCCCAGCCGGACCTGTCCGCAGCTCTATCGCCCGTTTCGCAGCGACGGTATAGACAGTCACTACCATCTGACGCCAAGATCGAAAGGCAGCAAGGAGCTGTCCTTGGCTCTGCTACACAACAACTACCACAGTGAGATCCACACGACAGACTGAGGTTAATCGGACACGGGTCTATCATCCAATCTCGTTCCAGAGGCTCCACCTCCGGCTGGTTGCATTCATTTGCGAACCAGTCAAGCAGCCGCCGAAATGCTACGCTTGCGCACCGGACGAACGACACCATTCCGCACGCCTGGCTCGCAATGCTCCCGCGCCCGCAGGTGATTTGGCTTTGCCAAACAACCTTGGCGGCCTTGGGCGTGGCGCCGCGCTTTGCGCGGCGCCACGCCCAACGGAAGGCGGTCATCACAGATGACCAACGACGGGCGGGAGCATTTGACTCAACTTGCCGCGCACATCGCAAGTATACGCTGCGCCAGTTCAGGTTCGGCAGCCAGACTATCCGCCATGAGGTCACGTGCGACCTGCATCAACTCTGCTGGATCTACGATTTGATCGACCAAACCAAAGTCATAGGACTGCTGCGCCGTAATCTTTTGACCGCCAGCCAAAACAAGCTTGCATCGCGCCGGGCCCACCAGTGCCGCCATGCGCTTGGCATCCGAAGGCTGCGGTAAGTATCCCAACTTCATCACCGGGTAGAACACCTTGGCACTGGGCACCGCGATCCGCAGATCACAGGCCAGCGCCATACCGTTTGCCCCTCCCGCCAATGTCCCATTCAGCGCTGCAACACTCAGGCAGGGCAAAGCTGCAATTGCCCCTGACAGCTGTTCCCAAAGGGGAGAGACAGCCAGCCCTGTCGCCGCCTCATCCAGGTCAGCGCCGGCGCTGAATACCTTGCCGGTGCCGGTCAGGATTAATCCGCGCGCCTCGACTGCGCGGGTTGCAATTTCCAGCAACTCTTCCAACATCCCTGTTGTCAGTGCATTGGCCTTGTCGGGCCGGTTGAGGGTCACAATCCAGAGCCCCGACCCTTCAACCGTCACATCGATCATGTCAGGCCAGCACGTTTGCGGATTTCTTCATCGCGCTGCGAGATTTCACTGCCAATGTAGGCATCCGCATCGGGCGTACACATCCACAACAAAATCTTGGCCGGCCATTCCGCGGGCACGTGATCTTCCCAGTTCAGCTCGCTCACCGGATTAATACCGCTGGCTTTGATATCGCGCTGCATCTGCGTTGCCACGGTTCCGGGCGACAATCCAATGGCGCGAATTCCGTTGCTGCGTTCCTCGAGGTCGAGCGACCTGGTCAGCATTGCCGCCCCGGCCTTAGAGGTACAATAGGCGCCCCATCCCTCAAGTGGGTTATGGGCCGCACCGGAGCTGACGGTCAAAATGGAACCACCTCCTGAGGCCTTCATCACCGGCAAGGCGGCGCGCATACCGTTGAACACGCCTTTGATATTGATATCGATAACCTGGCCCCACGCATCCGGGTCCGCCTCGGCCAGTGGCCCAATGGGTTTCAGGACCCCGGCGTTGTTGATCAGTACATCCAACCCGCCAAACCGGTCGACGGTTTGCTTCACAGCTGCCTCAACAGAGGCATAATCGGAAACATCGCAGGCCAGTGCCAGCGCATTTTCGCCGATCTCAGCGGCGAGAGTCTCCAAGCTGTTCGCACTCCTTGCCAGCAAGGCCACATTGGCGCCCGCCGCCGCAAAAACCCGTGCAGCCTCGGCACCGATTCCCCGGCTTGCGCCCGTAATGATGACCGTCTTACCCTTGAATTCCATAGATCTTATCTCCAACTCACGATTTCAATTCATGCTATTATGTATACGGGGAATCGTCGACGATCTCGCCCCTTGACGCGGATTACTCAACTGTCGACCATGTCCTCGCAGATTTAAAAGAAAGGTTGTCTTATGTCAGTTTCCCTCGCACGCGGTTATGGTGCAGCGTTTATCTTGGTACTCTCCAGTCAGGGAGCACTGGCCGATGTTAGTGCCCAAGAGGTCTGGGACGATTGGAAGTCCTATCTGTCTGGTACCGGCTATGACGTCAATGGCACGGAAACCCTGGCCGATGGCACGCTCACGGTATCCGACGTGTCGATGATGATGCCCATCCCCGAAGAAGACGCCACTCTTGGGATGCGACTGCCTGAAATCCAGTTCTCCGAAAACGGTGATGGAACTGTCGACGTCCTGTTTCCCAAAGAGTTTCCGATCACGTTCAGCTTCAGCGGCGGTGGCGACGAAGGCACGGGTGAGATTATCTACAGCCACGACGGCAGCGCGATGCTGGTATCTGGCGATGCGTCAAACATGACCTACGATTATGCCTCTCCCATGGTCGAACTTGCCCTGGGCAAGGTGATGGCTGACGGCGAAGAAATGCCCGAAGGCATGATCAAGGCAACCATCTCGCTGATTGATGTGGTCACCAAAACCAACATGAGCATTGGTGACATCCGTAACTATGATCAGAACATGACGGTCGGCACTCTGAATTATGACTTTGGTGCCAAGGAACCCGGTGGCTCCAGCGGTGGCTCTGCCAAGGGCAGCCTGCAGGGACTTAGCTTTGGCGGCACCAGTTCCATTCCCATGGGTCTGGATTTCGCAGATGTCAAAGCCATGTTCGCATCCGGTTTCGCCTTTGACGGAGCCTTTGCCTACGCGGGCGGCAATGCCTCCATTTCCGGTGTCGACCGCAGCGAGACTTTTGGGTTCGAATCCACATCCGAGGGTGGCAAAATCGCCGTTGCGATGGGCAATGGACAGCTGTCTTATGATCTGTCGCAATTGCAAACCACGGTCAACGTGACCAGCAGCGACCTGCCATTTCCGATCTCTCTGACCTTTGCGGAATATGGCGCCAAACTGGCGATGCCAATTTCCAAATCTGACAGCGAGCAGGACTTTTCGATGGGCCTGACGCTGCGCGACTTTGCGGTTCCGGACATGCTGTGGGGCATGGTCGACCCAACCGGTGTCCTTTCGCACGAACCAGCAACAGTTGTGCTGGACCTGTCCGGCAAGGGCAAACTGTTGTTTGACCTGTTCGACCCCGAAGCCATTGACGCCGTGGACATGGGCGATCAGGAACCCGGAGAGCTGAACGCGCTGACCATTCAGCAGCTGCAGGTCTCGGCAGCGGGCGCCAAACTGACAGGCACCGGCGACTTTACCTTCAACAACGATGATCTTGCCAGTTTTGATGGTTTGCCTGCCCCAACCGGCAGCGCCAGCCTGACACTGGTCGGGGCCAATACGCTGATGGACAAGCTGATCATGATGGGCCTGATGTCCGACAGCGACGCCATGGGCGCGCGGATGATGATGGGCATGCTGGCGGTTCCGGGCGAAGGCGAGGACACGCTGGATTCGAAACTGGAAATCACCGGCGACGGTCAGATTCTGGCCAACGGACAGCGCATCAAATAAACGCACACTTGTCACAAATTCAGGCCGCTACCCTTGGGGTGGCGGCCTTTTTCTTTGCGCCCATTGGTTGAAATTCCACATCTTACCGGCTTAGGTATGCGCAACACATTCTAACCAAGATCTTTGAAAGGCTTTTCATGAAGCTCAAGACCTCGACCGCCCTGCTTTCTATCGGCTTTGCCACCCTGACCGCCGCCCCTGCACTGGCTGACATTACTGCAGATGATATCTGGAACAGCTATCAGGTCATCGCCGAAACCGTGGGGGGAGAGCTGACAGCAACCACCACCCGTGATGGCAACACCGTCACATTTGCGGACGCCAAGCTGCACCTTGTCTTCCCCGGCGACGAGGCTTCGCTCGACGTTTTGTACCCCACGCTGTCGTACACTGATAATGGGGACGGAACCCTCTCAATGGATCTGGAGGGCGCTCAGACCTACAGTTTTGTTTTGTCGGGCCCGGAACCGGAAACCGACCGCTTTTCTGCTGACATGATAATCACCTATTCTGACGCCGAACTGGTCGCATCGGGCGATCCGGACGATATCACGTTCTCATATGCCATGGATGGGTTTGATTTCGAATTCCAGAATATAGATCTCAGCGGTCTCAAAGATGCTGAAATCTCTGAGAACGCAGTGTTTACCCTAACTGGCACAGGTTCAGCAGTGAATGGCACCAGCCGTCTGTCGCTGGGCGACCTTATCACTCTCGCTGGGCAATCAGAAATTTCCGGCATGGGCTATTCCATGACTGTCGAAAACATGCAGGGCGCTGTGACCACCACCACAGCCTCGTACGGCGAAATGGTTAGCCAATCAACAATCACACTGCCAACTGGCGGTATGTCGTTTATGAACCTGGCCGCGGCTTTGCATCAAGGGCTGTCACTCGAAGGCACCGGGACGTACGGCAGCAGCAAAACGCAGACCTCGGTTATGATGAACGGCGAGCAGGTTTCATCCCAGACCATGACCGCCGGTTCATCAACAAGCGCCTTGTCCGCCAACGCCGAGGCTGTTCAGCTTACCGCTAAAGGATCGAATATCGGCATAGATGCGCTCATCAATATTGGCATGGCGCTGTCAATTGAGGCTAAAATCGACCAGGTGACCGGGGATTTCCGTATGCCAGTTTCGGCATCCGATGAGCAACAAAATTTCACCATGGCATTCGGCTTTACAGGTCTGGATCTTGGCGATGGAATCTGGTCGATGTTCGACCCGGCTGAGGTTCTGCCCCGTGATCCGGCAAATGTTTCGGTGAACCTAACCGGCCAAACCACCCTGACACAGGACTTGCTGAACTTCGTCGAAATGATGGCGCTGGACAATGATGACATCCCGCTGGAGCTCAACGCGCTGACCATCAAGGACTTCCTGATTTCAGCCGCCGGGGCCAGCCTGTCCGGTACAGGGGATTTCGCGTTTAACAACGATGATCTCACCAGCTTTGACGGCATGCCTGCCCCGTCCGGCAGTGCAAATCTGCAACTCAACGGCGCCAATGGATTGATCGACAGGTTGATCGAAATGGGCCTGGTCCAGGAATCAGACGCCATGGGTGTGCGTATGATGATGGGCATGATGGCGGTCCCCGGCGAAGGCGACGACAGCCTGAAATCCGAGATCGAAATCACCGAGGACGGCCAGATCACCGCCAACGGCCAGCGTATCAAATAAGCGCACACCTAAGCGCACCGTCACATTACGGTAAAGGGGCTGCGATCTGTGGCCCCTTTTGCCATTGTCGCCATTGCGCTGGCCGGGTGCACTGGTAGAGTCAGATCCAGACTCTCGCAGCCAATCAACACAGCAGGACCCCATGACCCAATCCCCAGAAAATCTCTGCCATGCCCTGATTGATGCCGCCAAAGCCGCCGGTGCGGATGGGGCCGATGCCATGGCCGCCGAGGGCCAGTCGATCTCGATCGAGGTACGCGAGGGGGCACTGGAACATGCCGAACGCTCGGAAGGCACCGATCTGGGGCTGCGGGTGTTTGTCGGCAAGCAGCAGGCGCTGGTGTCTTCGTCGGATGCGCGCCCCGAAACGCTGATCGCCATGGCGGAACGCGCCGTTGCCATGGCACGTGAGGCCCCCGAGGACCCCTATGCCGGCCTCGCCGATGCCTCGCAACTGATCACAGACTGGGACCTGGCGGCGTTTGAACTGGAAGACACTTCTGCCGAGCCCGCCCCCGAGGCGCTGAAGACTGATGCCATTGCCGCCGAAGCTGCCTGTCAGGCGATTGACGGTATTTCACAGGTCCAATCGGCCGGGGCCTCCTATGGCACCCACGCAGTTCATCTGGCCGCGTCAAATGGGTTTTCCGGCGGTTATTGCCGCACCAGCCGCTCGCTGTCCTGCGTTGGCATTGCCGGTACGGGCACCGGAATGGAGCGCGACCACGATGGCGATTCGCGTACCTTTCAAGGCGATCTGCGCTCGGCCGAAGAAATTGGCCGCACCGCCGGCACACGCGCCGTTGAACGGCTGAACGCGCGCAAGCCCGACACCGGCAGCTATCCGGTGCTGTTCGACGAACGGATCTCGTCCTCGCTGATCGGGCATTTGCTGTCTGCCATCAACGGGGCGTCAATTGCGCGGGGCTCGTCCTGGCTAAAGGACAGCATGGGTGAACAGATTCTGCCCTCTAACATGTCGGTGATCGAAGACCCGTTTCGCC
This sequence comes from Parasedimentitalea marina, assembly GCF_004006175.1. GTDB lineage: Bacteria > Pseudomonadota > Alphaproteobacteria > Rhodobacterales > Rhodobacteraceae > Parasedimentitalea > Parasedimentitalea marina. Next base: position 4,025,377 of record NZ_CP033219.1, read on the forward strand.
CCCGCATCGCCGGATCACGCCCCTTTGACGGCGAAGGTCTGGCCACACGCCGCCGCGCCATAATCGAAGATGGCATGTTGACCGGCTGGACCCTGGATCTGGCCTCGGCCCGCAAGCTGGGTCTGGACAGCAGCGCCAATGCGGTGCGCGGTATCGGATCGGTGCCGACGCCATCAAACTGGAACATCGCACTGACACCGGGCGACCAAAGCCGCCTGGATCTGATCCGCTCCATGGGCACTGGGTTGCTGGTGACCTCGATGATCGGCTCGACGATCAACTCGAACAATGGCGATTATTCGCGCGGGGCATCGGGGTTCTGGGTCGAGAATGGCGAGATCGCCTATCCGGTCAACGAATGCACCATCGCGGGCAATCTGCGCGACATGCTCAAGCGGATCATCCCGGCCAATGACGCGCGCAGCTATCTGTCGCGGGTGGTGCCCTCCATCCTGATCGAAGGCATGACCCTTGCCGGCAACTGACTTAGATCTGCTGATCCAGGCGGCACAACGGGCGGGCGAGATCGCAACGCAATTCTCTGGCCCCGAGGCAAAACGATGGGACAAGCCCGAGGGGGCTGGCCCGGTGACCGAGGCCGACCTGGCGGTCAATGCCATGCTAGAGGATATGCTGCCCAAGGCGCGTCCTGACTATGGCTGGCTGTCCGAAGAGAGCGAGGACAATTCTGACCGGCTGGCCAGGGATCATGTGTTTATCATCGACCCGATCGACGGCACCCGCAGCTTTGCCGCCGGGTCCACCACCTGGGCCCATGCATTGGCGGTGGCCGAAAGAGGCGAAGTGACAGCGGCAGTGATCTACCTGCCACAGCGGGATTTGATGTACACCGCAGCCAAGGGTCAGGGGGCCCAGTGTAACGGCGCACCCATCGCCGTTTCCGACCTGACCGACCTGACCATGGCTGACGTTCTTGCAGCCCGGCCAATCATGGAGCCGCAACACTGGCAAGGCGGTCAAGTCCCTGATTTCACCCGCAGCTACCGCCCGTCACTGGCCTACCGCATGGCCAAAGTGGCCGATGGTCGGTTTGACGCAATGCTGACCCTGCGGCCCAGTTGGGAATGGGACATTGCGGCCGGCGATCTGATCCTGCGTGAGGCCGGTGGACAGATTTCAGACCGCGCGGGCCTGCCGTTGATGTTCAACAACCCGCACCCCCAGCTGAACGGGGTGGTTGCAACCAATTTCGAATTGCACCGCGCACTGATTGCGGCGCTTGCCACCCCTGATCTATAAGTTGGGCGACGCTTGACCTACTTTGCCAAAGGCGTAGGTTGCCGCTGATCCGGAACAAATTGACACTGGAGAACACTACAATGGCGCAACGGTTTCACCCTGTCCTTGGGGCGACGCACATAAGCTTTCTCTGTCGCGTCCGACAAACCTAGGCCGATCGATATGGATCAACCCAATGCCGCTTCGCGGGCCAAACCCTGGCGCAAGCCATTGACTGCTGACGCCCGCCCACCGCGGCCAACCGGCGAGCTGATATGGGCCCATGTCACCAACACCGAGCGGTTTCTGGCCCTGGGTGATCTGGGGCAGCGGCTGAAAACAATGCGGCCTGATTTGTCCCTGATCGTGACCTGCGAGCCCGGACTTGCCTGTACATCAAAGCCCGAGGGCTACGATCTGATCATTGGTGAACTCCCCGCCGACCAGCCGGCTGATGTGCGTAGTTTTCTTAACCATTGGTGCCCAGATATCTGCCTTTGGGCTGGGGGCAACCTGCGACCAGTTCTGATGCGGGCCTGTGGCGAACGCGGCATCAATTCACTGCTCATTGATATTGAAGCAGGCGAACTCCCGGCGCGCAAAAGCCGCTGGTTGCCAGACAAAAGTCGCAAGTTGCTGGACAAGTTTTCCGGGATCATGACCCCCTCCTCGGCGGCAATAGCACAAATGCGCCGGTCAGGTATTGCGCCCACCAAGGTCTCTCTGACCTCGCGACTGCGCCTATCATCGACCTTGCCGGCCTATCACGAGGACGAGCTAAGCCGCATGCGCGAGAAATTAGGCAGCCGTCAGGTTTGGTTGTCAGCCCATACGCGCCCGGGTGAAATTGAGACGGTATTTGGCGCCCACCGCAACGCCTTGCGCTTGTTGCACCGTCTTCTTTTGGTGTTGTCCGTGGAACAGTATTCAGATCTGGAGGCCGTCCGGGACATGTTGCATGACACCGGGCTTCGGTGGGCCGACTGGGAGGCAGGCGAAGATCTGGACGACAACACCCAGGTTTTGCTGACTTGCGACGAAGATTTGGGGCTATGGTACCGTGTCGCCCCTGTCAGCCTGTTGGCCGGAACCCTGGAAAAGGACAAAAGCGGCCACAATCCGATGGACGCCGCAGCATTGGGATCAGCCATCCTGCATGGCCCCCATATTGGGCCCCATGCCCCCCTGTATGACCGCTTGACCAAGGCAGGCGCGGCACTGGAAGTGCAGGGAAAAGACGAATTGGCGGTGCAAATAATCCAGCTATCCGCACCAGACAAGGCGGCTGAAATGGCCGTCGCCGGCTGGCAAGTGGTGACCGAAAGCGCCAAGTTGACGGATCTGTTGCTGGATAAAATCCAGGACATGTTGGACCTGCGCGAGGTACGCCATGCGACCACCTGAATTCTGGAACACCCCCCCCGGGACGTTTGACCTGCGCGCCACTCTTCTGGCTCCATTGGGTTGGATCTATGGGGGCGCCACCGCACGCCGCGTTGCCAAGCAGGCCTCGGCGACGCTCGACATACCCGTCATCTGCGTTGGGAATCTGAATGCAGGTGGAACCGGCAAAACACCCACAGTGATTTGGTTGCTGGAGGCCCTGCGTGACATGGGCCACGACCCCCATGTCGTCAGTCGCGGCTACGGCGGTTCTCTGCGGGGGCCGGTGATGGTCGACCCCGGACTCCATGACGCCAAACAGACCGGCGATGAGCCGCTGCTGCTGGCCGCCTTTGCCAAGGTTTGGGTGGCCCGCGATCGCGCCGCCGGTGCCCAGGCCGCTGCCCGCAGCGGTGCATCGGTTGTTGTGCTGGATGACGGCTTTCAAAACCCGGCTGTGGCCAAAGATCTGTCGATCATCGTCGTCGATGCCCAGCGCGGATTTGGCAATGGTCGCTGCCTGCCCGCAGGTCCGCTGCGTGAAACTGTCGATGTGGGGCTGAAGCGCGCAGATCTGGTGCTGTCGCTTGGGTCGGATAAGGCGCAGGCCAGGTTTGCCGGGCAATGGCAGGATCACTTGCAGGGTTTGCCGCATTTCACCGGTGCAGTGCAGCCACTGGAAACCGGCATGCAGTGGGAGGGCACATCGGTTCTGGCCTTTGCCGGCATAGGCCATCCGCAGAAATTCTTTGAGACACTCAAATCGCTTGGCGCTGACATCCACCGCGCCGAGGCGCTGGAGGATCATCAGACCCTGTCGCCAGCTCTGATGACGCGACTGGAAGCAGAGGCCAAACTTCTGGGGGCGCAACTGGTGACCACTGAAAAAGACGCCGTACGCCTACCGGACAGTTTCCGCACCAAGGTGATCACTCTGCCGGTCAGATTGCAGATCTCAAAAGACGCGGGCCTGCGTCAAATTCTACGGCGTTCAGCCCCAACAACATCCTAGGCACTGGCCCGACGTAACCGTCGGGCCAAATGGTCTTAGCCGTCCAGTTCAGCGTCGATCAACGCCTTAAAGGTATCGTAGCCCTGGTTGGCAACGGCAGTGCCATTCAGGATGAAGGACGGAGTGGACTGAATGCCATCCGCTTCAGCGTTTTCCTGATACCAGCTGACCAAAGTCTGCGCTTTCTCACCATCTTGCAGGCAGGCCTCTAGCTGCTCGTTTTCAATCCCGGCCAAACGACCGATCTTGCGCAGTTCGTCGACGATTTCGGGGGCACCACCGGCGCGCGACCATGTCGACTGACCAGTATATATCAGGTCAGAAATTCCAAAGAATTTCTCAGGGCCGGCACAGCGTGCGATCAACGAGGCCCATAGACCATAGCGGTCAAAATAGACCTCACGGTAGATGAACTTGACCTTGCCGGTGTCGATGTAGTCAGCCTTCAGCTGCTTATACGCGCCCGAATGGAAATTAGCGCAATGCGGGCAGGTGTAGGACGCATATTCAATCAGCGTAACCGGCGCATCTTCGGCACCTAATACCATCTCGGTGATGGTCGAAGTGTCAACCTCACCTGCCTCTTGTGCGGAAGCGGCTCCGACAAACGGAAGCTCGGACACGGTACTGGGCGTCTTAGACCCCATCAGGGCATAGCCCCCCGCAACCACTGCAACCGCAGCTAGGACACCAGTCATCAAACGGGCCATTAAGTCCCCTTTCCTTGGGTTTTATTATTGCTCAATACGTTTTGCCCCAGCCGTTCTAGGGCCTGGCGCAATTCATCACTTTCAACTCCGGTCGCGGCTTTGGCCGCCTCAGTCACGGCCTGCTGATCCGGTTTGGGTTTTTGCCGCTCAATCGGAGCATACTGAAACTGTGCCTGGCCATCGGCAAATCCGGTCGGCGCGGTCTGGGTGATCCGGACCTTGGCAATGGCGTTATAGCCGTAAACCGCGTTCACCTTTTCGCGCAGCTGTTCCTTTTGCATCTCCAGCATCGGCGCCTGCGCCCCGGTGGTCAGCACCGTCAGAGTGGCGCCAAACCCGCCACGACCATAGCCAACGTTCACCGGCCGGGCGATGGCGGCGATGTCTTCGCCTGCGATCTCGGCCCAATGGGTCAACAACCGCGACACCGCAAAGCCACGGCTTTCGCCGGTTTTGCGTATCTGCTCGTTGAGCAGAGAGGCGGTCCGTTTAAAGCCGCGTGTGGAGGATCGTCTAAATGCCATAACCATGGTTTTGCGTGAACGTTGACCCTATTGTAAAGAGCACAGAGGCGGAAACCAATGAAACCGCCGCACAAGGGGTAAAGAATGCGTGACCTGAACGACGAAGCACCGGGATTGAGCGATCAGATCCTTGCCTGGTACGATGTGCATGCACGCGCCTTGCCCTGGCGGATCAGCCCCGCAGACCGCGCTGCCGGCATCGCGCCCGATCCCTATCGCATCTGGTTGTCCGAGGTCATGCTGCAGCAAACCACAGTGGCCGCGGTAAAGGATTACTTCCATCGGTTTACCACCCGCTGGCCAACGGTGCAGGATCTGGCCGCCGCCGAAGATGGCGATGTGATGGGGGAATGGGCCGGACTGGGCTATTACGCCCGCGCCCGCAACCTGCTGAAATGCGCCCGGGTGATTGCCAAAGAGCACGCCGGGGTCTTTCCATCAACCTATGACGGTCTGTTGAAATTGCCCGGTATTGGCCCCTATACCGCCGCCGCCATCTCCTCGATCGCCTATGACCTGCCGGAAACCGTTCTGGATGGCAATGTCGAGCGCGTGATGGCACGGCTGTACAATATTGACGCGCCATTGCCGGGGTCCAAACCTTTGCTCAAGGACCGGGCGGCGGCATTGACCCCGGACCGCCGCCCCGGCGATTATGCGCAGGCGGTGATGGATCTTGGCGCCACCCTTTGCTCTCCGAAATCGCCGGCCTGTGGTATCTGCCCCTGGCGCGATCCCTGCCTCGCCCGCATCGCAGGCACCGCCACGGCACTGCCGCAGAAAACGCCGAAAAAGCCAAAACCAACCCGCCGTGGTCACGTCTATCTGGCCCGCGCTGCCAACGGCGATTGGCTGCTAGAGCGACGCCCGGACAAAGGACTATTGGGCGGCATGCTGGGCTGGCCGGGGTCTGAATGGTCCGAGACCCCGGCCCCTACCCCTCCGTTTGAGTCGGATTGGCAGGACCTAGGCACCGAGGTGCGCCATACCTTTACCCATTTCCACCTGATCCTGCAGGTCATGGTCACAGAACTGCCAACACAATTCCCCCCAGCCGAGGGGCATCTGCGGGTGTCTGTCGATGATTTTCGCCCATCCGATCTGCCCACGGTCATGCGCAAGGCCTTTGATCTATGGCAAGGACAGTAACCGCTTGGGTTGTTAGAAATTCCATCGTAAGATTTTCCAATCCCAAGCTGACAGACCCGGAGTAGCCCGATGAATGCCTCGCACCCCCTTGCCCGCTGGCAAAGCGCGCTGCCGTTTTGGATGTCCTTCGCCCTGCTGCCGCTTGTCTGGATCGGCGCAATCAAAGGCGGCTGGATCATTATCCTGACGCCACTGGCCACTTGGTATCTGTTCACAATTCTCGACGGTATTTTCGGTCTCAATCTGGAAAACGCCGACCCGCAAACCCCGGACGAGGATCTGGTCTGGTACCGCGCCCTAACCCTGGTCTGGGTGCCGCTGCAATTTGTGATGATTTACGGGCTGATCTGGTATGTAACCCGCTCCGACCATCTGTCCGGGCTTGGCAAATTCGGCGTGTTCTTTGGCGTCGGGGTATTGTCCGGCACCATCGGCATCAACTACAGCCACGAATTGATGCACCAGAAAAGCAGGCTCGAGCGTTGGCTGGGGGATATCCTGCTGTCGATGGTGCTGTATTCGCATTTCCGGTCCGAGCACCTGCTGGTGCACCACCGTTATGTCGGCACCCCCCGCGACCCGGTTACGGCACGCTACAACGAAGGCTTCCACCGGTTTTATCCACGGGTGCTTAAGCAAAGCTGGCTGTCATCATTTGGCGCAGAAAAGGCGATGCTGGCGCGCAAGGACCTGCCCTGGTCCGACCTCTCCAATCCGTTTTTCCGCTATTGGGGGCTACAGGCAGGCATGGTGCTGCTGGCGTTCCTGATTGGTGGCTGGGGCGGAGTGATCCTGTTTCTGGTGCAGGCCGGCGTGGCGATCTGGCAGCTGGAACTGGTGAATTATGTCGAGCATTACGGGCTGACCCGAAAACATCTGGGCGACGGAAAATATGAACATGTGCAGCCGCGCCACTCCTGGAATGCGGCGCAAAAAGCGTCGAACTGGCTGCTGATCAACCTGCAACGGCACTCGGACCATCATTACAAACCCGACCGCCGGTTTCCGTTGCTGCAAAATCACACCCCCGGCGACGCACCGCAACTGCCGCATGGGTATCCGGTCATGACCGTGGCCGCGATGATCCCACCCCTGTGGCGCCGCATCATGAACCCACGTGTCCGGCGCTGGCGTAAGATGTATTACCCCGAGATCACCGACTGGTCGCCCTACAACAAATCCAGCAACCCAATGCCCAAATAACACCGGGCGTTATTGCACCAGCGGATCTACCCCCTGCCTCACTCTGGCAGCAGGGCCTTTTGCACCGCTTCGGTCCAGCCGAGATAATAGGTATCTCCATCCTGGATCACTGGGCGCGCCATCAGTTTCGGCTTGGCGGCCAATTGGTCTTCGGCCTCAGAATGTTTCAGCCAATCGCTTAGCCCTCGCCAGTCGTTGGACTTTCGGTCGACCAGCTGATCGCCAAATTCACCGATCAGGACGCCTAACTCTGCCTCACTCAAGGGATCGGCCCGGACATCGCGAAAACTGAATTCCCGGCCCGCCGCCTCCAGCGCCTTACGGGCCTTCTGACAGTCCCCACAGGTATTCAATCCATAAATCATCATGGCGCAGTCTCCCAATTCGCTGTTACCGCAATCTCTAACATCAGATACCCAAGCGCAAGATGCGCAATTTCTGCAGATCCTGACCCTCCGTCTGAATGCTGTTCGCCTCCCATACTAGGTTCTAAAGGAGAATAAACTGCAGGCGCAGTTTCTATGAGTTGGTCTATGATCCCGTTGGAACATTTAAACAGAACCCCTTCAAGGAAACACGCGTTCAATCTCAGAAGCCGCAAACCATCATAATATTTGAAAAAAAATATTCTTGATGTATTTGTTATGTCAGTTTGCCCGGCTTGGTCTGTTCGCCATCAATATTGACTGGCGCCGGGTGACTTGAAACGAAAGATGACAGTAGTATTCACGTAAAGAGAAAAGGGCGTATTTCTCTCCGTTGGGGCCTGCATAATTCTTGCTGGGGTTTATGTGACACTTTTTGTACTTATCTCAATTTTTCTGTTGGCTCCGGTTGTTTTGTTGTTTGATGCCGCCGGACATCTGAGCGGATCAAATTTCCTGGCCTTAACCGCTGGTGTCTGCACCTACAGTTTCATGAGCCTGAACTTGATACTGGCGGCACGGCCCGCCATTTTTGAGCGCCACCTGGGCGGACTCGATAAACTGTATTGGCTGCACAAATGGACAGGGGTTCTGGCATTGGTGTTTGTGTTTATTCACGAGACCGTCGGAATTGAAGTGAAGGGGCGCGGCGCCACCAGCGGTTTGTCCAAGCTTGCTGCCGAAGCCGGGGAACTGGTCTATCCACTGCTGCTGGCGCTGGGAGCGATCAGCGTGGTGAAGCGGATCCCCTTTATCAATTTTGAGTTGCCTTATGCTCTGTGGCGGTGGAGCCACCGGTTGATGGGCGGGATTTTTGCGGTCGCTGTGTTTCATCAGTTTTTTGTCAAACTGCCCTTTAACAACTCCGCGCTTATCTCGACCTATTTAACCTGGATGGGGCTGATCGCGCTGGCGTGCTTCCTGTATAGTCAGGTCGCGCCCTTGCAGCGGCGACGGCGCTACCGGGTGACCTCGGTCACACGCGTGCCATCGGCCACCATTGTGCGGCTGACACCCGAGGGAAAGCCGTTGCGCCACAAGCCGGGGCAATTTGCATTGTTGTCCTTTGGCCGTACAGGCCTGCGTGAGCCGCATCCCTTTACTATATCTTCTGATGCCGGGGACGATGACATCGAATTCTCGATCAAGCCGTCGGGGGATTTCACCAGCCGTCTACGCGACACGTTGCAACCGGGCGACCGGGCCTGGCTGTTGGGCGGTTACGGGCGTTTTACTGGGACCAACAAACCCGGCCGCCGCCAGATCTGGCTTGCAGGCGGCATAGGTATCACCCCTTTTCTGGCATTGGCCGACGCGCTAACGGCCGCGGATGGGGACCAGATCGACCTTTTTTACTGTGTACGGACCCGAGACGAAGCCGTTGGGTTCGAAAGATTACAAGCCGTTTCCCGACGCGTGCCGCGGTTCCGCGTCCACCTGCATGTTTCAGCGGAACAGGGACGGCTGGATGCTGAAACCCTGGCCGCGACCGCCGATCCCAAAGGCGCAAGCTTTTGGTTCTGCGGGCCTGCACCGCTGCGCCGGGGCCTGTTAAAAGGGCTGGCTGCGCTTGGCAAACCGCCAAAATCCATTCACTTTGAAAGGTTTGAATTCCGATGAAAACATTTGCCATCGGCCTCTCTGGCATACTGACCTTCCTGCTGCCGCAGTCCCTGAGCGCCCAAGCCCTGAGCGCCGCCAGTGATAGCTTTTCCGGCGGTGACTTCGCCAACTACGAACCTGACCTCGAAAATGGTGAGGCGGTGTTTCTAGCCGCCAATTGTGCCAGTTGTCATGGCGTCGACGGCGACCCGACAATCCTGGCCGGTGGTCAAAAGATCGAAACCAAATTCGGCACACTTTACAGCCCCAATATTACCACTGACGCAGATCATGGCATCGGCAATTGGAACAACGACCAGTTCCTGAACGCCGTGCTGCTGGGGCAGAAACCCGATGGTGGAATGTATTACGGCGGCGTCTTTCCGTTTGCCTCTTACGCCTACATGCGCCCCGAGGATGCGCTGGATCTACGCGGCCACATGGCCAGCCTCAGTGCTTCGGATGCCGCCTCAAAACCGCATGAAGTGAATTTTGCCAATGCCTGGGTATTGGACGGCTGGACCGCTGATCCGGTTGCGCTGAACATGCAAAACAACCCGCAACTGGCGCGCGGCCAATATCTGGTCGAGGCGCTGGGGTATTGCGGCGAATGCCACACGCCCCGTCTGAACGGTATCGGCTTTAAGAACGACCGTGATGAAGATCGCGCATTTGAGGGCGAGAGCGGGCTGCTGGGGGGCTACGCCCCGAACATCACAGCCAAGCGGCTGAGCACCTATACCCCCGAGGCCTTTGTCACCGGAGCTTTGACGCAGGGATTGAAGCTCAACGGCGACCCAATGACTGATCCACGCATGCGACGCATCTCAGCGCAGATGAGCGGGTTGCCGATCGAAGACCGTGCCGCCATTTACGCCTATTTGACAGGCTCGCCACTGGATGTCTCCAATCTGCCGCCGGAACCTCGGGATTCAAGCATTGATCCGGTTGTAGAACCGCAGACGGTCGAGGATTTGACAGGGGCCGTTGCCCTGATGGGGCGCGTCAATGCATATTGCGAAGCCCAGGACGTCGCCCCTTCGGATTTGGCCAGCGCACCGGTTCCCAGTGTCAATCCAGCCCTGCAATCCGAAGTGGATGGGCTGGTCGAAACCCATTGCCGAAGCTGCCACGGCCCTGGACAGACGTTTCAAAGCGCATTTTACACCGGCGATCTGCGCGATATTGCCCGCGACCCGGCCGTTGTGATCCCCGGCGATCCAAATGCTTCACCGCTCTATGAATCGGTTGCCTCAAATCGGATGCCCATCCGCACAAAAATGACCCCAACCGAGCTGCAGACCATGGCGGACTGGATCAAGGCCCTGGCCAACGTCACCCCTCCAGCGACAAGCGCGGCACGTCCTGCGGCAGAGACGGCCACAGCAATCCTGCCAAACTTCGCGGGCGGCACATTCGAAGAACAGATGTTTGCGGCATCACAGGATTTGTTGAGCATCACCGAACTAAACCGGCCTTTTATCCGCTACATGAGCTTTGCCAATATCCCTCTGCCCGAAGTGGATTGCAGTCTGGACGGGGCGTTGCGCAATCCGATGACTTATCTGCACGCCGGGCTCAACAAGTTCATTAATTCCGTGTCACGCGCAAACGATCTTATGCGGGTTCAACCGGTTGCCAATACTGATGGCTCGCTTGTGCGCATCGACATCCGTGATTACGGCTGGACAATCGAAGACTGGCAGGCACTGACGACCGCCGCCTATACCTCCGGTTCAGCTGACGCCGGTTGGACGCCAGAGGCCTGGGCGGATCTGGCTAGCACCTATCCATTTGCTGTGCAGCCCGACAGTCAGGCGATCCTAAGCACAGTCTCGGGAATGACAGGTGCGGCAGTGCCCATTCTGCGGGCGGAATGGTTTGTCCGGCATGCCTCGCAGTCCCCGTATTACGACCTTTTGCTCCGCCTGCCCGGTGACATCCGCGTTCTGGAAACGCGTATGGGTGTGGATGTGGACAGCGCCATCCAGCGTGGCAGCGTGTTGCGCACAGGGTTCGTCAGCGGCGCGTCAGGGGTTTCTGACTTCAACAGGATGCTGGAACGGCACGGCCTTGCGCGGGACGGCTATTACTGGAAATCCTATGATTTTGCCGGCGACACCGGTGAACAATCTCTGATCCAGCACCCGGATGGCCCAGCATTGGTGCCCGGGCTCTCGTCGGATACTGACGGGTTCGAGCACGACGGGGGTGAGATGATCTTCTCGCTCGCCAATGGTATGCAGGGGTATTACCTCTCGACCCACGAAGGGCGCCGCCTGACGGTTGGCCCGACGTCGATCGTGTCGTTCCGCACCAAGCCAATCGGCAAGGGCGTCGAGATCGTCAACGCCCGCTCCTGCTTTGATTGTCACGCCAACGGCATCATCGCCAAGCGGGACCAATTGCGCCAGTTTGTTGAGACAAACAGCAGCCTCAGCCTGCAACAACGCGATGCGCTACTGAACATGTATCGCCCACAAGAAGAGGTAGATGCCGCGTTCCGGACTGACGCAGGCCGCTTTACCGAGGCGCTGCATGAACTGGGTGCGACCGAGCCAAGCCCGGATGGCCGGCCGGTATCCCTACGCGCGCCAGGTTCGGCCGGAGGTGGCGAGATTGTCACCTATCTGGCCGATCTCTACTTCGAAACCCTAGACCAGGAAGATATCGCACGTGAGTTCTTCATGGATACCGAAACCTTCGCCAATCGCGTTAAAGGCATTGCTGATCCAGGCTTGCGCCAAGTGGCCGACACTTGGATGCGACGACTGGAGGCAGGTTTGTTCGTGACCCGTGCCGAGGTTGAGGATCACTGGGCCGCCATGCTGCCCCGCGTGACCCGAATGTCAGCAATGAACCACAGCACAGCCTCGGTATCGACAGATCACGGCAGTAGCGCCGAGATATTGGTGAACGCGCTGTCTCAGGCAGCGTATTCCAATCAGCAGGAATTTGTTCCCGCTGACAATTCCTACCGCGCCCAGACTGAACCGGCCGATACATCAGGCCACCCCCTGACATTGTCGCTGTCGGTGCCCGAGGTGAACACCCGGGTGGGTGACTTGCTGGTTTTTGATGTGTCGGCCAACCGCCGGTGCGAGTTGCAGATCCTCTATATCGAAGAGGGCAACTCGGTGGAGGATCTGCCATCAGAAATATTTGGGCCAAGGTTCCTGGAGGCGGGCGAGATACGCCGCATTCCAGATCCTCGCTCGGGGCTTGTGTTGCGTTTCACCTCGCCCGGCAAAGGAGAGACCATGCTGGCCTTCTGCCGCGAGGACGGGTTGGGGGCTCACCGCATCGACCCAGCCGAGGCGATACGCAAAGCGCAGGACCGTTATCAACCGTTGACCAAGGGGCTTTCTATCGAAGTGGTCACCCAAGTTGAACAAAGCGCCGGCTCGAGTGCGCTCAATGCTGTGACTTTTAATGTAGCGCCTTAATCCGGCTAACATAAACGAAGTCTTGTAGAGGAATCGGAGGGAACAATGTCGAATTACAGTTTTCCAGCCGCGGCTTATTCGAAAGCCGTGCGCTGGGTCGCCCTTTGTTTGATGTTGCTGCCAATTCCAGCCTTGGCTGGAAACCGGTACGCCTTGATTGTCGGGAACGCTGCCTATAGCACGCTGCCGCCATTGCAGAACACAATTGCCGACGCCGAAGCCTATGCCGACCTGTTTAAAGAACTGGGCTACGATGTCACCTCGCTGTCGGACTTGAATCGCAGCGACATGGAATTCGCGCTGGTCGATTTCCTGGATCAAATCAAAACAGGAGACACGGCTGTATTTGTCTACTCGGGCCATGGCTGGTCCGACGGTAAGACAAATTTCCTGCTGCCTACGGATGTCACAATGCAGGGGTCAGAACGGCGCATGCGGCTGATGTCAATTCCGTTGCAAAATGGCTTGGATGGCATTGTGGATCAGATCCGCCAGGCAGGCGCTTCTGTGCAGGTTGCGATCATCGACGCGTGCCGAAACAACATCTTTGGCAAGGATGGCACCAAAAGCATCGGCATGACACGTGGCCTGTCAGTAGAACGGGCTCCACAAGGCGCGTTTCTGATATTCTCGGCTGGCTCAGGTGAGGAATCTCTTGACCGGCTCAGTACCGATGATGCCGGTCAAAAGCTGTCTGTCTTTACCCGGCACTTCCTCCCCCGCCTGCGGGCTGGCATGTATCTGGAGGATGCAATCAATGCAGCGCAACTGGAAACAGCCGAAGCAGCACGCAGTTACAACAACCATCAACAGAACCCGGCCTATTACGATCAAATCAACGGCAAACTCTGCCTGTCCGGTTCCTGCACAAACGATTCACAGCCCGCAGCCATCACCGCAGCCGCAGCCCGCCCCGTTGTCACCGTAGATTGCGGCGAGGCTCGATCCGTCTGGGCCGATGTGAAAAATGCTCAGGATGCAGAGATCCTCAACCAATTTGCCGAGATTTATGCAGAGTGCAAAGTTTACGCAGGTCTGGCGGCGGCAAAAGCCGCCACACTGGCCAGCGCTGCGGCCCCGGCTGCGGTGCAAACCGAAACGGCCAGCATTCCGATAAGCCTGCCCAGACCCAACATAAATTGGGCCAAATGCGTATCCGGAGGCAGCCCCGTCAAACATGCCCGGATATGTGTGGAATCGGTTTTGTCGTCTCAGGCCGGTAACACCTACTGGCCTGACAATATGATAGATCACTCCAACCAGACCGCATGGGTCGAAGGTGTAAAGGGCCATGGCACCGGCCAACGTCTTCTTCTTGAATTCGACCACCCCACCGTGGTTTCCGGCATCGATTTTATCAACGGGTATGCAAAGTCACACAGCAGTTTTAAAAACAACAGCCGTGTGGAATCAATCCGGGTGAGTGACAGCACTCAAGACTGGCAGAGGATCTCGCTTAAGGACACGCCGGACTGGCAAAGTTTTCAGCGTGACGGGCACAGCCCAGTTCGCTGGATAATGTTTGAAATACAGTCAGTTTATCCCGGCGCCAAATGGGCCGACACAGCAATTTCAGAAATGCGATTACGGTGACGGTCTATGTCCTGCCATAAAATGCGCCACCACCTGGCCGCCGTTTTACTTGTCATCGCTGCCCCCGTTGGCGCGGCAGAATTCAAGGTTTTTCCTCCGGCCTGGGACGACCCGGGTTTCATTGCCCTGCCCTTTGCAGCACAACGCGACAGTGACCCGCGCTCGGCTGAATGCCGAATTTTGATGACAGGGCAGATCAAAGGCGATGACCTTGCCAAACTGCAACAGATCACCGGCATGCCCTGGAATGGTGAAGGTGACGCCCCAGCTGAATCACACGCCCTGGAAGGCGCCACCCTGTGCCTCGACAGCCCAGGTGGCAGCATCGAAGTTGCGCTCAAAATGGCGCAGCACCTCTTGGACAGCAGATCCGGCATAGCGACTAAAGTTCTGCAGAATGACCTCTGCGTCTCTGCCTGCTCGGCAATATTCATGGCGGGCAGTACCTTCTTTGAAGGTGAGAGCTATGAGACAACCCTAACCCGAGAGCTGCAGCCAGGGGCAAGACTGGGGGTCCATGCCCCGTCGTTACAACTGTCCAAGAGCGGCAGCTATTCCGGGGAGCAGATCTCCAAGTCGTTTAACCTGGCCCTGATGGCCGCCCGACAGGCCTTTGACTTTAGCAACCAGACCGACAGTGCGGGCACCCCTATCATTGCGCCTTATGTCTTTGCCCGCTTTCTGGAAACCCCGCCCGAAGACATGTATTTCTTCGATACAGTAGGTGATGCCCTACTGGGTGGCTTTGATGTTTCCGGGTATGACGCAAGGGTGCGACTGGATGAAACTCTGGCGCGCACCATCTGCGACAATGTTTTCATGCTGGATCAGGGCATGTTCTCTTGGGCCCTCGGCCCGACCTGGAAATCAGGCGAGCTGCTCTCAGCCAAAGAAACAGCGCAAGAATTTCGCCGCATGTTCCCGGACAAAGGCCGCGGCAGATGGCTGGCCCCGGTGTTCGAAGACTCTGCTTTTGTAGATCAAGCAGAAATCCATAATGGCCATTTTTATGGCCGCGCAGCAGGATACCCCACTGGATACCCCTATGACGTTTTGGACTGCATGGTTCGGATCGAACATGCCCAACCCCTAGGCGCGTTCAAGGTTCTGCAATCGCTCGAACGCTCAAATGACAACGATCCCATATTCTGGGACATTGAAGTACGGGTCAGCCCGCCACCGTTAAGTGGCGGCGAACAAACCCCGTCCGAAGCCTGGGAAACCGCCATCGCAGAAGATCGGATCAGCGCGGGATATTCCAAATACTCCTGGCTGATCGCTTACCCTTTTGAAATGGCTTTGGCCGACTTGCCGCAGCCAGACACTGCCCCGGTTGCGCAACAGGACGCCGCGCTGAGTTGTGATGCGCTATGGCATCGCCGCAACCAGCTTTTCTACGAAAATGGCTATTGCTTTGGCGGGACACGTGGAATTGCGACTTTTGGCAACGACAATTGCTACACTAAAGAGCCGGATTTAAGCCCCGCTGAGGCGGATGAGATTGCCCGGATAAAACAAATGGAAAGAGATCAGGCATGTTGACCACAGTGTTTTTTCGAAAGTACCTATGCTGGCTGGCGGCCATTTTTTGCGCTTCAGTCCTGCCCCTGCAGGCACAGGCTGGTGGTCGCTATGCCCTGCTGATCGGCAACCAGACTTACGAGCATGGCGGCACGCTGAGTAATCCAGTCAATGACACTGCGCTTCTGGAGCAAAGTTTTGCTGCCATGGGGTTCGAGGTGGAAACTCTGACCGACGCCACTCAAGATGTACTGGGGGACGCAATCGATCGGCTGTCAGAGCGCTATGGTTCAGCGGACACGGTGGCGGTTTACTACTCCGGGCATGGGCTGCAAAAAGATGGCCGCAACTTTCTGGTGCCAGTGGACGCGCGCATCACCAGCTCAGCGTCCATCGAGCGCGAGACCATCTCAATGGATAGCCTGATCGAGGTGCTAAAGCCCTTTCCTATCAGCATGATTTTTCTCGATGCCTGCCGCGACAACCCCTTTGCCGCCAATCTTCAAGCCGGGACATCAGTGACCAAAAGCGTGGCGCAAACCCGTGGCTTGGCGGTGATGCGTGCCGAGGGCGATATGCTGATCACCTATGCCACCCTGCCCAATACCACCGCCAGCGACGGCATGGGAAATAACTCACCGTTTGCCAGCGCCCTGGCCCGCCACATCCGCACTCCGGACACCGAGATTTCGGTGCTGATGAAACGGGTCACCGGGGATGTGGTGGCGGAAACACGTGGTCAGCAACGGCCACAGCAGATCTCGCAGATGCAGACTGAATTCTATTTCAAGCGCACGCCCAACCCCACGACGATAACCGATCCACTGCGCGCATTGCTTGCAGTTTATCCGCAGCAGGTTACCGCAGGAGAAGAGGTGTCGGTGGTGGCGGATGTGCCACCCTCCTGTACGCCTTTCTTCGCTGATTTTGCCCCAGATGGGCATCTGACGCCGATTCCCCTGCAGTTTTTCAAATCCATTGCGCTCTCAAATGGGCAGATTCGCTATGAAATCTCACCCGGCTCGCGCTTTGGGCTGATGATTCAAGAGACCGATGCACTGGGCACTCACCAGCTCGGACTAGTGTGCGAACCCAAGGAAATTGGCGGGGACAAAGCAGCGGTGCGCACGGTCATGGCAGAGGTCGCCACGAAAGTTAAGGCCGGAGAGCTTGCGGGTTTTGTGACCACAGGCGGTTACGAACCTGTGGAGTATCGCTTTGAACGCTTCACTATCCAGTAAGTCCTGAATTACCCGCTCAACGCGGTAGCAGCACCAGTTGCACCCGGCGATTTTGGCCGCTTAACGGATCGCCCGGTGTTTTCAACCGCGAGAACCCCATACCCGTGGCCAGTGTGCGGTCCGCCTGCAATCCACCCAGCCCGCGCACCAGTGCTGCAACGCTTTCTGCCCGACGGGCTGACAGATCTTCGTTATAGGCCGCCGATCCCTTGGCATCTGTATGACCAAGGAACAAAAACCGGTACGCGTCGAAGCGTTCAGATTTCAGCAGCGCCGCAAGATCCGCCAATTGCGAAAGTTGATCACCACGCACACTGTCTGAATTGTAATCAAACAGGATCTCCATATCGACCGAAGGCAGTGGTTCCGTTGCAGTGCTGGCAGCCTGACCCCCAGTAGAGGAAACCTGCTGTGTGACCTCTTCACGGTCGATAATCGCAAGGTTCACCACATCCTCCAGCGAGAACGTAGACCCTGATTGATAATCTGCGCTGGTGCAGTTGGCAGGATCGGTCAGGCAAGTCTCCAGCTCAGACGAGGGCGCAGCACTGGCCCCCGGCACAGCCTGTGCCTCGACAGCTGGTGTTTCAGGTTCCAAAGCAAAACTCTCAAGCGTAATCGTCGACTGGGCAAAGGCTTGAGAAGCAGAAAAAGCGATCAAAATCGAGAGAATGTTTGTGTTCATAACTGAAATCATCATGGTTGTTGCAAAGTCATATTAGCTTAGACCTCCATCTTGAGAAAGAAAACAAATCTTTACCTTTGTTGGTTGGGCAGGTCTCGCGGCTGAATGATGCGTTAGAGGAATGTTGAACTGATGAAGTGTCTGAGAATGCTACTGCGCCCTTTGGCGCTGATGTGCCTGTTAGCCCTGCCCGCAACCGCCGCCGATATTACATTGATGGACCGCAATCCTGTTCTGTCGCACGATTACCTGTCTGGCTGGCGCTTTGACGAAGGAATATTTGGCCGGGACGTACTGCACTATCTGGGCTGTGAAACCCTGGCCTGCGCCGCAACCAAATCGCAGGCTGATTTGGCCAAGGCCAAACCTCAGGCCGGTCTCCGCGACGGAATGTTCCAAAACCTTGGCGGCGCTGTGTCGATCGGGGAGATATTTGACAGCCTTGCCAACACTGCCCTCATGCTGTCGCAAGTCATCAAAATAAGTGGTCCCATCGTGCCCGGCGATGTTGATCGGCTTAAGGAATTTGTCGAAGACAACGGATTGATGAACTGTAGTGAGCCGGGCTTTTGCCCCTATAACACGGTTATCGCATTGGATAGTCCCGGCGGACATTTGCAGGCTGCACTGGAAATCGCGCACTACGTGCAGCAGAACAATTTTGTCACTTTGTTACAGAAAGATGCGGTTTGCGCATCCGCCTGTTCGATGATCTTCCTCAGCGGCTATACCACTTACGAAGGTGTATTTTTCCCCCGCCGGTTTGCCCATGACACCGCCCGATTGGGTCTGCACAAGCCGTCTTTATACGTGCCACCGCGCAGCTATTCAGCTGACCAAATGAACGAAATGCAAGACATCATTAACACCACTCTCAACGACGTGGTCGAGGTCTTTGTCGGTGCAAAAGTCGAAATTGATATCTTACAAGAGATGTACAAGACCAAGCCGAAAGAAATGTATTACCTGACCACTCCTGAAATGGAGAGTATCGGGCGGGTCTTTCACAGCCCGGGTGCAGGTCGCTTTGCTCCGACACGTGCACAGGCACTGACCCTTTGCGCTGAAGACTACAAAGCGCGCTATGGCCGTTATGAGCCACAATTGCTGCGCACCATGGCCAGTGGGCAGGATGTTTTTATCACCTATGTGCCGCGTAGTGACTATGCCTGCTACGGGGCACGGCAAGAGGGACAATGGGTCTACGAAATTTGCACACCTTCGGGCAGTCGACCCGACCAGTTTGATCGCCTTGCTTGCCAACTGTTTCGATGCGCTGCTGACATGGATGGTACCATGGAAAATTGTGGCAGCGCCGCTGACGTTCACAACAACGACAACCTGGGCGACGCATTAAAAGACTTACGCAATTCGCAACTGCTCCGGTTGGTGAATGACACTCTCAGAAGCCCTTATCGAAGCAATAGCATTGCCTGCACCAGAACAGGGGAATGTGCATATAAACCGCTTAAGCCGGTCCCGGCCTGGGTGACCAAAGCACCTGTGCCACAAACATATTGTGGTCAGGTGGACATGCGGTCACCGGTCAATTTGAAACGCCTCCAACACGCGTTGAACGCCAACGGTATGAACGTCGGCACACCTGACGGCAGTATTGGCCCCAAGACGCTGGGCGCGATTGGAACCGCGAACAAACGTTTCTTGGGGACTGACAGTCAATGGGCACAACCTGAGCTTCTGCTGGCACTCGGCATACCGCAGGACGAGGTCAACAACGCACTTATTTGCAATTAGGACTTAGTAGAACACCATGATGAGCTTATTTATTCTACCCGGCTTGAGACGCGGGCTGTGCCAGGCGATGGGCTTGGGTTTGGGAATGCTTTTTACCACAGGGGCACAGGCCGCCGATTTTTCACCGGGCGGCGACCCTTCGATGGACTGCCTGCTGCAAATGACCGGTGTGATCGAGACAGGCGACACTGAAAAACTGAACGTCGCTTTGAAGACAGTTTTGAATAGTCCCCCATCCGCGATCAACGGAAAAAGCTACAATAGTATAGTCAACGACGGAGACCCTGCACGGATCTGCCTCGACAGCCCGGGCGGTTCGCTGAGTGAAGCGTTGAAGATGGCGGACCTTCTTTACAGCTACGACGCGGTACACGGTTGGTCGCAGGAAACGGGCTGGATTAGCAAGCTGGGCACAGCAGTACCTGCAAACGCAGCCTGTGAATCTGCCTGCGCAGTCTTCTTTCTGTCAGGAGGAATCGACACCGAATCCGATGCCGGACGCATGCCAAACAGGGTTTTGCATGCTAAAGGGCGACTGGGCTTTCACTCTGCATCGCTGGAGGTCCCAGATGGGAACTACAATGCCGACTCTGTCAACAAAGCCTTCAAAGTGGCTTTGCAATCCATGTCCCAACTGACTGACCGACAGACCGTGCTCAGGCTGAGGCCCTCGTTGCTTGCCAGGATTCTGGCAACGCCACCGGACCAGATGCACTACCTGGAAACGGTTGGCGAAGCTGTTGAATGGAATATTGAGATCGCGGGTTTGCCGCGGCTGAAAGAAGCCAGCCGCAAAAACGTGGCCATTGCCTGCAACCACATGCAGCGCCGTCATGCAGCCCAAGATGGCTCCGCTTTTCCCGGTTTTTATCACCATGATGTTGGCCTGGGGCGCTGGACCGAAGAATATAGTCAGATCTGGAGTATGGAGTCGGCCTTCGAGAGCTTCAAAGCAACCGAGTATGGGCTGGAATTCACCAGTATTAACGCGATGGGCAGTACCATACTGTGTGAAGGGTCTTACAGTTTTGAAACTCAGAATGGCGTGATGAAGTCGGAAAACACCCAGGCTTGGTACGGCAGCGCCGAGAACCATTGGCTGTTCCCGTCAAGTATTCGGTTCAAAGAACTACTAAGTCTTGGCGGAAGTGACACTGTCATCGCGCCGGATGTTCTGATCCGTGATCGGAAAACCATCGGCGCCAACCGGTGCCTGGTGTTTTCGAAAGAGACAAAACTGGATGACGATCCCTGCCAGTTGGAAACCCATGAGAAGATCTCAGCCGGGCTTGGACAGGACGGCATGGTTCTGCGCTTTATCTGGCCCTCGGGTGCGGTCACGGTGGTGGAAACACAAAACCAAACCACCTCATCAGACCCGAGCCTGCAAATCAACGGCACAACAGCTTATGGGGAATATCCCGGAAACTTTGGGCTGGATGTCAGCCAATTCAAATGCATCATGAACCCAGCCACCGAGCGGGTCTTCTGCTATCAAACATAAAGGAACTCAGCCTTAGCAGTCCTAAGCTTAGTCGAAACAAGGCAAGCGCACACCGCTGAAATCCGTCGAACAGGCGAATGCCTTGGTGATTTCGTTTTCGTCGGGGCGAATGTCTTTGCCGGGGTGGTTGTATTCGACTCTCAGCACATAGCTATGATTGCCTTGCAGAAAACCTGCCCAGTAAAAGGCATCCCCGGCTGTGCCGTAATGCCCGCTCCGCACAAAGGAATTATCAAAATTGCGCGCTAAAGCGAGATCGATAAATGGACCATCTGCGTCCTCTTTGAGATCGCGATATAGCTGCGCGGTGCCAACGCGTTCAGTAATCACGACATCGCCGTATATCCAGCTTCGGGCGTCGGCAGAGTCGTATAGACGTTTTGCCGTTGCCTCTGGACCGGAGGGGCATCGACCCCGTCACAGTGCCATAGCGCTCAGACGCGATATAATCCGTAATGCTGTCAGGAAGGTCCGTCAGATCTGCGCCAGCCGGCATCATGAAATGGTTGAGGCACGGGCGATAACTTCAGGCAAACTGCCGCCAGGATGATCAAGCGACACAACAGCCCGCAGGCCACTGCCATCGGGGCCGCATTCCTCAACTGAGCACCCAGGCACACGCACCAACGCAGTCCTGATTTTTCCAACATCACCTTAAAGGCCCCCCTCCAGACACAAAAACGGTATCGGTTTTAATCAAGTCTGTTTAGGCGCCATTGCGACGCCAGCTTCCAAAGTGCCAGGGAGATGCAATTGTGTCAGCGCCTCACCTTCAGTTCCTAAGGTCAACTGGCAGACAATGGCCAGCATAACACGCTGAAAGAAATGGTGACCCCGATTGGATTCGAACCAATAACCTGCCCCTTAGGAGGGAGTCATTCATCATCTTATTTACCTTTCTGCTTCAGTTACTTAGGTGAATTTGTGGTATTGCGTTGTACGTGTCCTGTACGGATCTGCTCCCTGATTTCAGCCTCATCCGCTTTAACATGTGCGTAAATTTGATCCTGTAGGGAGACGCTTTTCCAGCGACCAGCAGCTGCCGCAGTCACGGGGTCAGCACCTTGATTGACACGCAATTCGGTATAAAATCCATGGCGCCCAGCCGGATGTGCAGAGATGTAAGGAATACCTGCAGCCCTGCAAATCGTTTTCCAACGCGAGTTGTACCCAGTTGAGCTTCCGTATCCGAAAACGCGCGGCTCCATTTTACAGCCAAGCTTGCGATTGTGCGGGCGTTTCGGTGGCAGGTTGGCCAGTTCGACCATCATGCCTTGAGAAATTGCCACCCATTGCGCTTGGTGACCTTTTGCTGCTTTCAGAAAGACCTTGCGGCTCACTAAGTCCAAATCGTTCGGAGTCAGGGAAATCGCCTGATCAATCCGGGCTGCAGTCTCGAACATGAACCGCACCAAAGCGGCGTTGTAGATGTCGGCGTGTTCACAAAACTTCTCGATCCACTGGCGGTCAGCTGGCTTGCGTTCCATCCGGCTCTGTTTACCGCGTAGGATGTCTTGGTCGATCCGTTCCTTCTCGCTGTAGCGTTTGACCCGGATTGGGGGGCACTTCCCCAGATCATGAGCGTTATTAATTACCGCCCTAATAGGGGTCACGACTTCGCGCCACATCGTGTCAGTCGCAACATTGGGTTTGAGGGTGTAACCGAGGTCTCTTAGGTACTTCCCGGTGATGCTGGCGACTGGTTGGCGGCAAAACTCGTCGCTAAGAGCTTTAACAACCCTGATAAGCGCCTTCAGTTCAGTTGGTTTAGCGTTGTAGATCTGGATCGCCGCGCCCATCGTCAGTTGCTCCGCTTCTTCGCCAAGGAGGTGACGACGCCTTTGCCGGTCCGTTTCGATTTGGATCCATTCGACCGCACCTTGCTTTGAAGATGATCCAGTAGATCTTCGGTAGTAACCGGTGATTGGCAGCCCTTCGTATTCGACCCGGCCCTTGACCCACCATTTGCTTCCTCGGGGATAGACTTCGAGTGGCATTGCTGATCCTCCATGAACATGTTGTCCAGTTGCTCCGGTAGGATAAGGGTAGCATCCCCTAGCTTGCCGCGCTCTTTCAGCTTGTTGGCCTTTTCTTTGATCGTCCTTGATGAAACTTCAAACCCGCGTTCGCATAGGATCGCCGCCCATTCCTCAGGTGTCTTGCCGTGGTCGAGAAATCTGGAACCTGTGGGGACGGGAGCGGTCATGATCGGCTACCGTGCTCTTTCATGTAAACAGACGCATGTCTGATATAATCATCACCAATGAAACCTTGCGGATATCTTCGGCATAGGCTTGAGCGATTCCCCGATCAATGCCGACGCGAGGCTGGGTGCCCCCTTCCCGAATGATTTGTGCAATTGCATGAAGGGTTACGATTTCGCCTTCTCCTGCGAGGCTTGCCCAGCATCCACCTCCGGCTCAACCGTCTGCTTCAGCCGTTGAATAATCTCACTATTCAATGATCGGCCATGTCAGCGAAAAGCGAATTCCCAAGCGACAAACAGGACAAGTACGTCCTTCGCTTCCCCGACGGGATGCGCGACCGCATCAAAGCGGCGGCGGCTGAAAACAATCGCTCAATGAATGCCGAAATCGTTGCGACTCTTGAAGAAAATTATCCTTCCATCCCATCGTTGGAGGAGCTCATGAAGATTCTTGAGGATCTATCCGGCCAACTTGGCAAGATGGAACAAGGTCCGGAATGGGCCGAGGCGTCCAACAATTTCATCGAACTGATTGATGCAATAAGGGGGCGTATCCACACTTTTACAGACGATGAGGTGCATCAAACTTACAAAACTATTACCCGTACCGACGACTAACCTCACCGTCAGTAAGCGGTGATCTGGGCAGGCCATTGCGGAGACCAGATCTCAAACGTGGCAATTTTCCGATCTGGGTGGCGATATTGACTGCCAACGCCCCGCACCCCGTTAGATACTCCTGTGGTCACCTCAGACACTCCAATCGCACTGGCGCTGGCTGAGCAGAACAACAGGCACCTAGAAAATCGTGTCGCAGACTTAGAAACACGTTTGACAGAGATGAAGGAAGAGCGAGATACATCCCAGCAGGAAGCACGCGAGGACAGACATCGGGTCGTGGCATTACTAGAGGACCGTCGCCCAAGATCACTGTGGTCCCTCTTCAAAGGGAAATAAGTTCCACCTGTGAATCTGGTGCTTGGGCTGAGACTTAGCCAGGAGATGAGGTTGCGTTCGTCATGCAATCTCATTTGTATTGCGCATCATTCAGTCGCCAATACAGGCAGGAGCCCAGTTTATCCTCGTCAGCGATGGCGAAGGGTGTTCCAAATCGGCCCTTTATGCTGCCGTCTGCTCCGGCGTAGAGTAGAAGCGCGACGTTTCCCTCCGATCGCAGTATGCAGAGCTGTGTGGCCATGCTCGCCACCACGTGCGTTGACGTCCGCTCCGGCGTCGAGCAGCGCTTCAATGTTTTCCGACGATCCAGAGGAAGCCGCACGATGCAGGGAGGTGTTGCCCTCTTCCCGCGCGAGCACGAATTGGTTTCGAAATGCGGCAAAACCTCTATTCCCAGCACCTCCAGCTGCCGTTCGTGCCCAGTGCGTCTAACGGCAGGTACCAGCCCCAAAGCGGTCATGGTCTCAAATTTGCCCAGCTCAAAAGCGGTCTTTCAAATTCGGTTGACTAAAGGTCCGCTGAGCGGAACTTACCTGACATTTGAGCTCACGCATATTACTGACACAGCATCCCCCCACATGTGCAGAAATCCAATTTCTATTACGCAGTGAAGTTAAATAAATAGCCACCCACACTCATTCGAGTCGATAGAAGACAAACTTTGGTCTTCCAGAACAAATCCGGTGAACTTCAGGATCGCAGTAATTTAACGAGTTCACTATGCGCATCCTGAATTGGGTTCACCTGGCGGATACCTAATGAGACTCACCAACAACCACTTTGAACGAGCCGCAAGTAGGGTCGACATAGCCAAGTAAGTGAAAAAGCTCCCGAGGACTGTTCCAGATTCAGAGTAGAAAGCTTAGTTTGTACTTACAGGAAACTTTTAGACATCGCTAAAGTCAAACCCGTCCAAGTCAGCCAAGAATGCTTCAAAGAAGTCGGTGAATGTCGCGACGAGTGGCGGGAACGCCTCATATGGCGGGTAGTAGAGGGACAACCAGAGGGGCTCGGCTGTCCAATCTGGGAGGACATGTTCGATCGATCCATTTTTGAGGCCCTGGCTAACAATGAATTCCGGTAGGACGGCTATGCCTGTGTCTGCCATAATCATTGAATAGAGAAAATTTCCATTATTTGAGATAAGGGAACTTCCAGCGGTTACTTTGCGCCTCATTGCTCCATTTCTCAGCTTCCATGTCTCGGCTTCTTTATTGTGCCCATAGGAAAGGCAGTTTTTACGATCCAGATTTTCGGGACTGTCAGGGCGTGGGTTGGTTTCAAAAAATACTTTGGATGCAACTACATGGCGCGGAATTTCACATATCTTTCGCCAGATCCCGGTCTTGTCTGTCAATGGCTCGGACAATCGGATTGCCAAGTCGCAGTTCTCTTCGAAGATATCGACAAACCGATCTGTCATAGAGATTACTAATTCGATATTGGGATAAGCTAGCTGGAAGCTATTCACTAGTCTCGGCATCAGGCCGATCCCAAAAGATAATGGAGCACTGATAATCAGCCTGCCACGATGTGGATGTGTCTCGCGTTCAAGTTCTTCTTTTATGCGATCGAACTCTTCGATCAGCGGGCGATAACGGGCGGCAACCAAAGCACCAGCAGAAGTGAGTGACACCCGCCGTGTTGTCCGTAGCAAAAGTTGTTGACCAAGGTCCTCTTCCAATCGAGCGATGATACGCGTGACCGTTGCTGGTGTCATACGCAAGGACTGCGAGGCCGCCGTGAAACTTTGGAGTGACGCAATTTCAAGAAAAACACGAATAGGCTTAAGGTTCAGCATACACTCATTATTGCATTCACGATAACAAAAAATGCAAGGTAATTATCATTCTAAAAGTAGTCGCCCTTCACTAAGCTTATAAGTCCGCCTTCAAAAGTTCCTTGCGAACCTGAAGGCCACATTTGTTAAGTGAGTAAATGGATACATGAAAAAGTACGTAAAGGGATTACATCACGTCACATCAATCGCAAATGACGCTTTTGAAAATAATCTGTTTTTTACTCAGACTTTGGCGATGAGACGCGTAAAAAAGACGGTGAACTTTGACTCTCCAGGGGTTTACCACCTCTACTACGGCGACAAAATTGGCACTCCCGGCTCAATCATGACCTATTTCCCCTTCCACGGCATACCGAAGGGCCAACGCGGAACGGGCGAAGTGGGTATTACCGAATTTGCAATCCCGAATGGCGCTCTCACCTATTGGAAAGAACGCCTTGTACATCTCGATGTCAGCGGTCTTTTCGAAACGAGTTTTCTTGGTGAAGCACGCTTGGAATTCAATGGACCCGACAAAGACAGATTTGCTTTCGTCGAGACCGATCATGCGGGGCGTACGCCGTGGTCTGGCTCAGTTGCCGATGAAGAAGTCGGCATTCTTGGCCTCAACGGTGTCCGACTTAGCTTGCGGGATTCGACGGCGACAGGTGAACTACTGACACTCTTGGGATACCAGAAAGTTGAGTCTACTGGTAACGTCGCTCGGTTTCGTATCATGGGAGGAAACCCCGCAAACACAATCGACCTTGAAGAGTTGCCAGCTTCCCAGCACGCGTTTCAAGGCGCTGGGTCAGTGCACCATATCGCATTTGCAGTTGAGGACCGCGCTGCTCAGCTCGAGGCACGCCGCGCACTGCTAGACGCAGGTTTACAGGTTACACCGGTGATTGACCGGGACTATTTTTGGTCGGTCTATTTTAGAGCCCCATGCGGAGTTTTGTTCGAAATTGCGACCAATGGACCAGGGTTTGATCGCGATGAAGATACCGCACATCTGGGTGAAAAACTGAAATTGCCAAGGCGATACCACCCCTATCGGGAACATATCGAGCGCAAACTGCCTCAACTTGTTTAAAGGGGCGGGAAGTTATGAGTATTGGTAGCTACTACGCATTGTCCGTTGCGCCCTCAGCAAATGCACCGTTGATTTTCGCTTTTCACGGTATAGGGGGAGACGAACGGCAGTTCTTTTCGTTCGCCCAGGTATTGGTGCCCGGAGCCGGTGTCATCTCCCCTCGTGGAGATGCATTGGAGATCGACCATCCCCGTTTTTTTCGCCGCTTGAGCGAAGGTGTCTTTGACATGGATGACCTCGCCTTGCGGACGAATAGAATGATTGATTTTCTTGCGGCCTGGGCAATGCGACACCCGAAATCCCCGGTCTACGGCTTTGGTTATTCTATCGGCGCAACCATTCTGACATCAGTCCTCATCAAGCAACCCAACCTGTTTGATCGAGTAGGTCTGCTGCATCCGGTCATTCCTTGGCAACTCACTTCGGCCCCGGATTTTGATGGTACTCATATCCTGATCACAGCCGGACGAAATGACCCAATTTGCCCCCTCCACATGACTGAACGACTGATCAACTGGGCCTCAGAGCAAGAGGCAATAGTTAAAACTGTGATTCATCATGGCGGACACGAGTTGCGCCGACAGGAAATTTCGGCGCTTTTGGCCCTGATGAACCCCTCATCTGAAATGAACAGCCTATGAGCCGTCGGTCGTTCTATGCGTCTTGTAACCGGCCTAAACAGAGGCTCAGCATTGGCATAGCTGTCGACCACTCAAGCAAATCATTGGCGTTCGATTTCAAGCAAATAATACCTCACAGGGAACCTTCTACCCTGCCTGTAAGCAAGCGCGCCGCGATTCCAATTTATTGGCCTTTGAACGAGTACGCGACCGGCTTGGATGCCGACCTTCTGTCTAGGTCTTTCGGCTTCATCACATCCAAGGAGACCACCGGTTCAACATCTCTTGTTGCCACAGAAAATCATGATTTGAACCACTTCCGAAGTAAATCATACGAAAGGTCTGAGACATGAAACCCGTCCCCAGTTGTCTTGATAGAAAGCAAGGAAGAGCGCCAAAGGCGACCGCGACTGTATTCTGTACTGGGCTGGTACTTTGCCTTTCTTCTGAAGCCGTACCAGCACAAAACGTTTCGACCACGGAAATCCAACTGCACTACGGAGACGGGTTTCACCTTGGCCGAAATGATGCCGGACGAACCTCGCGGTCAGTCGCTACGCTCGAACACTTCACCGCATCCGAAAATGGCGATGTGTTTTTCTTTGTTGATGGCTACTACGATTATGATGGCCTTCAAACTAACAAAAAGAGCGGTCACTATGGCGAAATTTATGGGCACTTGAGCGGCAAGGCTCTGGGGTTGAATTTCCAAGACAATAGTTTCGTAAAGGATATCGCCTTTGGGCTCGGTGTGAACCAGAGCGAAAACCTTACCATCGGATTGTTAGGCTCGCGCGCAACTTTCAATGTGCAAGGTTTTTCACTTCTGAGCCTCGGTCTATACGCCTACGAGACCATCAAAGATCCATTGGATCGCGATCTGGATACAACGTATCAGGCAACTCTGAGCTGGAAAGCTCCATTTGAGTTTGGCGGCCAGAATTTTACCGCCAAAGGCTTTGTCGATTTCATTGGAGACAGAGGGAATGGTGTCGACAACCAGATAGTGTTCTCGCCACAAATCCGGTGGGATGCGGGCCGCGCCATCGGTTGGCAACCAAACAGG
Organism: Parasedimentitalea marina; assembly: GCF_004006175.1. Classification (GTDB taxonomy): domain Bacteria; phylum Pseudomonadota; class Alphaproteobacteria; order Rhodobacterales; family Rhodobacteraceae; genus Parasedimentitalea; species Parasedimentitalea marina. Next base: position 4,054,094 of record NZ_CP033219.1, read on the forward strand.
TTCGATCTTGGCATCGAATATATCCATTTCAAAAACAAGTTCGGTGTCTCCGGTGTAACCGACAATTCACTCTCGATTTTTGCTGCTTTCAAACTGCACTGAACGATAAATATCATGTCCCGTATCGCGCAATAGCCAAACCAAAGCTAGGAGAAAGACCATGCCAAAATCAGTTCGAGGACCTCTTTTGGTGGCAGGAGTGCTTGCATTCTTAGCCTCTGAAACCGCTATGGCGCAGGGAGTCCGGCTTCAGTCGGCCGGTGCGTTGGCTTTTGACAATGGAAACGTTCTATTTGTTGGGGATACCAAGGCGGGTGTTGTTCACGCCTTCGCCCTGCCCGGTGAAACTCTGGAAGACCAAAGCGATTACCGATTGGGGCGGGCACAAAGCTTCGAAGGTCGTACACTTGTCCAAAACATAGACGCAAAAATTGGCGAAATGCTGGGCGTCACTGCAGAGGAAGTGGTGATCAACGATATGGTTGTACATAAGCCCACAGGCCAGATCTTTCTCTCCATTCACAAGGGACGTGGTCCGGATGCCGTTCCATTCATTGTGACGGTAGATCACGGCGTGCTTGAGAGGGTTGATTTGAGCATCGCAGATCATAGTTCAATCTCAATCGGGCCTATTAATAACGACGAAACGCTGGAGTTCGGGCAATCTCTGAACAATTTGGCAATTACTGATATCGACTATTATGACGGTGAGATTTTTGTAGCCGGTGTATCGAACGAAGAATTCGCGTCAAAGCTGCGACGAGTTCCTTTTCCGTTCACTAATGAGGTCAACACATCCTCGATTGAAATCTGGCACGCGGTGCACGCACAATTTGAAACACGCGCACCAATTATCACCCAAGACATCCGCGAACTGGACTCTGTACCAACGCTAATCGCAATTTATGCCTGCACCCCAATCGTACGTATACCTCTATCAGACTTGCAGGACGGCGCACAGGTTCGGGGTACAATGATCGGAGAAATGGGTTTTGGAAACACGCCCATTGATATCGTCAGCTTCACCAACCCAATGGACAACAGCGACTATATGCTGGTGACGAACACCAACCGCAGCGCTGCAATGATCTCGCTGCCAGCTATCGCTTCCGCTGACCCTATGCCGTTCGGTGAAGGTGTCGGGCCGGTCTTCTCGGTTGCTGGTGTCGAACAGTATCCTATGCCGATGAGTGGCACCTTGCATTTGGACCTGATTGACGAGCAATGGGCAGTCACCATTCGCCGTCACCCCGAAGAGCTGGGGCGAATCGACATGCACACGGTCCCAATCCCATTCTTCTTCGACCGCGCTGATCATGTGGTAGAGATGAACTGGGCTGATGGCCCTGATCCGTTCGGCTATAAGGGACTTCCACCCATCGAGTACAACTGATGAACTTTCTTGTTGGTCTAGCACGGCAAGCCATTTTTGCCGTGCTCCTTTTGGTCCCGGCTCAATCCCATGCGGAAGCGGGCTTGCACCTTTTGAACTATGCCCCTGCAAGCCCTACTGTTCCGGACAACATTCTGAGGATCTACCTCAGCTTTTCTCGCCCTATGGCGCGAGGGCAGGTTCGTGATGCAATCAGGCTTGTCCATAGTATCCAGGGTGAAGTGGAAAATCCGTTCCTCAATTTGGGAGTGGAATTGTGGGATGCCGACCAGCGGCGATTGACTCTCCTGTTTGATCCAGGCCGGATCAAACAGGGTGTGGGCCCAAATATTCAAGCCGGAGCTGCCCTCGTCGCTGGTCAAAACTATCAGCTGATCGTTGATGGCGGCATGAAGAGCGCTGCTGGCGTGGCTCTAGGCGAAACCAGGGTTATTTCCTATCAAGTGGTTGCTGCAGAACGACGGGCCATTTCACCTGGTGACTGGAGGCTTGAAGCACCGATGCATGACAGTCGCGAAATGTTGAAACTGACGTTTGATCGGCTGATCGATACTGCTGTATCCCGCCGGTTAATTCACATAGTTGGATCTGATGGCAACACCATTCCAGGTCATATCAAAAGTGACGGGCGTTCGTGGACATTCCAACCTTTCGGTTCATGGGGTGCCGGGCTCTATCGGGTGATTATTAGCCCTGCGCTGGAAGACATATCCGGCAATACAATTCGCGCGCCCTTCGATGCTAATTCAGGCACAATAGGGTCACAAACATCCCCAATGGAACTTACATTCTTAACTCGTTAGGAGGCTCAATGCCGCTGATTCATGACCGCAATTCACGCGGCCACACCAAAACTGGTTGGCTGGACAGCTTTCATACCTTTTCGATGGGTGGCTTCTATGATCCAAAACGGGTTCAACACAGAGCATTACGGGTCCTAAATGAAGACAGGGTGATCCCCGGTGCTGGTTTTGGGAAACATGATCACCAGGAAATGGACATCGTGACACTGGTGCTGAGTGGTGCGCTACGCCACGAAGATTCTCTGGGCAACGGATCCGTCATTCACCCCGGAGAAATCCAGTCCATGACGGCTGGCACCGGGATCACCCATTCTGAAATGAACGCCTCGGAGAGTGAGCAGGTTCATTTCTATCAAATCTGGATAATCCCGGATGAGACAGGCCTGTCTCCAAGTTACCAACAACGGCCCATTGATTTGATTGCAACGAAAAACACTCTTCACCCCATTGCGTGCGGGAGGGGCAGTGACGGAACTGTAAAGCTGCACAGTGATACAACCCTTCTAATGGCCGGCCTGACTGATGGTGCCAGTGTTCACTATCAATTCGAACCAGGTAGAGCAGGTTTTTTGCAGGTTGTTTCCGGGTTGATTTCCATTGATGGGAACCAATTCAAAGCAGGCGACGGGCTTCAATTTGAATCCACAGGACACTGTTCCGTGGACGCAGAGGAAGATGCCACTGTATTGCTCTTTGACCTTAAATGACGGGGCACACATGAGCACAACAGATACCGATGCAATTTTTACTCATGGCAGCCTAATGCGCCATGTGGCAGTGATGTCATTTACTTCAAGTATCGGCTTGATGGCCATATTTGCTGTTGATTTGATCGACATGATTTTCATCTCGATGTTGGGCAAAGACGCTCTGGCTGCGGCAGCAGGGTATGCCAGTACTCTGTTGTTTTTTACCAACTCAATCAGCATGGGCCTGTCCATAGCTGCGGGAGCACTTGTCTCAAAAGCTTTGGGACGCGGAAAATTGACCGAGGCCCGGGAATTTGCGACAAGTGTAGCCTTTTTCACGGCGATAACCGGTTGCGTTCTACCATTCTTCATCCTGCTTAATCTGGGTGCTTTGCTTGGTGTGCTTGGGGCGTCTGGAGTAGTGGCCGAACAGGCAAAAAGCTATTTGTGGATTAACATGCCCACAATGTCAGTGATTGGTGTGGCAATGACGGGAATGGCCGTTTTGCGCGCCTATGGTGATGCTCGCCGATCGATGTACTCAACGCTCTTGGGCGGTCTTGCCAATGCGGTGTTCGACGCAATTGGTATAACCAGACAACTGATCTTTCTGTTTTGCGGTCCGCTAGCATTGGTATCTTTCTTCAACGGTGCAATTTTTGCGGCTAACGCCACATTTAACAACCTTGGCCATCCACTGTATTCAGCTTGGATAAACTGGGGAAAAAACACGGTCGGCACTTTACCCTTCGTTCTAATAGGGGCTGCCTTCTGGGGGGCACCGGGTATTTTAGTAGGGCAAGCTGTGGGTGTGATTATCTTCTCTGTCATTGCAATCACATTGGCCATGAGAGTTGTTGCTGCCCCTTCGGAGAAATCAGTCAAACGACCGTTTTTGAAACACCACAGAAACCACATATTATGTAGTCAAGGTCGGTGGTGATCATCAAAAATAGACACCTCTACTGAGGCCCGTCTTTATGTAAGTAGTCTTCTTAAAGCTGAGGAACCAATATGCCTAACCAAGTGAAGTTTCGCCTTGCACCTCGTGATCGTCACGAAACACATCGTGCCGCAACGCCACTCGAACTCATGTTTGATCTGGCCTCAGTCATAGCGATTGCTACGGCTGCAACCGGTCTGCACCACGCGGTTGCTCACTCACATTTTGCTGACGGGGTGGTCGGTTTCTTCTTTGCTTTTTTCATGATTTGGCTGGCTTGGATGAACTACACGTGGTTTGCATCAGCCTATGACAATGGCCACCGTTGGTTCCAGATCATCTCGATGGCGATCATGTTCGGGTCATTGGTTCTGGCGGCTGGCATTCCTGCTGTATTTGCAGGCGAACCCCTATTTCTAGTCTTGATTGGTTTTATCATCATGCGCCTTGGGTTGGTCGTTCTTTGGCTTGCCGCTGCGCAAAGTGGCTCAGGTCACAGGGAAACTTCCTTGCGCTATGCGGGGGGGATAGCAGCCTTACAAGTTTTTTGGGTTGCTATAATCCTGATGATCCCAGCCACGTCGGCAGCGCTGAAATGGGCTTTTCTACTAGGCTTTGCGATGGAGCTGGCCGTTCCTGTCTTCTCGGAAGGGAGCAACAGAACTGCTTGGCATAAGCATCATATTATCGAGCGCTATGGTCTTTTGAATATCATTGTACTCGGCGAGTGCTTTTTGGCCGTTGTTATGGCGATCAAAGGAGAAGGCGGGTTGCCGTCCTGGCAATTGCTTGAAATCGGATTATTGGCCTCTATCATCACATTTGCGCTTTGGGCACTCTATTTCAACGGCCATGATCACTTGCCTCATGAGGAGAAAAACCATGTTCTGATTTGGGGCTACGGTCACTTCACTCTGTTTGCATCAGGGGCCGCAACCGGCGCAGGATTTGCGGTTATGGTCGACTTCGCCAATCATAGTGCACATCTTAGTGAGACCGCAGCGGCGTTGTCAGTCGCTATTCCAGTGTCTCTCTATGTAATGTCGGTATGGCTCGTTCGTGACCGGTATTGGTTGGTTGGCGGCGCCCAATTTGTGATGCCCGGTTGCGCAGTGGCGGTTTTACTCGCAGCTTTCTTTGCCAGTTCTCACGTGTTGCTTCTTATCGCGGCGGTGCTGATCGGAACCTTGATAATACGTACAAATTTGGGTGCAAATTTAGCGGTGAAAGAAAAATAGGGATGTCCAATTCTGAAAATGAAAATATCACTGTTCATTTCCACGGGAAGAAGTGTGTTCATGCAAGGCGTTGCGTCTTGGGTCTGCCTGATGTGTTCCAACCTGGAGCAAAAGGAGGATGGATATCTCCTGACAATGCAAACGCCGATGACATCGCTCAGGTGATTGACAGCTGCCCCTCCGGTGCACTGACCTATGAGCGCAAAGATGGGGGTAAAGGCGAAACTCAACCAAAAGTGAATACCCTTCGACTCAATGAAAACGGCCCCAATGAGATCAAGGGCGATATCCAAATACCCAACGAAGAGCCGTACACGCGTGTTTTGCTTTGCCGCTGCGGCAAATCCAACAACATGCCATTTTGCGACAATAGCCATCTGAGTACAGACTTTGTTGCTTCAGGAGAGGTGCAGACAACCCAAAGTGCAGATACTCCGACAACCCGCGATGGGTCTCTTTTGGTCACGCCGATAAAAGACGGTCCAGTCATGGTTTCTGGAAATCTCGAAATTATTGCTGGATCTGGTCGTCGTATAGCGACAGGAGAGAAATTTGTTCTTTGCCGCTGTGGGGCGTCAAAGAACAAGCCTTTTTGCGATGGCCAGCACAAGAAAACTGGGTTTGAAACCGGCTGATCAACATCCTTGCAAGAACTAAAAAAGAGCTAATAGCTTTGCCACACTGAGATTTCCGTTTCTTAATCCGAAGCCGAGCTTGCTTTGTCGCAAAAGAGTACAGCTGTCACCTGTTCTTGATCAGCTGCAAAACCAGCTGGCTGGCAGACGCGATCGGCGTTCCAGGCAGAAAATTACTACACTTCATCCATCTCTTGATATGACCTGCGCCTCATCCGAAGCGTGTCCAAGACTTTTAGTATCTGAAAAGTGGGGCGGCGGATGGACTCATTGGTCCTGGGTATTCCAAGAGTTACGCGCATATATTATTATACTTTTTGCAATAATATATGCGTTAAAATTATCATTCTCTGTTGCAGAGTGTTGACCTATGTTGATTACAACATCGTCTCGTTCAGAGAGAGAGGTCAAAATGATTAAAACTATCAAAGGCTTGCATCACGTCACTTCGATGGCCGCGAATGCCAAAGTGAATAATCAGTTTTTCACCGAAACAATGGGCCTGCGCCGGGTCAAGAAGACTGTGAACTTTGACGCACCTGAAATCTATCACCTCTATTACGGAGACGAAATTGGTACGCCGGGATCGGTGATGACATATTTCCCATTCCAGCAAATACTGAAAGGAAAACGTGGTAACGGCGAAGTCGGTATCACTGAATTTGCGGTTCCCGAGAACGCACTCGGATTCTGGAAAGAGCGCCTTGCCACACAGGGTGTTCCAGGGTTGGAGCAGAGCAATTTCTTGGGGGAAACCCGCCTGGAATTCGATGGGCCGGATGGCGACAGCTTTGCACTAGTTGAATCTGACCAGAGGGGTCGTGCTCCGTGGGCGGGTGGTGACATACCCGAGGAAGCAGGCATTCTCGGCTTTCGTGGTGCACGTTTGAGATTGCGTGACACCTCTGCCACCGGAGAACTTTTGACATTCATGGGCTACCAGAAAGGTGAGACCAGCGGCAATGTCACTCGCTATCTGGTCGAAGGTGGAAATGCAGCAGATAGCATAGACCTTGAGGAAATGCCGCAAGGTGCTGCTGCTCAAGAGGGGGCGGGATCGGTGCATCACATCGCCTTCGCTGTTGATGACCGTGCAACACAGGATGAAGTGCGCAAGGCGCTTTTAGATACGGGCTACCAAGTAACCCCGGTGATAGACCGAGATTACTTTTACGCGATCTATTTTCGCACACCGGGCGGTGTTTTGTTTGAAATTGCAACCAATGAGCCTGGATTTGATCGTGATGAGGACCCTGCACATTTGGGCGAGTCACTGAAACTTCCGGCACGCTATGAGCCGTATCGCACCCAAATCGAGCAGAGCCTTCCTGACATTGCAGCCTGAGCGTGGGAAAGGAGAAACCGATGCTGAATGGCGGATATGAATACCTCACGAGAACACCAGTCAATGGTGCCCCACTTATTTTCGCCTTTCACGGCACCGGTGGAAATGAAGAACAATTCTTCGAATTGGCTCAAGATCTGGTCCCTGGGGCGGGCGTGATTTCGCCCCGGGGAGATGTGCTTGAAATGCATGCTACCCGGTTCTTTCGGCGCACAGGTGAAGGTGTTTACGATATGGAAGACCTCGCCGCACGAACTACGAAAATGGCTGAATTTATTGCAGTATTCAAAGCACGATACGCTAATGTGCCAATCTTTGGCTTTGGATATTCCAATGGCGCCAACATTTTAGCCTCGGTCGCTATGAGGTATCCCAATCTGTTTGATCGTATCGGGTTGCTGCACCCGCTTATCCCGTGGGCACCGTCCCCAGAGCCTGGCTTGGCGGGATGCAAAGTTCTGATTTCTGCCGGGCGGCGTGATCCGATTTGTCCTTGGTCGCAAAGCCAAGCTCTCATTGACTGGTTTGAAGCACAAAGTGCCGAAGTCACAACAGTCATCCATGATGGAGGACATGAAATCCATCGTGAAGAAATTGATGGGCTATCCCAGCTGTTTGCACTTACCCATCCAATCCCTGGGAAGGAAATGGAGATTACTCAATGACATGGTTGCCATACTTCTTGTCGCTCGGTGTAGGTCTGGGAATAGGAGTAATTTACGGCCTGATTTCCGTTCGCTCTCCCGCGCCGCCGATAATTGCTTTGCTGGGGCTTTTCGGAATGCTGGCTGGCGAGACCGTTGTGCACTGGTTGCGCGGTCATTCACAACCGCTGGCGCAAGCGATGCATCTGAAATCCTTTGCAGCGACCAAAAACCAACCCCCAGATCACTCAAATAAGACCTGAACCATTGCGACCGCCAATGGAAGAAGTCTCTCAACTGACCTGATGGCCAGCTGAGCGCTGAGATCTGCCCAATCATACTATTTCTCGTGAAAATGGAGGACCCCATGTCCAAACTAGAAGTACTAACCCCACAAAACAGTCAGCTGATTTTCATCGACCATCAGCCACAAATGGCCTTTGGCGTGCAGTCGATAGATCGACAGGCGCTGAAGAACAATACAGTTGCTTTGGCAAAGGCAGCCAGGGTCTTTGACATCCCGACGACCATCACTACCGTCGAGACCGAGAGTTTCTCGGGCCATACATACCCTGAACTTTTGGACGTCTTTCCCGACGCGCCCTTGCTGGAACGAACTTCGATGAATTCCTGGGACGACCAGAAAGTTCGCGATGCCTTGGCAAATGGCGCCGAAGAAGGACGCAAAAAGATTGTCGTTTCGGGCCTTTGGACCGAAGTGTGCAATACGACTTTTGCCCTGTCGGCAATGAACGACACAGATTATGAGATATACATGGTGGCCGACGCCTCGGGAGGCACATCGGTAGAGGCCCATAAATATGCGATGGACCGCATGGTTCAAGCCGGGGTCATTCCGGTAACTTGGCAACAAGTTTTGCTGGAATGGCAGCGCGACTGGGCCCGGAGAGAGACTTATGACGCGACCATCGCTCTGGCTCAGGAACATTCTGGCGCCTATGGGATGGGTGTCGATTACGCTTATTCCATGGTGCACAAGGCTCCTAGCCGCACCACGCATACAGGGCAGAAATTAGATCCGGTACCAGCACGGTAACTGCCCCAAGAATTCCACATACTGCTGGGTGCAATGTGACTTCCCCAATTCGCACCTGGCGCTTCTTTCCGAAGAGAGTCGACCATGCCCACAGGTCGCTGCGGTCTTTTGTTCGGCGCTGGCACAAGCGCCGCTCTGAATACCACTCACTCGTTCACCGCTTGGAGCCGAACCATGCCTGCACCTGATCTCATTCTGCACAATGGAAAAATAACCACTTTGGATCCTGCCAATCCCGAGGCTACTGCAATTGCAGTCACCAACGGGCTGATCAGTGCCACCGGCAAAGATGCTGACATCATGCGGATGGCAACTGACGGCACGCAAATAATTGATCTGAACCGTCGCCGGGCTATTCCGGGTCTGAATGACAGCCACACGCATGTGATCCGTGGCGGGCTGAGCTACAACATGGAATTGCGGTGGGAGAATGTACCTTCCGTTTCGGATGCCCTTTCCTTGTTGCGGCGACAGGCCGCCAACACGCCTGCGCCACAGTGGGTGCGGGTCGTTGGTGGCTGGTCGGAATTTCAGTTTGCCGAACGCCGCATGCCGACTCTGGACGAGATAAACGAAGCCGCCCCGGATACACCGGTCTTCATTCTGCATCTCTATGCGCGAGCGCTGTTGAATCGCTCCGCTTTGCGCGTGCTTGGCATCGACAAGGATACCCCCAACCCGCCGGGTGGCGAGATAGCGAGAGACACGAATGGCAACCCGACTGGTATGCTAATTGCCAAACCATCGGCTCTGATCCTTTATTCAACCCTTTCACAGGGGCCAAAACTGCCGGTTGAGGATCAGATTAACTCGACCCGCCATTTCATGCGCGAGTTGAACCGGCTGGGCGTTACATCGGTGATCGACGCAGGTGGCGGTGGGCAGAACTATCCTGATGACTACGATGTGGTGCAGCAGCTCAATGCAGAGGATCAACTTACTCTGCGCATTGCGTATAACCTGTTTGCCCAAACCCCAGGTCAAGAATTGTCCGACTATGAACGCTGGATTGGTATGACCGAGCCTGGTGCCGGTGATGCCATGTTGAGGATGAATGGCGCGGGCGAGAACCTCGCCTGGTCGGCAGCGGACTTCGAAAATTTCCTGGAACCACGCCCGGACCCTGCTCCGGTGATGGAGGGTGAATTGGAGAAGATCGTTGAGCTGCTGGCAACCAACGAATGGCCTTTCCGCATTCATGCAACCTATGATGAGACCATAGATCGCTTTCTGACAGTGTTTGAGCGGGTGAACGGCAAAACGCCCTTCAAGACCCGTTTTATCATCGATCACGCAGAAACCATCAGCCCCAGCAATATTGAACGGATCAAAGCACTCGGAGGTGGTATCGCCACGCAGCACCGAATGGCGTTCCAGGGCGAGTACTTTGTCGATCGCTATGGCGCGCAGGCAGCCAAAGCCACGCCACCCATTCGCGAGATGCTCAAAACGGGTCTTCCCGTCGGCGGCGGTACCGACGCCACCCGGGTTGCAAGCTATGACCCTTGGGTGGCGATGCACTGGCTGAGTACGGGCAAAACGGTTGGTGGGCTGGAACTATATGGCGAGGACAACTTGCTGACCCGTGAGGAAGCATTGGCCATTTGGACTACTGGCTCGGCCTGGTTTTCCGGAGAGCAGGGCGTAAAGGGAACGCTTGCGCCAGGGATGTATGCCGATCTGGCAGTGTTGTCGGACGATCTGATGACCGTTGAAGATACCAAGATCCGCAGCATCACCTCGGTGATGACCATGGTGGGTGGAAGAGTTGTTTTTGGCGATGCCGAGTATTCCGATCTAGACAGGCCCCCACCGCCTTCAAGCCCCGACTGGTCGGTCAACGCGAGTTTTGCAAGCCCCGGTGAACGAAAAGCCGCGTTGACGCCCGCATCAACCGAGATGCGGGCCTGTCATGACAGCTGTGCGAACGGTTGTGGTCTGCATGGACACGATCACGGCATTGCCTGGACCAACCCGATCCCTGTCGGCGACAAGAATGCGTTCTGGGGTGCATTGGGCTGTTCGTGCTTTGCCGTCTGAGCGATGACAACAGATCCGATCATATTACCCGAAATAATAGGAACGGTCGTTGTGACCGTTCCATTCTGGGTCAGCGCCTGGGTTAAGGCTAGCGATTTAAACAAGGCGATATGTGAGATTGCGACACTTGGCTTGCCTTTTCCACGGGCAACGACGGCTGCAGTAATAGGGCTGCAAGCCTCTGCAAGTGCATTGATCATTACGGGGTATCTCGTCTGGCCTTCCGCCTTCGCTTTGATTGCCTTTACTGGTCTGGCATCTCTTCAAGCTCATCGGTTTTGGGAACACGACGGAATACTCCGAACCACTAATTTCAACGCCTTTATGGCAAACATCGGCTTGATCGGTGGCCTGCTATTGGGGGCGGTTGTTCGATCAACACCCTGAAAGGGAGATCTATGATCAATATCAAAATTGTCCGTGAGGATACTGATACTAAAGGTCGGTACATTGCCCGGGTCGATGAATTGGAAGGTGAAGGTGAACTAACGTTCTCGAAGGCTTCAGAACAGCTCATCATTGTCGACCACACAGCGGTATCTGACGGTATGCGGGGCAAGGGCATTGCCCGCGCATTGGCCACGCGCGTCATTTCTGACGCGCGAGACGCGGGTCAGCGTATTGTACCGCTTTGTCCCTTCATGCGCAGCTACGCAGACCGCCATCATGAGGAGACTGCTGATGTCATCCAGAGATGAACCGATAGCGGCCCAAGGCAAGGCGTCTTCACCTTTTGCGTACGGGGGGTTTGTACTCTTATGGACGGCCACGCTGATTTCAAACACAGGCACCTGGATGCACGAGGTCGGCGCGGGCTGGCTAATGACAACCCTGGATCCTGAACCAGCGATTGTGACACTAGTCCAGGCCGCCACCACTCTGCCAGTCTTCTGCTTTGCGCTCTTTGCCGGTGCACTGGCGGACCGACTGGACAAGAGACGCCTGCTTATTACAATAAATTTGGTGCTGACATTGATAATTTCGCTCCTCGCGTTGCTTGTTTGGCGAGAGGCGATGACGCCGACGTTGTTGATCCTCATCACTTTTGCCATTGGCACTGGGGCTGCCTTCATGGCGCCCGCCTGGCAGGCGGTCGTTCCTCAGCTTGTTCCACGCGAAACCCTCAGATCGGCAATCGCGCTCAATTCCATGGGTATCAATATCAGCCGTGCTATCGGTCCCGCACTCGCGGGCGTGCTGATCGCGGGCTTCGGTCTGGCGTCACCTTTTGCCGTCAACGTGATCAGCCATCTGGCAATTGTTGCCGCCCTTGTGGCATGGCGGCCTGACCCGAAACCGCTACACAGCAGTCACAACAGCATAGTTGCCGACATGGCAACCGGCCTACGTCACGTGCGGTATAACTCTGCAATGCTGGCCACGTCAGTTCGAGCAATGGGCTTTTTCTTGTTCGCTTCCGCCTATTGGTCGCTCCTGCCCCTAATTGCTCATGGAGCCGATAGCGGTGGATCCAAGCTCTACGGCATGCTGATGGCCCTGATTGGCGCTGGCGCAGTTTTTGGCGCACTGCTACTGCCACACCTGCAAAAGCGTATTTCTTCGGACCAGACGGTACGCTTCGGGACGGCGGGCACTGCTACCGCGATGCTGGCCATGGCCTTGTCGTCTAGTGCGGCGACCCTGATGTTCGCAGCCTTCCTTGGCGGACTGTCATGGATTGCGGTCCTCACCTCGTTCAATGTCTCCGCTCAGACAGCTCTGCCTGACTGGGTTCGCGCCAGAGGGCTGGCGGTGTATCTGATGGTTTTCTTCGGCGCCATGGCGCTCGGATCAGTAACTTGGGGACAATTGGCTACGCTGACGTCGATCCCTACAGTACTGTTGTTCGCGGCGGCTGGGCTTTTGATCGGCATTCCACTCACCCGCCGTTTCATCATTGGTCAGGGTGAGACTCTGGACTTCACTCCAGCCTCGGCCTGGCCATTGGCCCCCACTTTTGGCAATGAAGATCCAGAAGACCGCGCTGCCAGGGTGACCGTCGAATACCGGATTGCAGCAACCGACCGTGAGGTATTTCTCACCAAGCTCCGCATCTTTTCAAAGGAGCGTCTTCGAGACGGTGCAACACGGTGGGAGCTGCACCAAAACGTCGAAAATCCCGAGTTCTGGGTCGAGAATTTCTACCTGTCGAGTTGGAGTGAACACTTGGAGCAACATGATCGCGTGACCCGATCGGATATCGACCTACAACAAGAGCTTCGCGCGTTGGACAATCGCGAAGACGGCCCCGTCGTACGACACTATCTCAGAGCGAAGTGAATTTCAGGAGTTTCCAAGGGGCAGAGTATCCTGATTGTTGGGGCGTCGGGAGCCGTTGGACTGAAGGCTGTACAGCTGGCAACGCATTTCGGCGCACAAGTTTCCGGCATTGCTGCAGACGACAAGCCGGAAACTGTTCGCCAAGCCGATGCCATATCGGTCCAGCTTCGTTGGCATCTCGACGTTGTCATTGATGTTATGGCGGAAAAGGTTTGACCTGACCTAATCCGCGCCTTGAATCCAGGGCGGCATTACGTTGTGTCTGGAGCTATCGCCGGTCTGATTGTTGAGGAGGGTTTGCAGGAAATTAATCTAACCGACATCCCCATTCACGGCTGTTCACTAATCTTGCGCGAAGTATTCTCAGACCTAGTCGATTTGATGATCGAAAGATGGGTAAAAGCCAACTATCGCCAAAACGTATCGATTGAGCGACATCGCCCGGGCTCAGGCGGATTTTCAGTTCAAGAGTATCGCTGGTATGTTGATCCTTTTACTGTCAGGCAACTTCAATAGTGAAATTAGCAGGTAGATTCTGCCTTTGTTAGAAAAGCTGTACTACCCAAGTTTCTTACATCCAAATTTTCAGTTGTAGCGCAACAATCGGCCATTGGGATCAGAGTGGTCCTCCGACGGCGCTGCGGACTATCGTGGCTTGGTCATCAACGGCAGAACCTAATCAGCACAGATCATAGCCACCGGTTAAGTTCGTCGGTGTAGTTGCAAGTTTCACCTATGGAATCTCGAACCCAATCTGAATTGTAGTAGGTATCCATGTATCGATCACCGCTATCACACATAATCGACACGATCGATCCACTTTTGCCCTCCCTCATCATATCTCTTGCAACACTCAGGGCGCCCCAAAGGTTTGTCCCGGTCGACGCGCCAGCTTTGCGGCCAATAAGTTTTTCGAGCCAAAGTATGGTTGCGACGCTGGCTGCATCGGGCACCTTCATCATTGCGTCGATGACATCAGGCTGAAAAGACTTCTCAACTTGGGGTCTTCCAATCCCTTCAATTCGACTTGAAAAGTTATTCCGCAGGTCTGGTTCTTTTTGAACGAAACTGTCATAAAAAACAGAGTTTTCAGGATCAACGACGATCAGACGTGTATCAAAGCCTCGGTACCGAATGTAACGTCCAAGGGTCGCTGAAGTCCCCCCTGTTCCCGCACTCATAACAAGAGTGTGTGGTATCGGGTAAGGCTCTTTTTTCATCTGCAAAAAGATGCTTTCTGCAATGTTGTTGTTGCCGCGCCAATCCGTAGCCCGTTCAGCAAACATGAATTGATTCATGAAGTAACCACCAGTTTGCTCGGCCAAAGTAACAGCCGCATCGTGCATTTGTGGAGCGTTATCCACAAAGTGACATTGACCACCAAACAGGGTGATCTTATCGATTTTGCTCTGGGCAGTGCTGCGCGGCATGACAGCAATAAACGGCAGGCCAAGCATTCGCGCAAAATAGGCCTCGGAAACAGCCGTGCTACCAGAGGATGCCTCTATGATGGTCGTCATGTCGCTAAGCTTGCCGTTGCACAAAGCATAAAGAAATAACGAGCGAGCGAGGCGATGCTTCAAGCTCCCTGTTGGATGAGTGCTTTCATCCTTGAGGTAAATATCGACGTTTTTTAGCTTGGGGATTTCCAGCTTGAAAAGATGCGTATCTGTAGAGCGCTGATAGTCGGCTTCAATTTTTCTAACAGCCTCAGAAACCCATAGATTCATTTGAATTTTCCTCACCTTCAATTACTAGACATAATATCAGATTGCGTCCTACACTCAAACTCTTACTCGCAGCGGGAAATTTTTCAGAGCATAACTAGTAATCAGTTTTACGGGACATTCTTGAAATAAAATCTGTCAGCGACCTGTAATTTCACGTTAGTATTTTGATTGCAACATGCATGAACTGCTGGTTTTCACACCGCGCAGCGGAACCGAGAATGATGCGTTCACGGCGATCTTCGTACTGCAAGCGCACGCAGCGAATAATCTCGTTGTCTCTTATGGGCTCCTAACGGCTGCTCGCTGCGCATCGCGCGGACGTCTGCTATCGGGAAGCAGTCAAGACTTTGCAAAGGGTGCTTTCTGCGCACAGCCGCCGTTGGTGGTGATCGCGCCTAATGGCCTGTTCCAGCCCAAAGCGGTCATGGTCTCAAACTTGCCCAGCAGCAAAAGCAGTCATTCAAATTCGGTTGACTAAAGGTCCGCTGAACGGACAAAGTGACCTTTCGCTGCGGCTGCGCCAAGGTCTGCTTTGGCGAAACTAAAGGCGGGATAAGCGCTAGATTTTGCCAGGTTGATGGAGGAGTTAGGCTTCCTCTATAAACCTTGCTTGAGCAGCAGCTTGCTACTTCGCAATGGTTTATAGAGGTTAGGTCTCACCGAGATCAGTCCTTAGGCCGTGTCCGATCAAGTTCCGGCGTAATTGAAATAAACTCGGCGTCATCGCCTTCAGGCAGTTTAAAGGGGCCATTTTCCCAATCCCCTGCTTTCCAGTCTTCTTTAGCCTGCTCGATCCGGTCTTTTGACGAAGATACAAAATTCCACCAGATGTACCGCTTTTCATTCATTGTGGCGCCACCAAGCGCCATGAGACGCGCACCTTGTGGTCCGGCCTTGAGTGAAATGCGGTCGCCGGGGCGGAACACCATCATGCGGCCAGCCTCAAAGATGTCACCCGCAACTTCGACACTGCCTTCGGTCACATACACACCGCGATCCTCGTGGTTGTCGGGCAATGGGAAGGCACGGCCTGCTTCTAGTACGACATCAAGGTAGAATGTTTCTGAATGCATTGTGACAGGGCTGACCTCCCCGAACGCGTTCCCCAAAATCAAACGCGCTGTGGTGCCAGTGTCGATGATAACGGGCAGGGCACCTTCTTTGTGGTGTTCAAAGTCCGGTTCCACTTCTTCTTTGTCTTCGGGCAGCGCGATCCATGTTTGAATGCCAAACAGTTTGTTGCGCTTGGCGCGTGTCTCGTCGCTGGTCCGCTCTGAGTGGGTGACGCCTTTGCCTGCCGTCATCCAGTTGACCTCACCGGGGTAGATCATCTGATGTGTACCGATGCTGTCGCGATGTTCAAATTCGCCGTCGTAAAGATAGGTGACAGTTCCCAGGCCGATGTGGGGATGGGGACGTACGTCAATGCCGCCTTCGTCGATGAACTCAGCCGGGCCCATCTGATCAAAGAAAATAAACGGGCCGACCATCTGCCGGTCTGGTGATGGCAGTGCGCGGCGCACATCAAAGCCGCCGATATCGCGGGCACGCGGTATAATCAGTGTTTCGATGCTATTGGCATCGGATGCGGGACATTCGGGGTTCTGCGTTGGATTCCAGCTCATGACATTGATCCTTCATTAGGAGACGGTACTGGCGACCCAAATGGCCGCCAGTGATGAGATATTTAGGGCGCGAGGTTAAAGAACAAGAACTCAGCGTCGTGGCCTTGATCGAAGGTCAATGTGCCGGATCCATCAATCGCGAGCCCGTCACCTTTGCCCAAGACAACCCCGTTCACAAGGACGGACGCTCGGTCTCTTTCTGTAGTCGCTTCAGTTCCTTGAGTTGTTTCGTGCCCATTCCGCCATACTTCTTCTTTCAACGGTAATAGGTTTGTTCACTCACGCTGATCTATCGGATCGCATCAATCCGGGGCATGGCTTGCCCCATCAGAACTTCAACCTGCCGTAACTTCACGACAATCTCTTCCGGCTTGGGTCTCTTAATGGCCATACTTGGCCCTCCGCTTTCCTAACTATAGGGGCGGACCACTTCAAAGGGGGAGGCTCAGCATGTCCCAAACTTTGCAAAATACGCAATTTGCGCAAAGCTGCCGTCGACGCCAAAACCCCAGCTTGCAAAGCCTGTTTCCTGCGCAAAGCGGCCGCTAGTGGTGATCGCGTCTAATGGCAGGTTCCAGCCCGAAGCGGACCCACGGTCGTCTATGCTAATTTGCGACAGCAGACCTTCGCTGCGCAGGTCGCGAGTTCACAGAATGCGGACAAAACTGCCGTTCGATCCACAGGTCCGGAGGTTTGCTTCCAGTTAATCAGAAAGTACCCTGGAGACATAGGACCGGTATGATTACAGCTGTAAGCTGTCCAGAAAAAACCGAACTTCATGCATCATCGTGGTCCATGTTTTCTCTTGAGGGAGCGGGACGTGGTTCCTGCTTTCCAGCGAAACGTATCTTGCGCCCTCGATTTCACTTGCGAGTATTCGTCCCTGTTCGACAGGCTGCATCGCGTCTGAGATCGCATGAATGACCAGCGTGGGCGCGCGAATGGACACCAATACTTCTGAGACATCAAACCGGTCAATTATTTGTCTCAAACGAGCTGCATTTTCCGGCGATATCGTTTCAGTTTGCATTTTCACAAAGCTGGCCAATTGCGCGGGCGTGGCATCCGGCATGAACAGGGTCGAGAACGCATTTACAAATGGGCTGTCCGCTTTACCCCAACCCGCCCTGATGAGGCCCAAAATAGTTTCTTCATCAATGTCGCCCTGTGCCGCTTCGCGCAATGCGCGTCCCTTTACATACCCGCCATACAAAACCAATCCGCTGACCCGTTCAGGATACTTTTGGGCAAAGCGGATAGCGACCGGGACGGCTTGCGACGCTGCAAAGATCGGGAAACGATTCAAATTGTTGGCGTCAGCAACGGCCTTTAAGTCGTCGGCAAAGGCATCAATATCCGCGCCTTCAAGGTCGCGCGAGGACAGTCCCGTGCCCCTTTGATCGTAGCGGTAAAGCGTGTTTTTGCCATCGAGCGTTTCGATCAATGGCCTCCAGACGGGGCTGTGCCAATCGAGCTCCAAGTGCGAAAGCCAATGGGCGACCCGGACCAATGGCGGGCCGTTCCCGCTTTTGGAGAACGCAATTCTTGCACCGAGAGAGGATCGGGTGAATTTAATGTTTTGCGTATCAGAGTGCGCAAGATCAAGCGTTTGCGCCGCGGCTGTGGCTGCCCTCACTTCGACATTCAGTTGAAAACCTCTGCCGTGGACTGTCTTGATAATGGCTTGCGCCCGCCCCGTGTCACCAACGGCCTTTCGGGCGGCGTTGATCCGTGCGCTGATCGTGGCGTCAGACACGCTTAACCCGTGCCAAACGGTTTTGACAAGATCATCCTTGGTCACCAACCGACCCTTCTGACCAACAAGACTCAATAACAGATCAAAGACCTGCGGTTCGAGGTGAACTGGCAGCCCATCGCACACAAACAGGTGTTTTTCAGGATCGATCAAGCAGTTTGCGAATTCATATGCCATGACACATAGAACGGCGAAACGGCGTCGATACTCAAGGACTTAAGGCCCAGGCAGGGCAGAAATATTGAAATGACAAGGAATTCTAAAGAGCCTCTTCAAGCCATGGCGACGCGATTGTAGTCCCTTGGTGCCAGGACAAATGAGGAGTTCTCGTCATGCAACAATATGAAACGCCAGAGGTCAAATGCCGCCCTGATGGGTCAATCGATACTGCCCATTACATCAAAATCGGTCGTCAGGAACGTGCGGATCAGGCGCGTGCATTGGCCAAGGCGGCAATACCAAAGCGGCGCATCCTCTCATTGCCGTTTTGGTTTCTCAGAACTTCAGGGACCTGATGAGATCTTTCACACAGTGTGCCGATTTGAGGATCAGGCCAGTTCTCGACTTTGAAATCGGCCCTGACCCCGGAAACCGAAAAGCGTCTTCACAGACAATTCTCCGGTTTCTGGGGAACTGACCATTTTGCCGATCGAACGTCGCGGCGGCTTTCACTCCTGCCCCAAGAATAACGACTGAATGATGTCATTGGGAGACCCAAAGCGGACCTTCTCCCACTTTGCAGCACTGATTAAAGTGGGCTCTCACCCGGCTTTCGCCGCACGCGACTCGAAAGGCCGCTGTCGGGAAACGGGCCAAACTTTGCAAAGGTAGCAATCTGCGCATTGCTGCCGTTGGTGCACGCGGCAGCGAATGCCCGCAATCCGCCTTTCCTGCCAGAGACGCAGAGCTTGCCAGCATTGTGATCTCCTCGTTTTGTGGTCGGTGCGTGCCGCTATAAAAACGGTCAACCATCAGTTCTTTCAAGAGAGGTGCCGCCCTCATTCCAGCTGGCCGGGAAGGGGCGGTGCCATGTTGCATCAAGACTAATTCATTTGGTTAAAAGGTGTTGCCACGCGATATCCCTCAATGAACCGGCGCTCGCCAACACTCAGGAATTTCCGGCCTGTCTCCGCCATGCTGCCCAACGCTTTCTCTGAGCCGCCGCGATGCGCTCCCGCCCTTCTTTCGTCTTTGGGCCGGTAGACATGCCGCCATGGAATTTGCAGCGTTTTCGGCCGGGTTCCGGCATCAGCTTGCAGAGATGACCCCTGCGAGTTTCTGCCAGACATGGCCTGTCTGGTTGGGATAGCTTTGCCAGGGCGCGAGCGAATTCAAGCTCGCTTTGCCGGTCACGGGCCTCTTGCAGGTGGTCCTCGGTTTGTAATACCCCATCCCCGCGCGAGCACGAATTGGTTTCGAAACGCTTCAAAACCTCTATTCCCAGCACCTCCAACATCCTCGCAGTAACGCCCCTGAAGTATTTGATCGGGTTAGATCTGGCTTCGCGCCGCGAAATGGCATCTCTGCTGCAACCTATCATCTGACCCATGCGGGTTTGCGATATTTTCTGCGCCCGGCGATGGGCCTTCAGCTCAGGTCCGGTGATGCTGTGCAGTTTGATCATGTCCTCAGTGCCTTTCTTCGCTCCTGTACCGCATGCTTCCGGCATCTTTTACAAAAATACCGCGCGTCCGCTCGGCGACACCAGATGAGATTGCCAGGGGACAAATAATTTTGGGGCATTGAGACCACCTGAGAACCGTTGAGACCCAGAGCAATCTGCGACACCACCACAGCGCTAAGGTGTGGCGCGCCACCCCCACCCACCGCCCCCGTAGGGGGTGGGGGTGGGGGCGCACCTATTTTGTTTGCTATTGTGACACCCTGTGACACCCCTACGTTTGAGGTGGTGGCGCATCTTATTCCGTTGCCCATTTGCCCACCTCCAAGCATGGCCGCTCTTTCCGGTCCTCGCATCTCACTTGGACCTTCACCAGCGCCCCAGATTTCAGCCATGTTTCAATGATCCGCTTGAGGCGTTTACGGTCTGCAGAGGTGTCCATGCCCAGCACATCAGCCACGATGCAGCCCGCCCAATCATCGCCAGCTTGATCCGAGTAGCGTGGGTGCTTTTCCTCAATGGCGTGTTGCACCGACAGCAGGTTTTTGACCGTCACGCCATCGAATGTGTCAGGCCATTCCCAAACTTCCGCCACGCCCACGCTATCCCCATTGGATAGGTGGACAGACGCCATTCGCCGCCACTCTCGCTTGCCCACGGGTGCCAGATTGGCCTTGTCACGTGTAACTGCGAAGTAGGTAGCAGGATCATCCTGGACCCCAGCCTCTGCCTTCATTTCATCGTTCATTTTGTTGAGAACCCGCCCGGATCGAGCCGCAGACAACAGAGCCGACGCACCGCGCCCACTTTCAGTTGTGGCTTCCTCACCGTTGGTCTTGCGAGTGTGATGCACCAGTTCGATTGCGCAGTTGCACCGATCTGCCAAGCGCGCCCACTCCTTCGCCACAAGGTCGATTGCGCCGTTGTCGTTCTCACCGACTTGGTGCGATGAAACGAATGGGTCGATCACCAGCACGTCAATGCCGCGCACCTCAATCTCATGCGCCAAAGCGTCCATTTCCGGCTTGATGATCTGGACGCCCTCACGGGTCTGCACAGCGGTACTCAGAGCACGTTCTCGGCCTGTGTCCACAAACAGCTTGCCCTTGATTTCACCCGGGGTGACGTTGTGGTGCTGCATCGCCGCGATAATGCGCCGGTCCAGCTCGTCGCGGGAGTCTTCGAGATTGTATATCCAGACCTTGAGATTGGGTGCCGTCCAATCCCCCAGCAATTCATGCCCAGACGCCATTGCCAGCACCTCACAGATCGTCAGGGACGACTTGCCGACGCCTCCGGGGGCAACCGTCACTGATACCTGCTTGCGGATCAAGTGTTGGCCATACACCCAAGGCCAGGGCGGGATAGTGGACGGGTCACGCCAAGCAAAACCTGTGGGTAAAAAGTCACCCCGCGTTCTAACTGCAGGCGGATGGTCAAACGTGTTCGGGTCACGACTCGGCATTCTCACGTCATTTGCTTGTTGGTCACCAGACGGAAAGTCATAGTTATTCTGATCACGACGCGGCATTCTCATGCCATTCATTTGTCCGGCAACAGACGGGCCATCATCTGGGCAACCGCTATCCACCCAATTGTCAAAGGTGCCATCCATTACAGAACGTCCCCATTCAGGGGGCCAAACAGAGCGGCAGACGCCGCCATATTGGTATTACCTGCCGACAGGCTGTTGAGGGTAGCAAAGGCCAGCGAGGCGCATCCGGCCTCAGTCAAGCGAGCCATCAGCACAATCGTCAGCTCATGCCAACTGGACCCGGCGCCCAGGGTGAGCACATAGCCCAAACTCTTGGCCACGCGCTTGTGCCTTTCCTTAGCGCACTCAGACATTGCGTTTTGGCGCTTTGTCGGAGTATTATGTCCGGGGAAGTTTGCCGCTTTCTTTTGTGACATAGCGCCGTTGCCCTTTACCGAGGGCGCGGCGTTTTTCTTTGCAGATTCGAGAACAGCAGGCGAACATTCACTGCCAACTTGTACGGGTTTTGTACAGATTACACTCGTACTGTACCCGTATGTTCCCGTATTAGTCCGTTCTTGGGTTTTTGCGGCAGATGCGTCACCACCACAAGCACTTGATTTTGCTTGAGTTTGTGGTGACCCCGGTTGGATTCGAACCAACAACCTGCCCCTTAGGAGGGGGCTGCTCTATCCAGTTGAGCCACGGGGCCATATACTATGATGGACTGTACTCTCCCCTAACAAATAGACATTGCGAGCTCAATCCCATGCCGCGCACCGCTCTCACTTTTTGCTGAGGCAGGCTGAGGGTGCCTTAAACTCTACGACCGGGCTTTCAGGACCCGGCGGGGCAACGTCTCTGGCCAATCGGTTTTGCAAGCGCTGCGATTCAGCGCCCACAGGGGCAGGTTCGCCTAAAAATTACGCAGGTGCACAGATCTCACGCTGCACTGCGGCAAATTCCATTGATGCAACGGATCCGCTGACACCATGTTTGGATCACCGCAGGCAACGAGGTCTGCTGTGTTGTCCGTCCCACCACCGTGTGATGCCTAGGCAGGCCCGCTTAGGTCTTTGTCAAAAAGTGAAGAAATCGGGGCCCATTCACATGCCATAGCGCAAATCACCTGCCCGGCCCCAACTAGGAACAACCCCAATTGCAGCGGAGCGAACACATGAGTCAAAAACTTGTAATTATCGGGGCAGGTATGGCCTCGGGGCGGGTCATCGAACACCTGCGCGAAACTAATCCTGATGCCTATGAGGTCACATTGTTCAACGCTGAACCCCGTGGCAACTATAACCGGATCATGCTGTCACCGGTGCTGTCTGGTGACAAGACCTACCCCGAGATCGTCATCCACGATGAAGATTTCTACGCTGAAAACAACGTCACCTGCCGGTTTGGTGAAACGGTCTCCGCGGTTGATACGGCGGCCAAGACCGTCACCGCCGCAAACGGTGATGTGCTGCCCTATGACAAGCTGCTGTTTGGCACCGGATCGAACCCCTTCATCATCCCTATGCCCGGCCATGATCTGGACGGCGTCATTGCCTATCGCGATCTGGAGGACACTGAACAGATGATGGGTCTGGGCGCGGGTCACAAGGCTGTTGTCATCGGTGGTGGCCTGTTGGGACTAGAGGCCGCAGCGGGTATGGCGGCGCGCGGAGTCGACGTCACCGTGGTCCACCTTATGGGCCATTTGATGGAACGTCAGCTGGACGAGGCCGCCGGATACCTGCTGCGCCGCGCCTTGGTTGACAAGGGCATCACCGTCAAATGCTCGGCCAATTCCAAAGAGATTTTGGGAGAAAATGGCCATGTTAGAGCCTTATTGCTCGATGACGGTACCGAACTGCCCTGTGACTTACTGGTGATGGCCGTCGGCATCCGCCCAAACACTGGGTTGGCGCAGGCGGCCGGACTGGCGGTGGGGCGCGGTATCCATGTCGACGATCACCTGCTGACCTCAGATCAGGATGTGCTGGCGGTGGGCGAATGCGTCGAACACAATGGCGCGCTGTTTGGTCTGGTTGCACCACTTTATGAACAGGCCAAGGTGGCGGCCAAAACGTTGCTGGGTGAAACAGCTGTTTTTACCGCCAAAGAGGTCTCGACCAAGCTGAAAGTCACCGGTTGTGATCTGTTCAGCGCCGGCGACTTTGCCGAAGGTAAGGACCGCGAGGACATCATCTTTCGCGACCCGGCACGCGGCGTTTACAAACGTCTGGTCATCGAAAACGATACCTTGATAGGCGCTGTCCTATATGGCGACACTGATGATGGTAATTGGTTCTTTGGCCTGATCAAGGACACCACCGATATCTCGGAAATGCGCGATACGCTGATCTTTGGACCGGCCTACCAGGGAGGGTCCTCGCTGGACCCGTTGGCAGCCGTTGCAGCCTTGCCGGATGATGCAGAAATCTGCGGCTGCAACGGCATTTCCAAAGGCCAGATCGTGGCGGCCATTCAGGCAGGTGCCCATACGCTGGACACGGTAAAGGCAAACTCCAAGGCAGCATCGTCCTGTGGCAGCTGTGCCGGTCTGGTGGCGGACTTGCTGGGCGTCACGCTGGGCGATGCGTTCAAAATGCCCGAGAAAGAGGTGATCTGTAAGTGCAGTGATCTGTCCCATGATGATCTGCGCAAACTGATCGTGGCCAAGGATCTGAAGTCCATCCCGCAGGCAATGCAGGAACTGGACTGGAAGACCTCGTGCGGCTGTCACATCTGCCGCCCAGCGCTGAACTACTACATGGTTTGCGCCTGGCCCGGCGCTTACGAGGACGACGGCAAAAGCCGTTTCATCAACGAACGGGTGCACGCCAACATCCAGAAGGACGGCACCTATTCGGTGGTGCCCCGGATGCTCGGCGGTATCACCACTCCGGATGAATTGCGCGCGATTGCGGATGCGGCGGACAAATATGATGTGCCCACCGTCAAGGTGACAGGTGGTCAGCGGATCGACCTGCTGGGCATCAAGAAAGAGGACCTCCCCGCGATTTGGTATGATCTGGGCAAGGCCGGCATGATGTCGGGTCAGGCCTATGCCAAGGGTCTGCGCACGGTGAAAACCTGTGTTGGCACCGATCATTGCCGGTTTGGCACCCAGGACAGCACTGGTCTGGGTATCCAGATCGAACAGGCCATGTGGGGCGCCTGGTCGCCGCATAAATTCAAGCTGGCCGTGTCAGGCTGCCCGCGCAATTGCGCCGAGGCCACTTGTAAGGATCTGGGCATCATCTGTGTCGACAGCGGCTATCAGATTCTGGTGGGCGGCGCGGCGGGGCTGGACCTGCATCAGACCGAGCTGCTGGTGCAGGTCGCCAGTGAAAATGACGCCATTCAAGTGTCTTGTGCGTTTTACCAGCTATACCGCGAGGGCGCGCAGTATCTGCACCGTCCCTACAAATGGATCGCCAAGGTGGGGCTGGACTGGATCAAACAGCAGATCGTTGATGATCTTGAAAACCGCGCTGCACTGGCGGACCGGTTCCACTATTCACAGCAATTCTATCAAATCGACCCCTGGGCCGAGCGGGTGAAACAGGGCAAAGACGCCCACGAGTTCGCTCCGCTGGCAGATTTCACAAAGGTAGCAGCAGAATGAGCGGCTTTATCGACATCGGCAAGTTTGACGACATCCCCGCCCGCGGCGCCCGCATAGTGCGCACCCCTCGCGGTGACATCGCCGTGTTTCGCACCGCCTCGGGGCAGGTGTTTGCGCTGGACGATTACCTGCCCGGCAAGGCCGGCCCCCTGTCCAACGGTATTCAGCACGACACCCAAGTGACCGACCCGATGCGCAACTGGGTCTTTGACCTTGCCTCGGGTCAGGCGCAGGGGGCTGACGAAGGATCGGTGGCAACTTACCCGGTGAAATGCGAACAGGGTCGCATCCTGATTGCGGCCTCGGCGGTCACTGCGCAGGGTGCAGCGGCGTGATGGACGGCAGCGCGTTACCCGAAGTCCGGTCCACCTGTCCCTATTGCGGCGTGGGCTGCGGAGTGCTGCTGCGCGCAAACGGGCAAGGCGGACTGGATGTGCGCGGGGACCCTGATCACCCCACCAACCGGGGCCGTCTGTGCTCCAAGGGCACCGCATTGGGGGAAACCGTCGGGCGAGAGGGCCGCTTGCTGGCCCCCCGCATCAATGGGGTCACGGTCGACTGGGAGTCTGCGCTGGATACGGTGGCCTCCAGGTTCTCGCAGACCATTGCGGAACACGGACCCGACAGCGTCGCCTTTTATGTCTCGGGGCAATTGCTGACCGAAGATTACTATGTGGCCAACAAACTGATGAAGGGCTTCATCGGGTCGGCCAATATCGACACCAACTCGCGGCTGTGCATGGCGTCCACGGTGGCCGGCCATCGCCGGGCCTTTGGCAGTGATACTGTTCCCGGCACCTATGAGGATCTGGAGCAGGCTGATCTGATTGTTCTGGTCGGCTCTAATCTGGCCTGGTGTCATCCGGTTTTGAGCCAGCGCATCCAGGCTGCGCGCGCGCAGCGACCTGAAATGAAGCTGGTGGTGGTCGACCCCCGCCGCACCGCCAGCTGCGATGGCGCAGATATGCATTTGCAACTGCGCAACGGCGCTGATGTGGCTCTATTCAACGCACTTTTGGCTGAAATTGACCGGACAGGTGCCCATGACCCAGAGTTCCTGACCCATGTTGAAGGGGCCGGGGCGGCCTTTGCTGCCGCCCGCAGCACTGACACATCCGTCACCGGTCTGAGCCCCGAACAGATCCGCGCCTTCACCGATCTGTGGATCAACACCAAACGCGTGGTCACTGTGTTCAGTCAGGGGGTCAACCAATCGACCTCGGGCAGTGACAAGGTCAACGCGATCCTGAATTGCCACCTTGCCTCCGGTCGCATCGGTCAGCCCGGCATGGGCCCCTTCAGCGTCACCGGCCAACCCAACGCCATGGGTGGGCGCGAGGTGGGCGGCTTGGCCAATATGCTGGCCTGCCATCTTGAGCTGGAAAACGCGGTACATCGTCAAGTGGTGCAGGACTATTGGCAGGCCCCAGCAATGCCCAGCGCACCCGGGTTGAAGGCGGTCAAGATGTTCAGCGCCGTGGGCGCAGGCAATATCAAGGCGCTGTGGATCATCCACACCAACCCCGCTGTATCGATGCCCGACGCCGACGCGGTCACTGCGGCGATCAAATCTTGTGACTTTACCGTGGTCAGCGACATCACCGGCGCGACGGATACCGCCCGGCTGTGTGATGTGCAGTTGCCCGCCACTGCCTGGGCCGAGAAATCCGGCACCGTCACCAATTCTGACCGCACCATCAGCCGCCAACGCGCCGCGCTACCCGCGCCCGGACAGGCCAGGCCAGACTGGCAGATCCTTGCCGAAGTAGGCCGCCGCATGGGCTGGTCTGATGCCTTCACCTACGCCTCACCGGCAGACATCTTTGACGAATACGCCAAGCTGTCAGACCTGGCCGCTGCGCAGGGCCGCGACTTTGACATCTCGGGCCTGTCGGGCCTAACTCCGGACGGGTATGACAGGCTGGAGCCAACCCGTTGGCCGGTGAGCA